>DATHEQ010000399.1:0-8326 GCA_035318505.1 Polyangiaceae bacterium | reverse complement strand
CGGTTCTGCCGTCAAATGGTTGCGGCGGCGACCGGGTCGGGGCTGCGGCGGCGGAGGCGGCGAGCGTCGCAACGATCCCCGCATGCGCTGCCGAACGAAGAGGGGCAGCGGGTCGAACTCGAGCGCGAGCGCCGGCGCGTTTTCGCCACGACGGCGCCCTCGCGCCACCCGCGTCACCGTCGCTTCTGCGTCGACCCAGAAATGACCGTTCGGCAACTGAAACGAGACGATGAGCCGGTCCCCGGTGAGAATCGATTGCCCGAACACCCAATGTGCGGCCGTGACCACCATTCCGGATACGGAGACGTCGAGAACGGCGTCGCTGATGAGCCGAAAATCGCGTTCCCTCACGACTTGGCAGGGGATACGCACGGCATAGCGTAGGGCTTTACGTCGATTGCCGAGAACGGTGCTGCGCATCGATGCCTCCTCTAGGGAATTCCGTATGGTAGGCGGGGGCGCGTCCGTAGGGCCAAGTTCGTGGGAGGGCTTAATTTTGCAGCAAAAGCGCCGTTGAAAAAGGCATGCGATGTAGCGGTTTCCTTTTCGCGGCAGGGATGTTGGGGGTGGGCTTGTCCCACCATCGCGCAGAGGCGGCTCCGGTGACGGATGTCCGCTTCATGAGTGGCCGCGAATCGGCCCTCTTTCGTTGGCGCCCTGACCTGCCCTGGCACAAGGTCGACGCCGCCAGCATCGTGGGAGAAGGGGCGGAGATCACCTGCGAGCAGACGTGCCGCCTCAAAGTGGATGCTGACAACGTGCTCACGCTCGCCCCGGGCGCGATCATCGCGATCGGCGCATTCTTCTACGCGCCGCTCGTTGTCGCCGTCGCACCGGCTTCGCAGTTGCTCGTTCCGGCGCACGAGATACGGCTGAACGAAGGACACATCGACGCCGTCTCTCCGAACGAGCGCGGCATTCCCCTCGCCGTCAGCGGGCCGGGCACCACCCACGTCGCTTTTCGCGGCGCCGAGGTGCAGCTCGCGGTGAAGAGCGAACGTATGGTCGCGTCGGTCAACGAAGGCACCGCACGCGCAGGTTCCAACAAGCGCTGGATCACCATCGAGAAAGCGCACGCCTCGACGCTGACCGTGCAGGGTTACCCCTCGACGCCTCGGGACGAGCCGCAAGCGCCAACATGGAAACCGGGCGAAGGGTGCACGCCGGCGCTCGGCGTGGTGGAGCCCGGCAATGCCGCGCACGTGGGCGTGTGCTGGGAGCCGCGCGCCGATGGCGCGTCTTACATCGTCGAGCTGGCGCGCGACGAAGGTTTCGCCACCATCGAGCCGAGCGAAACGACCACCGAGTCGAGTTGGTCGAAGAATCTGCCGGAAGGGCGCTACTTCGTGCGTACGCGGATGGTCGACAAAGACACGCTCGCCAGCAGAGCCTCGTCCGTGCGCAGGCTCGGCGTCGTCTCGTTCGTGCTGCCCCCTGGCGCCAGCGCCAACCTCGGCGCTCGCACGGTCGTGTTGCCGCAGGGCCGCGCCTTCGCGCTGCGCGACGCGAGCGGCCTCGAGACCGCGCTCGATCGCGGTATTTTCGTGAGCGTTCGCGGTCCGATCGTGATGGACGCCGAACCGAGTCACCAGCTGAGATTCCGCTTGCTCGGGGATCCCTCCTCGGAAAGCATGATCGAGTTGCAACGGCGCGCGCTGCGCGCCGACATCGAAATCGGGCCCAAGTCCGCCCGCTGGCCGGTCGATCCCGTCGACATCACCGTCACCGTGCGCGACCCCGGCGGCCTGGTCGACGCCACCCAGGTCGAGCCGAAGCTGCACGTGATGCTCGGTCTGACGGAGCTGCCCGTCAGGTGGGCGCATCGCGGCCCGGTGTGGACGACGAGGCTCGCCCCCCGCAACGTCGGACCCACGGTGGTGCGCGTCAGTGCCGAAGACGAGTTCGGCAATTCCCTCGGGCGCACCTTCCTCGAGGTCGACGAGAAACCGACCAAGCCCGGAGAAACGACGACCTCGCCTCGGCGCGTCGCCAACAACTGAGCGAAACGCTCGAGGTCGAGCGTTTCGTTCTCTCCGCCTTCCCCACCGCGACTCGGGCCTTGCGATCCCGCAGGGGCGCCGTGCCGTTGCCTGTTGACGCAGTGCGTGGGAAGGTGCCGGGCATGAGTCTCACCTGCAACATCGACGCGCGCGGCAAAGCGGCGCGGCTGCGCATCGGCATCGTCAGTCTCGTCCTTGGCGTGGTCCTGCTGTTCGCGTGGGCCCTTCCCAGCGGCGCGCCGGTGCCATGGACGATCAGCTTGGGCGTCCTCGCAGCGGCGGCGTTCTGCGTGTTCGAAGCCCGAACCGGTTGGTGCGCGCTGCGCGCGATGGGTATGCGCACGCCACTCTGAGACGCGCCGAAATCGAAGCGGTCCAGCGGAAAGACGCAGCGACATCTGATCACTTTCTCCGCGCGGCACCCACTATGAATGGGATTGCGCGCGTCGCGCTCGTCCACGGAGAGAGCGCGTTTTCGCGCGCCTCATGCTTACGGAGAAATTCATGCGGACGAGTTGCCTACTGCTGGTTGGGCTTGGGTGCGCGGTGATTTCGCTGTCGACGCCGGGCTGCGGCGGCAAAGTGACAGACGCCGAATGGCGCGAGATCTCGGCCGACGGCGCCGTCACGAGCGGTGGCACCACGACGGGGAGCGGTGGCTCGACCACCGGCGACAACACCAGCGGCGCGGGAGGCAGCGGGACAACGGGCGGCGGAAAGGGCGGCTCCGACGATCCCGATCCCACCGGATCAGGTGGCAGCAGCACGGGATCAGGTGGAACCGACACGGGATCGGGTGGAACGGGCACGGGTTCGGGAGGCACGGGAGCGGGCGGCAGCGGTACGGGCGGCACGGGCAACCCGGGCGGGAGCGGCGGTGGGACCGTTGTCGATGCATCGTCGAGTTGCCCGGCAACGCAGCCGAACAACAACAACTCGGCATGCACGGAGGCGGCGGCGGTGTGCAGCTATGGCACGAACCAATGCACCTGCATGATGTCCGGCGGCGGCGGCGGTAACCGCCGCGACGCGGGGACGCTGACCTGGAGCTGCGGGAGCACGGTGGACGCGGGTCGCGGCGGTCGCGGCTAGGCACCCGCCTCACGGTGGGCGTGCTACCACGCCTGCATGCAAACTATCCTCGTCACCGGCGCAAACCGGGGAATCGGGCTCGAGCTTTGCCGTTCGTTTCAAGCGCGCAGTGACGCCGTCATCGCCGTTTGCCGGCGCTCCTCCCCGGAGCTCGGGGCCCTTGGCGCGCGCATCATCGCCGACGTGAACGTGACCGACGAGGCCTCGATCGCGACGCTCGTTCGCGCGCTCGACGGCACGCGCATCGACGTGCTCGTTCACAACGCGGGCATCTTACGGGCCGAGGCCCTGGGATCGATCGACTACGACTCCGTTCGCGAGCAGCTCGAGACCAATGCCTTGGCGCCACTCCGCCTGACAGAGCGGCTCCTTCCGCTCCTCGCGCCGGGAGGTAAAGTCGCGCTGATGACGAGCCGAATGGGGTCGGTCGCCGACAACTCTTCGGGCAGCATGTACGGCTATCGCATGTCCAAAGCCGCGCTCAACATGGCAGGCGCTTCGCTCGCGATTGACTTGAAGCCGAAGGGTATCGCAGTCGTCATTCTCCATCCGGGTTTCGTGAACACCGAAATGACGGGAGGGCGCGGCAACGTCGAGCCGCGCGACGCAGCCCGTCAACTGGTGGCGCGCATCGACGAGCTCACGCTGGCGACGACCGGGCGCTTTCTCCACGCCAACGGCGAGGTGCTCCCATGGTGACGAGCTCCGGCGCAGGTTCGACCGACGGACGTCTGCCGACGGTCTTCCTTCCCCACGGCGGCGGACCGTGGCCCTTCGTCGACGTGGGCATCGGAAAGAAGGACGAGCTCGCGGCACTGGCGTCGTACCTCCGCTCGCTTCCCGCGGTGCCAAAGACGCCGCCGCGCGCGCTGCTCATCGTGTCCGCGCATTGGGAGGAGGCGGTCCCCACCGTGATGAGCGGCGCGCGTCCGCCGATGCTCTACGACTATTACGGATTTCCTCCCGAGTCGTACACGATCACCTGGCCCGCCGCCGGCGAGCCCCAACTCGCGGCCCGCGTGCAAGACCTCCTCGCCAAGGCGGGATTTGCACCAAGCGCCAATGCCGAGCGCGGTTTCGACCATGGCACGTTCGTGCCGCTCAAGGTCGCCTACCCCGACGCGAACGTGCCGACCGTACAGCTGTCACTCAAGGCGGGACTCGATCCGGCCGAACACCTCGCCATGGGTCGCGCGCTCGCACCCCTTCGCGACGAAGGGGTTTTCATCATCGGCAGCGGGATGACGTACCACAACTTGCGCGCCTTCGGCCCGCAGGCAGCGCCGGTGTCGGAAGCTTTCGACGCGTGGCTGCGCGAGACCGCGACCCTGCCCCAGATGGAACGCGACCGCGGTCTCACCGAATGGGCGAGCGCACCCGCGGCGCGCCTGGCGCACCCGCGCGAAGAGCATCTGCTCCCGCTCATGGTCGTCGCCGGCGCAGCGGGCGCGGATCGCGGCACGTACGCCTACGATGGCAGGATCTTGGGGCTGCGCGTTTCGGCCTACCATTTCGGCGCGTGAGCCTCGCGCGGCGCGCTTCAAAAAACGCGGAAGAACTGGCGCGGCGCGCGCTTTTTGCGGGTGCATCGCGTGTCGGCGCTCATGTAGCAGACCGAGAACGCGCGGCGCGGTTTGCCGGTGCGATTGACGAGCGATCGGTGCCAGAGGTGGTTGTGCAAGAGCAGAACTTCGCCCGCGCCGGCCGCGAGAGGCACGCAATCTTCCTCGGCGCGCCGCGCACGCACGAGCGGCTCGGGGATGACGCCGCCGAGCGGCGTGGCGAGCCCGGCGCGATGGCTTCCGGTGACCACTTCGACGGCGCCGGCTTCGACGGGCGTGTCGTCGAGCGCCGTCCAGATCTGCAGCATCGGATCGCGATCGAGGCCCCAGAAAAGCCCGCCATCTTGGTGCCACGGCAGCACCGTGCCCCCCGTGCTCGATTTCGTCATCAGCACGGCGCGATAGAGAACGACGCTCTCGCCGATCAAGGCTTGCGCGATGTTCTGGAACAGGGAGTTACGCAGCCACATCAGAAAGAGCTCGTCTTTTTCGAGCTTTTCGATTTTGCGGTAGTTGTAGGAAGGGCCCTGGTAACCCCGGCCGAAGGTGAGATCGCCGTAGGACCCCGTCTCCGTATCGAGCTGGAAGAAGAGACCGGGGTCCGGCACGCGACCGAGCATGAGATCGTCGGCGCGGCGGCGAAGGCACGCGAGCCCCTCGTCGCTCATCAGGCGGCCGAGCCGCGCGTAGCCATCGCGAGCAAAGTCGGCTAGAACATGTTCTACATTCACACATGCATCGGCCAAAAGCATGGTCACGTCCATTACCGCCGGTCTGGTGTCGCCCAGATCGTCGTTTCGCTGTAACCGAGCTCCGCCAGCTCGACTGCGCGAAGGTGGGCGTCGTTGACGCAGAAGAACTCGTCGAGCTGAGGAGGTTCGACCGAAGTGCCCGCCAGCATGGCGTGCGCCTGGCCGCGATGATGGGTCTGATGCACGAACAAGTGGGCAAGAAGGCGGGTCACGGTCTCGTACTGGACGCCCACGCTACGCATGATGCCAATCTCGAGGTCAAGCATCGCGTCGGTGAGGTGGACGCAGAGATCGAGGAGACGTCGATCGACCACGCTCTGGGCGGCTCGCAAAGCGTCGCAGGCGTCGAAGGGCTCTTCCGGCTCGAAAAAACGGAGCGCTTCCGCGTTCACAGGTTGGCCCGACCGTCCTCGCTCCAGGGCATCGACGTAGTACCAGTCGACCGTGAGGATGTGATTGAGCGTGGCTTTGAGGGAGGGGAAAAAGCTCGTCCGCCGTGCCTCGAAATCGGCCTGCGTCAGACGGTTGACGGCGCCGAGCAGACGGTGGTTCGACCACGCGTTGTTGTAGGCCATCGTGACAAAGTGATGAACGAGATGGCTCATCGCGGAACTCTTCCGTTAACCAAGATGTCCGAGTGGGACATCGGCCGACTCTACCATCCGACGGGCGATGCAAGCTGGTTCGCGTCCCCTCCAAAAACGCAGAAAAACGCCGTTCGCCACCTTGACTCGACCGGCAAAGTGAATATCCATTAACCTCCGCTGACCCCCCGGGTCTAGCACCCTTCCATGACGCGTCCCCGGCAGGTCACCAGCGAGGCGATTCTCGAGGCGGCGCGCGTTTGTGCCGTCGAGCGGGGGCCGAATGTCTCGCTCGAGGTGATCGCCGAGCGCCTGGGCGTGACACCGCCCGCCCTACTCAAGCGCTTCGGCTCGCGCGAGGCGATGATGATCGCTGCCCTGCGCAGCACAGAGGAGCCGGCCTGGGTCAAAGGGCTCGCCGCCGGACCGGACGACAGTCCCCTCGCGAAACAGCTCGAGGGGCTTTTTTCGCGAATTCTCGAATTCTTTTCCAGCGAGGCGGCGCGGATGTCGACGCTCTGCGAGAGCCGCCTCCCCATCAGCCGAATCTTCGACGCCGAACGGCCGCCCCCGCCGGTGCAACACGCTTGGGCGCTCGCGCGTTGGCTCGACGACGCACGGGCCCGTGGCCTCGTTCGCGGCGAGGATTTCGAGATGGCCGCGCTCGGAATGATGGGGGCGCTGCACGCACGCGCTTTCCTGAAGCACTTCTTCCGCCGTTCTTTCTGGCGCGGCTCGCGCAAGGATTACGTGGCGGGCCTTGCCAATCTCTATGCCCGTGCCCTAGCTCCCGTCGCGACGGCCGGCGTCACCCGTATCCGAACAGCGGCGCGAACAGCTTCTCGCCGCTCGCTCCAGCGACGAAAGTCAGGACAAGCATGAATCAGCGCGTAACTTTGGCCCTCATCGCTCTCGCTCTCTCGGGTTGCCGCAAACCCAGCGAGGCGGCGCCGGCCGACAAGCCGCAACCGGTGACGCTCCCCCCCGTGGTCGTGGAGGACGCGCCCATCGAAGTGCGCCTGATGCCTCACCTTCTCATGCTGACGGGCACCGTCACCGCCGACCGGCAGTCGGAAGTGGCCGCCAATGTTTCCGGTCGCGTGATTGCCACACCCATCGAGCGCGGACGTCAGGTCAAAGCAGGCGAAACGCTTGCCATCGTGGATTCCAAAGCGGCCGGCTTTTCGGCGGCGGCCACGGCTGCGCAGGCCGAGCTCGCGGTGACACAGGTTCACCAAGCGGAGGAGGACTGCACCCGGGCCGAGAGCCTCTTCAAGGAAGGGGCCATCGCCGAAGCCGAGTACAAACGCCAGCAGACGCAATGCAAGACGCAGCTTTTGCAAGCGACGGCTGCGCGCGCGCAGGCCGAACTGTCCGCCAAGCTAGCCGGCGACACCATCATCCGCGCGCCGTTCAGCGGCGCCATCGGCGAGCGGTACATCAACGCCGGCGAGTACGTGCAACCTTCGAGCAAGGTGGCGTCCATCTACGCCTTCGATCCGGTGCGCGTCACGATCAGCGTCCCCGAGCCGGCGGTCGGCAAGGTGAAACAAGGGCAGACCCTCGATCTGCGCGTCGCATCCGAACCTGATCGCACCTACCCCGCCACGGCCGTGTACTTGAGCCCTGCCCTCAGGGCCAACACGCGCGATCTGCTCATCGAGGCCAAGGCTCCGAACCCTGACGGCACGCTGCGGCCGGGAATGTTCGCCACCGTCGAGCTCACCATCGGCGAGGAGCGCGTCCCCACCGTTCCAGAAGACGCCGTGGCCGCCGAAGGCACCGTCAAAAAGATCTATTTGGCCCGCGACGGCAAAGCATTCGAATTGGTCGTCCGCACCGGCGTCAAGAAGGACGGGCGCGTCGCCGTTTTAGAAACACTCGACGGCAAGGACCGCGTGATTCGCCGTCCTCCTCCTGGTTTGCGCGATGGCGCGGCCATCACCATCGGCACACCCAAGCCCAACGAAGGCGCGACCGGCGCGCGCGTACCTCACTAGGAGCATCGTAAATGCAGTGGCTCGCCCAAATTTGTGTCAGGCGCCCCGTCTTCGCGTCCGTTCTCAGCCTCGTCATCCTCGTCGTGGGTGGCGCTTTCTACAAGCAGCTCGGGGTTGATCAGTTTCCAAAGATCGACTTTCCCGCTGTCATCGTCATAACGAGGCTGCCCGGCGCCTCGCCCGAAGACATCGAGACCGAGATCACCGACAAGATCGAAGGGGCCGTCAATACGATCAGCGGCATCGACGAGCTGCGCGCCTCCTCCGATCAGGGCAACTCGCGCGTGACGATCAACTTCACGCTCGAGCGCGACATCGAATCGGCGACCCAGGACG
>DATHEQ010000398.1:0-3010 GCA_035318505.1 Polyangiaceae bacterium | reverse complement strand
TGCACGCGCTGCTCGAGGCCCGATCACGGAGCCGTCGGCGGACTCGATTTCGTAGTCCTCCTCCACCTCCGGAGCTTCGGTCGCCTCGCGCGTCGTTTCGCTCTTCGCGTCGGCCTGGGCACTCGAGTGCTCGATCGGAGCGACGATCGCTTTGCCGGGGATTTCGACCGCGCTCGGCGCGGCTACGACATCGACATCAGGCGGCAGCTCGGAATGGCGCGCCGCGAACCAGACCAGGGCCCCGAGGACCAAGGCAAGGGCCGTCAACAGCCACAGCGGGCGACGCATGGCCATGGAACGACCGTGGCCTCATTCTCTTCCGTCGAGCAGGTTTCCGAGACCCCCGAGCAGCGAACCTTCTTCCTTGCGTCGTCCCGTCTGGGGCGCGGCCTTGTAGATGCGGTCGGCGAGGCGCGAGAGGGGCAGGGATTGCAGCCAGACCTTGCCCGGACCGGTGAGCTTCGCGAAGAAGATTCCCTCGCCGCCGAACAGGGCCGTCTTGATCTTGCCGACGTACTGGATGTCGTAGTCGACCGAGGGCTGCAGGGCGACCAGGCAGCCCGTGTCGACGCGCAAGGTTTCACCCGGCTGGAGCTCCAGCGCGTGCACCGTCCCCCCGGCGTGGACGAAGCACAGACCGTCGCCCTCGAGCTTCTGCATGATGAATCCCTCGCCGCCGAACAGGCCGACGCCGAGGCGCTTCTGGAAAGCGATCGAGATCGACACGCCGCGCGCGGCGCAGAGGAAAGAGTCCTTCTGGCAGATCAGCGATCCGCCGAGCGCGTGCAAGTCCATCGGCAGGATGTGGCCGGCGTAGGGCGCGGCGAAAGCGACCTTGGCGAGCCCCTGCCCGACGTTGGAAAACACGGTCATGAACAAGCTCTCGCCGGTGAGCAGACGCTTGCCCGCGCCGAGCACCACGTCCATGAAGCCGGTCTGCTGCTTGCTGCCGTCGCCGAAGATCGTCTCGAGCTCGATCCCCTGGGTCATGTACATCATCGTGCCCGCCTCGGCGACCGCGCTCTCGCCGGGATCGAGTGCGACCTCGACGAACTGCATCTCGGCGCCGTGGAGCTCGAAATCGATCTCGTGAGCGCGGCGGCCCGGCACGCTCGGCCGCGAGGGCGCGGAGGGCGGCGAGCCCGAGCCGCGCAGGTGCTGCGCGAACTGCGACACGTCCTTGAGCGCGGTCCAGCTGGTCATGCCGGCCGTGAACAACAACGTGCTCGCGTCGATGCTGCCGTTCTTGACGTTGGAAACGATTTCGGCGGCGGAGACGGGGCCGACCTGGTGGCCGCCGATCGCCATGTACCACAGAGCTTCTTCGGGCATGAGCGTGGGGATTGCGGGGTGTGGGAGTGGAAGAGAAGGACTCAGCCGACAGCGTCGATCTTGCGCGCGGTTTCGCGCTCGATCGAGGCCGCCTGCTCGGGAGTCAGGGCGAGACGCGCCGCGAGCTGGGCCAGGAAGACGCGCTCGGCGCCCGAGACTTCGTCGTCGGCGCGCAGCACGGTGTAGGCGAGCACGTAGAGGTCGCGCTTCTGCGCAGGGTCGCTGACTCCGGCGCAGATCTCCGCCAAGGGCCGAGGCGATTGCCATTCCGCGCGCATCTGCATCTCGAGGCCCGCGTCCTTGGCATGCGAGAGCAGCTGGCCGATTTCCTCTTCGCCAAGCTGGCCGTCGCAGCGAGCCGCGGCGATCATGACGCGCACGGCACGCAGCGGAAGATCGCTGACCTCGCGTCCGGGTGCCGCGAAATTCGGGATCGGCGGCGCGCCGGTCTGGAATCCCTCGAGAGCGCGACCCGAGGTGTCGACCACGGTCGTTCCCGGAACTATCGGGCGCGACATCGCCGGCGTGCCCACCGACTTGTCCTTGAAGATCTGGTAAGCAGCCACCGCGAGCCCGGCCATTCCGATCAGGCTCGACGTGCCGAAAAAAGAGGAGCGCTGCGAGCCGCCGAGGAACCCCAGGGCGCGGTGACGGCGCTTGCGGCGCAGCCCCATGGCGTCCGAAGCGACGGAAGTGAGCAACTGTGAAATGTCGAACATGGATCGGTCGGAAGCGCGGAGGGAACCGCTGGAAAACCGGGGGGGCGGGGCCAACAGATTACTCGGTTTTCATCGGACTATTCGGGCTCTCCCAGCGCCCCGCCAAGTTCTTGCTACGGCTCAGCGCCTGCCCTAGCATTATTCCGAACCCGATGCCCAGGAAGGAGATCTATCCACATGCTGCGCAAAACGACCGAAGAAGTTCGCCGACCTCGAATCAAAGATTCGGAGCCCCAAGGCCAAGGCCGAGCGAAAAAGACCGCGAAGATCCCGGCCAGCAAACCGATGCATGCGCTCAGCTACATCGACAAGGCGCCCAACGCGACGGAAGACACTCTGCTGCACAAGTCGCTCGACGAAGCGCGAAGCACCGCGGCCTCGTGCTTGGGGCTCCTCAGCTCACGGCGAAGATGAAGCGAGGCGGACGGCAGTCCCTCACACCGCGCGCGTGTAAGGTCGCTGCGGCGTCAATGAACGACGGGCAGGTAGACGGGCCGGGGACTAACGATTTGCTCTCGTACCTCACGAACAACCCAGGCAGTAGTTCAGAGACACTGACCAAGGAGTTCTCGACCGACGCCAGCACCTCCGCCGGGTCATGCGCCAGCTGATCGACGAGGGCAAGGTGAAGACCAAGGGGCAATGGCGCGGAATTCGCTGCTTTGACAGCGCTTGGCCGGTAGACTTCGTGGCGGGCCAGCTCGCGGCTGGCTGCGTGCTTCCCGGGCTGGAGTCCCTGTAGTAAATTCGGCAGTTGAAGCGTTTCGGGCATCGCCCGTTCACTCCTAATTGGGACAATCCGGCGTCCACAAGCGCACTCTGGAGGAGCGATTTCGCCCGCAGCCAGAGGCCTTTCGAGAGGCAGAACCAGCCTCGCTGGCTCGGGAATGGGCCAAGGCAGGAAAAAAGTGCACGGTTCGTCATTTGCGATAGAGTTCATGAAGGCGCACCGCTAGCGT
>DATHEQ010000397.1:0-2750 GCA_035318505.1 Polyangiaceae bacterium | reverse complement strand
AAGGCGCACTGTCGCTTCATCAGGAGCAGCGTGAGATTCTGAAGCCAGGCTCGCGCGGGTCCAAGGCTAGAGTCGGACCAACGATGGCTAGTACGAGGCTCCCGGCAGCCCTCATCCGGACATCCGGTAGCTGACTGGCCGTGACAGCAGCCTTCAAATGGCCATGGATGTCAAGTCTACGGCCTCATGGACGCCATAACTGATAGACGGTGTCGGATTCTCGCCTGCTCGGAGCTCGAAAACGATCCACGCTGTCACGTTGGGGGCTGCTCGGAAGGCTCTTCGATTGAACGATGTTACGTTGGGGGTGCGAATGCGCATCGCTCATTTCCGGAGCCGCGCCCGAATGTCGACGTACGCCGCATCGACGAGCTCGGCAAGCGCCGCCTCTCCTTTCGTACAAGAGCCCGTACGTGGCGCTCGACATCGTCGCCTTCATCAGCGTCCCCCTCGTCAAGGAAGGCCGGCTCGTTGGGACACTGACCGTCACCACCATCGCACCCTGCGAATGGAGCGCCGCTCAGATCGCGCTCGTACAAGACGTCGCCGAACGCATCTGGGCGGCGGTGGAACGTGCGCGCGCCGAGATGGAGCTTCGAGAAAGCGAGGAGCGATCCGCGCCATGGCGAAGCGCGCCGAAGCTGCCAACCGCGCCAAGGACGAGTTTCTCGCGGTTCTGAGCCATGAGCTTCGCACTCCTCTCGCGCCGATTCTCCTTTGGGGGCGCGGCTTGCTCTCGGGCTCGGTGGGCATGAAGGACCTCGACCGCGCGATGAAGGCAATCGTGCAGAGCGCGGAAAGCCAATCGCGGCTCATCGAAGATTTGCTCGATCTCGCTCGGCTCAATTCGGGCGGGCTGCTCCTTGCGCCCGTGAGCTGCTGCGTCGAGGACGTCGTGCGTGCTGCGGTCGAGGTCATTCGTCCATTGGCGCAGGCAAAAGGCATAAGACTGGATGTTGCGCTTGGCGAAGTGGGCATAGCGGTTGTCGATCCGGGCCGATCTCAGCAGGTCCTTTGGAATCTCTTGTCCAACGCGGTGAAATTCACGCCGGCGAGCGGCATGGTGTCGCTCCGCCTGGGCAAGCGCGACGCCCATCTCGAGGTGGAGGTCTCCGATACGGGGCGGGGGATTGCACCGGAGTTCTTGCCTCAGCTATTCGAGCGCTTCCGCCAGCAGGACACCGGCCACAATCGCGAGCACAAAGGGCTCGGCATCGGGCTCGCGCTCTCTCGCCACGTCGTCGAGCTCCATGGCGGAGCGCTCAGCGTGCATAGCGATGGACTTGGCTGCGGGTCGAACGAGCTCGCCGTCGTCGCTGGGCGCCAATGATTCGCGGCATGCACGCGATCTTGCCCGCGTGCGCCAATTCCGGATCTCGACGACGCATGCTATTGGAAACCTGCGATCGAAAGGAGATGAGCCTCATGGATGACAAGCCGCCGGTAGCAGCAGATCAGACGGCCGTGCGGGTTGCGTTGTGGCGCGCGATGCACGTCGAGCTCGATGCGCCTCCGCACGTTCTCGAAGACGAGATTGGGCTACGACTCGCGGCTCCCGCCGCAGATTGGCGTGGCCGTCCGGACATGCACCCGCAAGGGACGAGCCAGTTTCGAGCATCCATGGTCGCCCGCGCTCGCTTCATCGAGGATTTGGTCGTGCAGCAGGCCGAGCACGGCGTCGATCAATACGTCATTCTCGGAGCGGGCCTCGACACGTTTGCGCAGCGCAGACCGGAGGTCGCCTCGCGCCTGCGGATGTTCGAAATCGACCGACCCGGTCCTCAGATCTGGAAGCGACAGCGCTTGATCGAACTCGGCTTCGGCATCCCGGAGTGGCTGAGGTTCGTGCCGGTCGACTTCGAGGCGGGCGGTTCTTGGCGGGAGCAGCTCGCCGTCGCGGGTTTCGATGCGGACAAGCCCGCGATCATCGCCTCCACCGGTGTGAGCATGTACCTGACGCGGGAGGCGAATGCGGCAACGCTTCGGGAAGTTGCGGCGTTCGCGAAGGGATCCACGCTCGCCATGTCCTTCCTACTCCCAATCGATCTCGCGGACCCCGAAGTGCGCCCCGCGCTCGAGCGCGCCGCGCAGGGCGCACGGGCAAGCGGCACACCTTTCCTCAGCTTTTTCACGCCCACGGAGATGCTCACGCTGGCCCGCGAAGCCGGCTTTCGAGAAGCCCAGCACGTCTCCGCGGCCACGCTCACCCAGCGTTACTTTGCGGGCAGGCCAGATGGCCTGCGCCCGCCGAACAACGCCGAAGAGCTGCTCGTGGCGGCTACCTAGGTCGCAGGTCGTGTTTTCATCGCGCGGAGCCGTATGTTGGGCAGCTAATCAGCGATGGCTGTCGCCAATCCGCGCGCCCGTCGGTCGTGAACGAGCTGGCTTGTGTCGGCACGCATCGTTGGTCCTATTGATGGCCATTCTGCCAGATGACACAGTCGCGTCCGCTGCGAAGACAAACGGCTCGGAATGGGTCGAAGACGCGAGGTTTACGTGAACATACGGGTCATGTTGGCGTGCTTTGCCGGTGCGGTGTTGCTCGAGAATCAGGCTTCAGCAGCACAGGTTTTCGCGGACGAAGAGAAAGGCGTCTCGGTCAACGTCGGTGTTCTGCTCCAACCATGGATGCAACTCACCGCGCCCGCCTCGTCGGGTCAGGGCAGCCCGGGAATCGGTGCGCCCGATGGCAAGAGCCCGTCCCTCGACTTTTTCGCCCGCCGGATCCGCTTGATGTCGTGGGGGTCGGT
>DATHEQ010000396.1:0-33476 GCA_035318505.1 Polyangiaceae bacterium | reverse complement strand
TGGCGCCGGAGGAGGCCCGTCGAATAGCGGCGGCGCTGGTCAAGGAGGCGCTGGTCAAGGAGGCGCTGGTCAAGGAGGCGCTGGTGGCCAAGGCGGCAGCGGCCAAGACGCCGCGAGGCCGGACGGGACTCGGTCCGACGGCGCGGCTGGCGCCGGTGCGGGAGGGACTTCACCTGGGCAGGACGCGAGCAGCATGGACACCGGAGCGTCGGACGCCGCGAGAGCAGATGCCATCGACGCCGGTCCTACCGCCGACGCGCGGACCAACGATCTGCGTGGCGACGAGATCGTGCCCCCGCCCCCCGGTCGATTTCGGCATCCGGGCGTCCTCCTCAATCAAATGCAGCTCGACTTCATTCGCGACAAGGTCAAGGCGGGCGCCGAGCCATGGAAGTCTGGTTACGATACAGCCAAGTCGAGCTCCTTTGCGTCGTTGTCCTGGATGCCCAAGGCGCGCGAAACCGTCGAGTGTGGTTCTAGCTCCAATCCGAACTTCGGTTGTTCGGACGAACGGGACGACGCCCTCGCAGCCTACACGCACGCCCTCCTCTGGCATATGAGCGGTAACCAAGCGCATGCCCAAAAGGCAATCGAGATTTTGAACGCTTGGGGCAGCGTTCTCAAATCGCATACCAATAGCAACGCTCCTCTTCAAGCAGGCTGGTCCGGAGCCGCCTTCTCGCGAGCAGCGGAGATCGTCCGCTACACGGGCGCAGGATGGGTCAAAACGGACGTGGACCGCTTCGGCGCCATGTTGCGGGATGCATTCATACCGCTCGTCAACGTGACCTCGACCAAAAATGGCAACTGGGAGCTCATCATGACCGAGGCATCGATCGGCATCGGTGTCTTCAACGATGACAGCGCCATCTTCGACAAAGCCGTGTCGATGTGGCGAAAGCGCGTTCCCGCCTACATCTATTTGGCCACCGACGGCCCCTATCCCGTGCCGCCTCCCGTGGGGGGGCGCGACACGCCGGCGGAGCTGATCGCGTTCTGGCAAGGTCAATCGACCTTCGTCGATGGACTCGCGCAGGAGACTTGCCGCGACTTCGGGCATACGAGCTGGGGAATCGCCGCCGCCATCAATACCGCCGAAACAGCGCAGCAGCAGGGGATCGATCTCTATGCCGAAGAGTCGACGCCCCTGCGAGCCGGTCTCGAATTCCACTCGGACTACTTGAACGGCAAACCGGCACCCGATTGGCTGTGCGGCGGCATGGTGACCCTCGGCACGATTCCCGCCGGCGAAATTGCCTACAATCATTTCCAGAATCGGCTGGGGATCCCGCTCCCTCTCACCAAGATGCTTCTCGAGACGAAGGTAAGACCTTCCGGCGCCAACTATTTCATTGCCTGGGAGACGCTGACCCACGCGGAGGTGGGATGGATCGGAATCAAATAGACAACATCACGAGCGCACGCGCTCACGCCGCCAGCACGCGCACCGTCGGGAAGTGGCGAGAGAGGCGCATGAGATCGTCGAGATCACTCGTATAGACGACGCCGCCTCCGCGCAGAGCGGCAGATGCCATCACGACCGCATCGGCAAGCGTTGATCCTCGTACGGCGCCTAGCGCCTCTCCGGCCGCCCGGCAGAGGAGCGGAGGCATATCTTCGACGATCACCGCCGCGAGAACTTCCTCGCGAATGTCCGTCCGACCGCGCCACCACTCCGCATAGACGACCGCGGGTACGACGGGCAGAAAACCACGTCGAACGATTGCGCGGAAGGCCTCGGTTGCTCGCCGCTTTCGTCGTTCGAGTGCAATCAGCATCCCGGTGTCGAATGTGAATGTCACGCTGCGCGCCGTTTTGTTTTCTTCACCGGCAACGGGCCTCGCCATTCGGCCTCGATGCGCTCCACGTCTTTCTCGTCGAGCAGCGGAACGCCGTACTTCTCGAAGAAAGCCTCGGCAGCCGTGAATTTCGCCTCGCGCGTCGCGATCTCAGCCAGAAGCGCGGACACGTTGCCCTTGTGTCGGCGCGCAGCCAGGGCCTTTAGATTCTTGAGCGTCGACTTGTCGAGCGAGAAACTCGTCGTCTTTGTTCTACCTGCACGCATACTGGCAATGTAGCACACGACGGAAGACCACGCGGATGGAGGTCCCGCGAGGTGTCGGCTACGCTGCGTGGCCGCGCCGGATAGGCTTGATGCCGCGCACGACGGAGCCAACCGTCCGCTCCGTGGTGCGTAGGTCGAAGGCCTGCTGCAAGTTGAGCCAGAACTCCGGCGAAGTTTTGAACGCCCGCGCCAAACGCAGCGCCGTATCGGCCGTCACAGCGCGCTTCTCCGCGACAATCGCGCTGATGCGGTTGGTTGGCACACCAAGCACCTGAGCGAGGGCATTGGCACTCAGGTTGAGTGGAACGAGGTACTCCTCGCGAAGAATCTCACCGGGGTGATAGGTCGCATTTGGTTCTTCATGACGTCGCTTTCGGGTCAGTGATAGTCGCGCCGAGCTCGCCCGGCTTCGTACACGCATCAGCCTCACGCAAAATGCGCTGCTTGTACTCTGCGGTGAATCCGCGGCGGCGAGCTTTCTCGTCGCTTGCATCAATCTGCTCACGAAACTGTTCTCATGAGCGCCGATGTGCCCGCAGGCAGTGAGCATCGCGCGAGCAGTAAGGATAAAGGACGAGCATCCACGTGGCTCGCGGCTGTAGCATGACGGTGGCAAGCGCAGTTCCAGAGCGCCAAGCTCGCCCCTGCACCGTCCACCAAGACGCGAACGAGTTCGTCGCGAAGCTGAGCGCATGAGACCGAGCAGAGGAGCAAGCTGAGACTGAATGCCCATCCCTCTTGACCACGCCGATCGTGACGAGCTGCCCCCCTCATCGCCGCCCACCTCAGCTTCACGAGCCACGACAGCTTGATCCCGTCGCGATACCCCGCTGCCAGCGCATCTAGCCGATCGATCGTGCGATTTTCCGGTCCATTCGAAATATTTCAACTCTCCGGTCGGGCGCCGGTTGGCCTCGGGCGCCCCGATGACATCTGTCGAGAAAGTATCGACGAGGAGCGGATGATAGAAACGGCCCGTCTCGGGAGGCGTACTATTCTCTAGCTCGACTTTTGATCCGCATCCATCGCGGGAAGGCTCGGAAAGATGAAGCGTAGACAACCGCATATGCGCGATTCGGGGTCTCGACACGACATCCCGCTGCAGGAAGAAAACGTTAGATCGCTCCTTCGTCTGGCCATGCGCAGCGCGCGACGCGCAGCATTCGGCGTGTGCGTCGTCATGGGCACGGCGAGCGTTGCGGTTGCATGCTCGGCCGATGACGCGGATCCCGGGGCCGGCGGCGCAGGTGGTTCCGGCGGAACCGGCGCGGGCACCGGAGGCACCGGAGGATCGAGCGTTGGAGGAAGCACCGACGGCAGCACCGATTGTTCGCTCCGCGCCGAGGTCGATACCTATTCCGCCAATATGACGAAGAGGGGCAAGAACAACATCATGTCGTTCTTGCTCATCCAGAGCGACCCGGCGCCACCCATCAAGGGCAACAATGTCTTCAAATTGAAGGTCACGGGCTCCGATGGAATGCCCGTCTCCAAAGGGCTCGCGCTCAGGGTCTGGATGCCCGAACACAGGCATGACAGCCCGAGCTTGCCGATGGTCACCTACGACGCTGCGAGCGGCAGCTACACGCTGAACCCCATCGACCTGAGCATCATGCCCGGCGTTTGGCGCATCTCTCCAACGATCAATGACGAAAGCGATCCACCGATCCCCATTGACACGGCCGACTTCAACTTCTGCATCAACTGAATTCGAGCTCCGTAGCCGACGCACCGATGTCTACAGGCAAAAGATCCGATTCTAATTCGAGAGAGTGATATTCGGCTTTGAGCCGTTGGAACCTGTGGCGGCGTCAAGGCGAGCAGATCTTGTGCTTCGGGGCGCCCACGTTCTGCGCAGAAGCGCTCATCGCGGTGCCCGTGACGCACTGCACCCAGGCTCCAGACGGAAATACAGGAATGAGCCCGTTGCGGAATTCCTGACCACCGTGCTCCTTGTCCGCCACGGCATCGGCCGTCCACTCCAGATCCAAACCACGCGTCAGGTCCGAGTTCGCGCTTATCTGAACTGGCGCAATCTTGCCGCGCATCTCTTTGATCTGCCCGTCGCTATAGCCAAGCGTCGTGAGCTCGGGGATCAATTCGTCGTACACGCCGTAGGGAAATGCCTGGAGCCACACCTTGAGGGTTACGCGATCAGGAGGCGGTGTGAGTCTCGTCGTCGAGCCCGTGGCGGGATATCGGCGCGCCGCGTGCGTCTGGTAAAATGCTGGCAATGTCGGGTCCAACGTGATCTGGGCTGGAAGCGAGTTGAAGTCGTAGGTCTTGGCGTCCCAGAACAGATGCGTTTCCTGGCCCTGCTCATCGAACATGCAGTCACGGATGAGCCATAGATCTTGGTCAGCCGACTCTTTTGGGTCGGTCCCAGCAGGGATCGCCCCGCTCTGATAAATCTGCGCACCACCCGTGTACGCCGTGACTTGGAACCAGAGCTGGCGATCCTGAGCAGTCCCGCTCGGCCATCTATGCCCCGCGGCGGTGTTGCTGGCCAACACGGCAATGAGAGCTTCGCCCCCTAGATTGGTGACGCAGACAGCGGTCTGTAGCTCGCGATTGAGCTCGGACGCAACGGCCTCTTTCTGCGCTTGCAGTTGCGGAAAGTCGGTGATGGCGACGTCGACAGCGGCCATCTTGTGCTCGTGGGGATCGCGAAGAAAAACACCCGTTCCTTGTACCTTGGGGCCGTCGGCGATCACATTTTTGAGCAGCTTCGGCACATGGCATTGCGCGCAGGTCACCCCGATGACCGGCGACGAGAACACGGATTCTTTCCACTCCTCGAACGTGCGCTCGATGTGGGCTTGTCGGTCGTTGACGATGTCATGGCAGGCGCCGCACGCGTCGCCTGACTTCAATTGCGTTCCATCGAGGTACTCGGAATAGGCCGACGCATGTGCCTCATTGGAGACAGCGTCGTCGTACCTCCCGCGCATCACGTTGTCGTTGGCCAGATGCAGCGGATTGTTGTGTGAGCCGGTAACGCCGTCGATGTTGTGGCAGAAGTAGCAGGTGACCCCGCGTTGCGACTTGGGCAGTGCCTTCAGCATCGCGCCATCGACGGTGGTGTCCTTGCCCAACGCAGCCGTCGCCATCGGCGCGTGACAATTGACGCAGAAGTTGCCGATGTTGGCTTCGCGCTGACCGCGCTCGTTCATGGCCAAAAAAAGCGGATCCTCGGACGCGTAGGCGTGCATGCTGCCCGACCAATCGTCGTAGTGCTTTTGGTGGCAGGCCTTGCACGTCTCGGGATCCTTCAGCTGATCGATCGTGTAGATGGGATTCACATCGCGCTTCGCATCCAAGGGCGGGGTCACGCCCGGCGGGTTATCGTCGCTGCAGTGCACGAGACAGAGGAGAATCCCGAGTGAAAGTCGCTTCACATAGGCGCGCATCCCGGAGCACAGTACTCCACGGAGTAGCGTCCGTCGAGCGACTGGGTCTGCGCTTTTTATCTGATTCTCGTTCGTTTGTTTATCATCCGGCGACAGTCTGAAGCAGCGGTGCCCGATTCGACACCAGCGGATTGATGCAGCCTCGGTGCTCGCGCGGTCGTCATTGGCACGTTTTGGAATGCGTTCGCTGATCGAAGTTGACTGGCTTCGACGCTTTTTCGCGCTGAGCTCGGTCGCCCCCATCACGCGATTGCGCCGTACGCGTCGTTCGAACGTATCCGTTCTGTTGCCGCACACCTTGCAGCGACGCTCGTCGTCCGGAAGGTGGTCGATCCTAACAGTTGGAGTTTGCGCTTGGCCGCCGCGGGATCGCGCCGCGTCTTCTGCCGCTGTTCCGGCGTCGCTGGTTCTCCCGTCTTGATGCGCGGCATCTTCGACCGCTCGCTGCGCGATCCAAGCACCGCCTTCCTCAGGAGTCGTCCTCCAGGCCTTCATCGTCACGGCGCTCGGCGTGTTCGGGACCGACGTGCTCGACAGCGATCCGCGCCCGGCCGTCTCCGTTCTGCCGGTCTTCGTCATGGGTTTGCCGCCGCGCTGGGCTACGGCCGTTTCCGATCGCTAGTCGCTCCCATCGCCGTGCACATGACGTACAACGCCATGGTCGTTGCTTTCGCATTCGCATCGCGGGTGTACATGGGTCATCGGCATCGAAGCGGTCAGCTACGGCTCGCCCGGCTCCGACGAACCCTACCCCCGCCGCGCGGCATCGATGGCCGCCACATCGATCTTCTTCATCGTCATCATGGCGGAGAAGGCACGCTTTGCCTCCGCCCCGCCCGCGGCCATCGCCTCGGTTAGGGTACGAGGCGTGATTTGCCAGGAGAGGCCCCAGCGGTCCTTGCACCAACCACATTCGCTTTCCTTCCCGCCGTTGCCGACGATCGCCTTCCAATAGCGGTCTGTCTCCTCCTGGTTGTCCGTGGCGACCTGGAAGGAGAACGCCTCGCTTTGCTTGAACTGCGGGCCGCCGTTGAGACCGAGACACGGGATCCCGAGGACGGTGAAGTCCACAGTCAGCACAGTGCCTTCCTTCCCTCCCGGAAAGTCGCCCGGCGCCTTGTGAACGGCGCGCACTTCACTGTTCGGGAACGTAGCGGCATAGAAGCGCGCCGCCCCTTCGGCGTCCTTGTCGAACCATAGGCAAACGGTGTTCTTCGCGATCATGATGGTGTTCTCCTCGCCCGATGTTTGGATGTGATCAGATTACCGCGCTCGGCGCCGGCGTTCCTATCGTTCCTGGGTCCCATGTCGCTCGACGTACTGCGGTGCAATCACAATCACCGTCGCGCGTGATTCTGATCGGGTCGGGTGATGTGACGTAAGGGCGTTTCGGAAGCCCGCGACGGTCAAAGTGTCGCGGGTGGCGGCCAAAACAGCAGGCTCCCCTCTAAAAAGAACGCGCGCCCGAACGACTGCGTCTCGGTGAAAGTAACCGACCGGTAGACCGCACCCTCTGAAGGATCGGGACGGCGAAGTAGTCTGCCGTCGGAGGGCGCCTCCGGCGGTCGCTGGAAGATCGATCACGTGCTCCACCTCGTCGAGGCGCGCGCCCCTCATCATTTTCGGCGCGTCGTCTCCCGCGTGGGGTGGAGGGTCTTGCCAGTGGCGCAGAGGGCGACGAATTGCTCGAT
Organism: Polyangiaceae bacterium; assembly: GCA_035318505.1. Classification (GTDB taxonomy): domain Bacteria; phylum Myxococcota_A; class Polyangia; order Polyangiales; family Polyangiaceae; genus DASWDH01. Next base: position 26,310 of record DATHEQ010000396.1, on the reverse strand, counting down.
GCGATGCGCGCGGGTCTCGGGCTTCTTGGCGTTCTGCACCCTCCAGAGGATCGCGTAACGATTCGCGCGGTCGAGCGCGTCGAAGAAGGCGCGCGCTCGTGGGTTGCGCGCGAGCGCAGTGGCCAGGTCCGCAGGTACCTCGGCGGTGCGGGAGCCCTCGTAGGCGCGCGCCCAGCGGCCGTCGGCGCGCGCACGCTCCACCTCGTCGAGGCCCGCCTGCTTCATGGCGCCGGACGCGATGAGTGCTTCAGCGCGTGCTCGGTTGATCTTCGACCAAGGGCTCTTCGCAGTGCACGGCGAGAAGCGCTGGAGCCAGGCCGACGCGTCGAGCGCGCGCTTCTGGCTGTCGATCCAGCCCCACGAGAGTGCTGCGTCGAGCGCACGCGCGTACGTGGTGGTGGCGGATCGGCAGGCAATGCGTGGCTGATCGGCGTCATCGCCGGTTTGTTCGAGGCCGGATTGGATGTGACCGGGGCTGATGTGATCATCGGGACGTCGGCCGGATCGACCACCGCGGCCCAGATCACGAGCGCGACCCCGACCGAACTGCTTGCCGCCGTCCTTGACGCTGCGCCCCAGCCACGGACCGCTCCAACCGGATCCGACCGTGGGCGCGCTCCGATTCGACCAGCGACGAACCAGAACCATATCGAGAGGCTGCAGGCACTCATCGATGCCGCTGAGAATGCGGCCGACATGCGCCGCAGGATGGGCGCGGCGGCGCTTGAGGCGGATGCGGCCGCGAACGACGACTCCTGGCAAACACAGTGGCGCACCACCGTCGCCTCGCGGCTGCCCAGTCAGCGCTGGCCACAACAAAAGGTACTCATCACGGCGGTCGATGCCCGTACCGGTGAACCGGTCGTGTTCGACCGCCACAGCGGAGTCGACCTAGCGGACGCCGTCGCCGCCAGCTGTGCCAGTGGCCTTCCCTACAAGATCGGGGACAACCGATACATCGACGGCGGCTACCGATCCAACGCCGAGAATGCCGATCTGGCAGCTGGATACGCACGGGTGCTGGTGCTTTCACCATTCAGTGGCCAATCACTGCAACCGCTGAACTGGGGCACGCATCTCGCAGCACAGGTCGACGAACTCCGCGCACACGGCAGCAGGGTCGAAACGATCTTCCCGGATAGCAACTCCCACGACATATTCGCCACCGGCGGCAATGTGATGAATCCGTCGACGCGTAAGCCCGCCGCTCAAGCCGGGTTCGACCAAGGCAAAGCTCTTGCCGAGCAGCTCACCGAATTTTGGGGGGGGAAAGAAAGAGCAACCGGGACAATGTCGCCTCAGGGGAGGATCATCCGCCAGGCCTGAGCGACGATTTGCCTGGCGCCGCGCGCGATGTTGTCGCCGTGCGCGAGGATCACACGCTCGAAGTCCCATGCAAGGATGCGCTCCATGTCCTCACGCATTCGCGCCCTGTCGCCCCAGGCGAACCGGTACTCAGGTGCCGGGCTGGCTCGGTTCCACATGCCAAGCGCGCGAAAAATGATCCGGAGGAGCAAGTTGGTGCCGGGCGTGGCCGGCGTGAAGTTCTCGACGAGGTCGACGAGGATGAGGGTGCGGCTGGCGCGGTGAAAGAAGGCGACCTCACGCATGATGCGCGTCCCCTGCAGCGCGACCTGCGACAGCTCGTCGGCCCAGAGCGGCGGGGCATCGTCGCCAAGGACGAAGTCGAAGTTGAGACCCTTGGCCCGCTTCTCGACCCCGGGGCAAATATAGGTCACCGCGTCGGGGAACGCTTGCTGGCAGGAGCGAACGTGCAGCCAGTGAAGGTTGCCCGGGGCGATGATCGCAGCAACCCGACCCAGCGCGGCGACCTCGGCGGTGAGCGAATCGTCGAAGGCGCAAGGGGAGTGGACGAGAATCTCACCGCTCCGGAGCCTGATCACCGTCATGCGCGCATTGAAGCGCGCGCCGCCTAGTCGCACGAAGTACTCCCGCAGCCACAGCGCATCGGGAACGAAGACTTCGAGGGGCACGGACGTCCCCGGTCAGAACGGCGGACCGGATTTTTGTAGAATGTGCTTCTGCACATCCACTCGGATTGGTTTCGCAATGTGCTTTGGCCGTTTGCAAACAGCCCGCCACGATTTCAAATGCTTCTCGGATTGCCAAAGCTCGAAAATATTGACCCGACTCGGGTCGACCGGATCGGCCGTCATTGCAAAGTCCAGGCACCCAGGGGCGCTTCGAGCACGAAGCACCAAATCTTTGAAGCTCTCGACCACCTCATCCCTTCGTTTTGGAATAACGGTAGACCATCCCGAGATGATGACTTTTAGCTCACGCATTTGACTCTCCTATGACAGTTGTATGGGGGTAGCGCGTCGCGGGCTCATGCGCCCTTGACGTAGCCAAGCGCCTCCACGATTTGTCCGTTCTGCACGCGCATCAGGTTCACCCCGCGCACTGAATTGTCTTCGCCTTCGCCCCACCAGAGCCGCCACCGGATCGTCGCTCTCTCGCCGGTGACCACGACCTCCTCGGTATCGAAGTGGGTTCCCGGGGCCGTCGCGATCCGCCGCCACAGCTCCAAGCAAGCTTCGCGGCCGACGTGGCGCGAACCGTTGGGAGCAGGATTGGCGTTTTCGATGAAGCAGTCCGCGGCAATGAGCTCCGGGAGTGCAGCCGGATCGTGCTGCTGAAACGCCTCGTTGAACCGCCGGATGACCTCGGATGTCGACAGGTTCGCCTGGCCCAGGTCCGCCACCGACGGTGTCTTCGCGTAGGCCAGCGCCTCCACGATCTTCCCCTCGCGCACCCGGATCAGGGTCACGCCGCGCACCGAGCTCTCTTCACCCACGCCGAAGCGGTAGCGCCAGCGGTTGATCGCCCGGTCCCCGGAAATGACCACATCCTCGACCTCGAAGGACCCGTTCGGGTCAGCGACCATCGCCTGCCAAAAGGCGACATTGGCCTCGTAGCCTTCGACGCGTAGGCCGTCGGGCGCGGGTTGCATCGCTTCCATGATGCAATCCGGCGCGACGAGGTCGCGTATGACAGCCGCGTCTTTGCCCTGGAAGGCGGCGATGAAGCGTCGGACGACCTCCGCCGTCGGCTTGTCTTGTGCGGGGTCAGTGAACGTGAAACGATTTGCTTCGGTCATGATGTGCCTCCATGCGTTGGTTTCAGAAACATGGGCCATGCGTGTTGGGAGGACCTGATTCGGCGTCCGGATTTCTTTGCAGCGCATGAGCGAGCCCGATCCTCTTTCTGAAGCTTTGCGTAGCGTGCGCCTGAGTGGGGCGATCTTTCTCGACGCCGAGCTGAGCGCGCCGTGGGGGTTCGCCTCACCGCCGGCCCACGATGGCGCTCGTCTCCTAGCGCCCTCGGCAGAACATCTGATCTTGTTTCACCTACTCGTCGAAGGCGAAGCAACCGCGCGGATTCCCGGACAAGGCAGCGTTGCTCTCGAGGCGGGCGACATCGCCGTCCTTCCCCGCGGCGACGCTCACGAGCTCTGGAACGGGCGCGTGACCGAGCTCACCGACTCATCCGCGTTGCTGCCGAAGATCCTCGAAGGAGCGATCGTCTCGGAGCGCGGTGGCGGCGGAGGCCGCGTCACCAAGTTCATTTGTGGCTACATCGGTTGCGAACGCCAGGCGAAGCGGCTGTTTCTCGCGGGGCTACCGCCCTTGTTCAAGGTGAACATCCGCCGCGATACATCGGGCGAGTGGATCGAAAGCACGATCCGCCACCTCGCGTCGGAGCGCGAGCCGGCCCGCGCCGGGCGAAGTGCGCTGCTCGCGACGCTCGCCGAGGCGCTGTTCATCGAGACACTACGCCGGTACATGGCCGAGCTCCCGCGGCAGCGGACTGGATGGCTCGCCGCGGCGCGCGATTCGGCAGTGGGCCGCGCGCTCGGCGCGATCCACCGCGAGCCCGCTCGTGCCTGGACCGTCGCGTCGCTAGCCCAACAAGCGGCACTGTCACGTACCGTCTTTGCGGAACGGTTTACCCGGCTGCTCGGCGAGGCTCCGCTCACCTATGTTTCGCGGTGCCGCATGCAACTCGGTGCCCGACTGCTCGAGACGACGGATGACACCGTGCTGCAAGTTGCGCTGCACGCTGGTTACGAATCCGAGGCCGCCTTCAACCGTGCGTTCAAGCGCGAGTTCGATCTCCCCCCTGCGCGCTATCGGAACCAGCGGCGCACGGGAGACCGAGCATCGGCACGCTAGAGCCGCGTCCGCGAGGTTCGTAATGCCGGTCGCTGGCACGCGCACCCTGCAGGTGAACGCTGTTACGTTTCAGCCGGCCGGCGCGCGATGCGGAATGCGTCGTGCTCCTGTGGCGTTGCGCAGACGACGGCGCTCGTTATGAGGAGTGGAGACCTGTGGATCGATTGGCGAAGCTGATTCTGATGCTCATCGCGTTCACCTCGGCGTGTGGCAGTCGGGTCGTTCCACCACCGCAGCTGATGGCGTCGCCCCGACCGCCGCCATCCTTCGAGGTCGATGTCACCCTCGCGCAGCCGCAAGCGGGTCGATGGGTGGTCAGCTACGCGCTCAAGACGCCGACGGATGCGGTGAGGTTTCGTCGAGAATACCCCCATCGGAAGAGTCGTTGGCGCATCGGCGCTCGTTCGTCCGTCGAGCTTCGTTCAGCCGACGACGGCCACGCGGAGATCGTCCGGCGCACCGACGGCAAGCCCATCAGCGCCTTCCACATCGAGATCGATACGTACGCCAAGAAACCGGAGAAAGCCTATCAGCTCTTCGTCCCCTTCACCGACGGCGGCGTGCTGCTCTACACGGGCTACTTCGACGTCGAGCTGCTCGCCTGCGGGAGCGGTGCCGGTTGCGAGCCGAGGGACATGGTGGAGCGCGGTCCCGTCGAGACGCGCTTCACGCTGCTACCGAGGCCCTCGGAGCACGTCATCGTGGCGGGCGAGACGCATCGGGCGCCGGCGCACTGGCGATCGGTGGACCGGGGAACGTACGTTTACTTCGGTGCCACTGCGCCGGTGAGCTCGCCGCACATGACCGCCGTCGTGGATCGCGGATTCCCTCCTTGGCTCTTGAAGCGCATCGAGGAGGCGCTGCCTCGCCTGTTCGCGCTCTACACCCTAAGGACCGGGCACCCGCTCACCTTCCGTCCGAACGTTTACCTGAGTTACGGTCCGCCCGCCGAATCGAGGGGTGCCCTCAGCATCGGTGGCGGCACGCTCCCACCCGGTATTCTCCAGCAAGACGTCACACTCGGTCTGGATCGCCGCGGGGAAGGTGATGCGGAGGTTCTGTGGCGAACGCTGTTCTCGGTCGCGCATGAAGCGGCTCACCTTTGGAACGGCGAGCAGTTTTTCCACGAGGTCCCAGGTGGAGGCTGGCTGCACGAAGGCAGCGCTGACGCCTTCGCATACCGGGCGTTGGTGGAGCTCGGTTTCATCGACAAGAAGATGTACCGCAAGCACCTCTCGGATGCGGCGTCGCTGTGCGCCTTCGGCCTCGCTGGCGCGCCGCTCAAGAACGCACGCCCTGGCAGCAACGACTATACGTGCGGGTTTCTCATCGCGGCGCTGAGCGAGGCCGCGGCTCGTCGGCGAGACCCGCGTGGAGACATCTTCTCGTTCTGGGGGATGCTCCTCTCGAAGGCCAGCGGTCGCAGGTACGACGACATCCTCTATCTGCAAACGCTCGAATCGGTTGGCGGGGCGGAGCTTGCCACCATGGTTCGGCGGATCGTCAACGAGCCGCTGGAACCGGCCGGGCAGGTCATTGCCGCTGCTCTTCGAGCGAGCGGCGCGACGCTTCGGACAGGAGAGCCCGCGCCGAGCGACGAGTACCGTCGAATCATCGATCGCACCCTGCTCGAGGCGCCGAGTCGCGCCGCCTTGCCGGCGCAACCCGAGTATTTGACGGTAGACGCCTGGCCGCCGTTGGATAAGTGAGCCGACGCTCCGCTACTTGAAACTGGTCGCGGCGCCGAAGCACTTGCCGTCCGCAGCGGCCCGACACAGCTTCGACAACGCGGTGAGCGTATTTTTCCGGTCGGACGCGCCGTACATTGGGCCAATCCTCCGGCGGCGGACGCGAACGCAACCCGAGTCTCACGTCGCGAGGCCCGTTGCTGTCGTTCTTCGCTGTAGTGCCCCATTTGGACGACCCGCCGCGAGGGGGAGGCGCGTCTTACCCTGGGTCCGAAGTTCAGCAAAGCATCGAAAAGCGAGGCAAACTATGTTCAATGGCGCGCGTTTGTCCATCGCGGCGATAATATTCTGCGTTTTCTCTATCGCCATCGCTGGGGGTTGCACGGATTCGACGGAGGGGGCCCCGCGTAGGGATAATCCAGGCGCCGGCGGAAACGGAAGCGGAAGTGGTGGGAGTTCCGGCGACGATGCGGGCGGCATCATCGTCCCGCCCAGTGTGATCACCACCAGCTGCGGCAACGGAAAGCTCGATCCCCCGGAAGAATGCGACGACCACAACACCATGGGGAAGGACGGATGCAACGGCGTCTGTCGCATCGAGGCGGACTTCAAATGTCCCACCGTCGGCGCCCCTTGCGTTTCTTCAGCCGCTTGCGGAGACGGCAAACTTTCGAGCAACGAATTCTGCGATGACGGCAATCAAGTCGCGGGAGATGGCTGTGCCGCCGATTGCAAGGCGGTCGAGCCCGGGTGGCAGTGCCGCGTCGCGGGCAAGCATTGCGTCCCCCTCTGCGGCGACAGCAAGGTCACCGGGAGCGAGACCTGCGACGACAGCAACCAAGTGAGCGGCGATGGTTGTTCGAGCACGTGCCTCGTCGAACCCGGTTTTACCTGCGACAAGACGACCGGAAAATGCATTCAGTCGGTGTGCGGCAATGGAGTGCCGGAATCGGGTGAGTCCTGCGACAAGGGCCCGCTCAACGGTCTCTTTTTTGGCGACGGGACAGGCTGTTCGAAGACTTGCACCATCGAGCCGAGCTGCCGTGACGCGAGCGGCGTAACGACGGCCTGTAAGACTCCATGCGGAGACGGCAATGTCGATCCAGGCGAGGCATGTGACGACGGCAATCAGGTGAGCGGCGACGGGTGCTCCTCAGCATGCGCGGTCGAGGGCGGCTTTACCTGCATGGGCCGAGTCAATATGGACGCCCAGCCTTGCAAGGCAGGAGCCGGTCAGTGCCTGACCTTGCCCATCACGTACCGTGACTTCGATGGTGCGAACCTCGCCACCGGACACCCGGACTTTTTTTATTACGGCGCCACGGTGGGCGGCGTCAAGACGACCTGCGTGCCGAATACGAGCGGGGCCAATCTGCTGACGCTTCCTCCGAACGGCACCTGCCCTCCCTCCGACGCCACGAACCCTTGCACGGGACTCGCCAACGCCACGCTGGGAGTCGGGGGCAAGCCCACGCTCAACACGGCCCGCACCGGCGGTTCGGCCTGCGCCTGCACGTTCACGGACTGGGACGGCACCGGGATCCTCGATGGCCTTGCCGGCGTTCAGACTTGCAATTCCGGAGCAGCAAGCCCGAAGTACGTCAAAGAAGTCCCGGTGAAGGTGATTCAGAGCGCCGACAGCTTCAAGCAGTGGTTCTCCGATTCGACCTTCAGCACGAAAGTGGTGGACACGCTCGAGCTTGCTCAGCTGGCGGGAACCAATCAATACCAATTTAGCGTCGGCCGTACCGTCTACGACGACCTCCACGACATCTGGCTCGGCTCGAAAATGATGGCGCCCCCCAACGCCGCCACGACCCTTTCGAGCGGATTCTTTCCGCTCGAAGCGAGCGCACGCCCCAAGATGTGCAACCTCTGGCCGTACTGGAAGCCCATCACGACGTGTGTGGCCAACGACGGAAATGCGATTACGCAGCAGTGGGACGCGCGAGGGTGGAACAGCGGCGGGCCCGCGCCACAGGTGGGCGAAGTGCTGGGAGTTCCGATCAAGCCGGTGACGGGTGTGATGCGAAACTTCTATTTCACGACGGAAGTTCGTTACCTGTTTCACTTCGTAGGTGGCGAGACGCTTTCGTTTTTCGGCGATGACGATATGTGGGTCTTCATCAACGGTCACCTCGTGCTCGATCTCGGCGCGCCGCACGAGCGCATGAAAGGCCAAGTCACACTGGCAACGACCGGAGCTTCTGCGGCGTGGAACGTCTCGATCCAGACCGCTCAAGCGAGCGTGGACCAAGCCCTGCCGGGAGCATTCGGCTCGGGCACCGTGACCGGGCTCGGTCTCGAGGTGGGTAAGACCTATGAGATTGCCCTCTTTCACGCGGACCACCACCCGCGCGAATCGAACTATCAACTCACCCTCTCCGGTTACAACACGACGCGCTCCGGCTGCGAACCCCGTTGCGGCGACGGCATCGTGACCGCGGCCGAGGAATGTGACGATGGTCCCGGCAACATGGACGGCCTCTACGGCGGCTGTACCACGCATTGCAAGTTCGGTCCTTTCTGTGGCGATGGCGTTGCGGACCCCTCCGGGATGGAAAAGTGCGATCGCGGACGCGACAATGGAACCGGCTATGGAGACAAGAACGGCTGTACCAACGGCTGTCAGACTCCGCACTACTGCGGTGACGGCATCATCGACAGCCTGCAAGGCGAAGAGTGCGACGATGGCGCCAACAACGGCCAAGGCGTCTGCTCGATCTTGTGCAAGTTGCCGATTAAGTAGACGGCGTTTCTCGTCCAAGCTGTCGCGCGTCGCGCGAAGCGGATCCACCAAGATCGCGTTCTATACGTTCCGCTGTCGCTCCTCGAGAATCACTATCAAGTCGGCCACGACGAGCTTGTCCTTCGTCCGGCCTACTTTGGATTTGATGTCGATCAACGTTGGCAGGTCGACGACGCGGATTTCGATTCCTTCGTCGCGCATCACCTCGCTGTGAGGCAAGAGCTCGTCGTAGCCCTGACCGGGCTCCAGCTCGCAAAGAGGGTCGAGAGGACCGAGCGACGTCGAAAGGTTGATTTGGCCGCTGCCGAGAAGTTGGGCCGCAGTTGGCCGGAGGCGGCGTTGCATGAGGTCGTGGCGGTGGTAAGCGTCCAATTGATTGAGAACATCGACCAGCCTGTCAACGTTGGCAGGGTCGCGCCGGTGAACGATGTCGAGATCGAGCGTAGCCAACGTGGATCCGTGGAGCTGCGCCGCCGCACCGCCAACGACGATGAATTGCACGCCGGCGCGGTGCAGCGCTGCAATGATCGCAGCGGTGTCAGCCTCTTTCGGATGCGACACGTCGGAACCTTCGAAGCCCGCGAAGAGTCTTGCTCGCGCCCCGGAGCCGCTCTAGTGGAGTGCGCTCCAGCGACCAACGGATAAGGGAGCGATCAACCTCTCGGACAATCTGCAGCAACTCTGGATGGCGGGCAAACGCAGCCTGCACGCGGGGATCCAGAGTGTCCATCGCTCCGAAACATAGCACGCCCAGGGTGGCGCCAACGCGCTCCGGAGCCATTCATCCGGCGTATCCGCCCTTTAGCGCTAGCCGACGGCGGGTCTGCGGCCCGCCGGGTGTCCGGGGTGATGAGGAGCGCTTCCATGTCATAGGAAGTCGACGCGGATGTCGTATTGCTCGTGAGATGGCCAATGCTCGACGATCGCATGATACGAGCTCGGCGCCCGCGCCGGCAACGGTTGCCGCCACGAGGCATCGTAGGCGGCGCCGCCGCTCACCTGGCGTTCGGCAAGGCCCAACACAAACGCTCGGTATTGGCGGGGGCTGAGCTGCAAGAACGGCTATGCCGTCCCAAGAAGATCGAACGTTCCCGCTCCGTCGAGCTCGCTCCACGCGGTGAGGAAGATATTGTATCGGTTGGGCGCGTAAGAAACAGCGGACGGGATGCCCAGGCTTTCGGACCAGAAGGACGACTCCCATGGACCCCGGGCGCCATTGAACTGTTGGTGATAGAGGACTGCGTCGCAGCCTCAATGAAGACGTCGATCACGCCTTGCTGCGGTGATACGGCGGACGGTGACCCGCACACGATGGGGCTGTCGGTGCCCTGCCAGCCGAGCGGTGTGTCACCGGAGATGAGTTGGCGGTACAAGCGCTTGTCGGAGCTTGTAGCAAACACCATCGATCGATTGGGCGAGGTCGATACCGCCGCCAGGTTCGACGTGACGAAGGTGCCCGGCGGGCACTCGACACGCGCGACCTCAAGTCTCGGCGTCAGCCGCCATCGCCGTTTGGACTTTGGCGTTTCGGCAACAGCGTGCCGGTGAATCCACTTATCGACGTAGAAAAAGTCGATGACCTGGGAAATCGTGTGATTTCAGGATTGATGAGCTTGATTTACCTACGCTCGCAGATATCGCGGCGTCTATACTCGTTCATGGCGCAATCAGTCTTGCAATCACTCGGTACTCGCCATTTGTAGAAAACCATCATCCACCGGGATGTGGCGTGTCGAAGGCAGTATGGACCACACAACCGCAGCTCCTCGGTCGAGCGCTGAAGCTTTTTTCAGGCCCCTACCTGCCGTCGTGTGGTGCCTGATGAGCTGTAGCGGCGCACCGCTGGACGTCATTGGCCCGCCGCCACGCGACCTGGTCGATTCGCTCGTTGCGCATTGGACCTTCGACGAGGGCTCTGGAGACACCGCGCTCGACGATTCAGGCAATAGACACGACGGTCAGCTCACGGGCGGAACGTGGATTCGCGATGGCCGTTTTGGGGGCGGACTTCGCCTCGCCGCGGGTGCCTCGGTCGCCGTCCCGAACTTTCCGGCCCCGACACCGAACTGGAGCGTCTCCGCCTGGATCCGCCTGTCGCCAGAGCAGCTAGGAGCCAACCGAGGAATCGGGACGGTAATGACCACCGAGAATTTCAAGTCCAATGGGTGGGAGCTCAACGTGGAGTCCGAATTCGTTTTCTCTTACTGGTCACCTACCCTCGGCGATTACCTCCACACCGAATGTCCGTGTGTCGAGCCCAATACCTGGCTCCACGTCGCCGCCGTTGTCGATAATGGGACGAATCACGTCACTTTGTACGTGAATGGGGCGCCCGTGGATGAGCAGGCCAAGCTGTCCGATATCGTTCCTGGCGATACAACGCTGTTTTTCGGGCGCTGGAACATGGAAGGGCGTTTCTTGAGCGGCGACCTCGATGACATCGCGATCTGGGGACGCGCTCTCGCAGCGAGCGAGATCGTTGCCCTGAGCAGCGCGCCACCCCAGCGTCGACCAACGCCGTGACGTACCCCCGCCGTATGGGCGGGGGCGGTGCGACGACATCGATCAGGAAGTGGTTTCGCTCAGAACTGGGAGATGAAGTTCCAAATCGCGGGGCCCGAGAAGGTGGGTAGGATGTGCCCGCCGGGGTGCTCGCACCAGCCGACCGGAAAGCCGACGTCACAGCCTTGATAAAGGACACACGGCGAAGGATCGAAGGGGGCCGTCGTCATGGTGCAATGATTGGCAGCCAACCAATGGGCGCGGCTCGCCTGGCCTTTCGCGAGCTCGATCGTGGTGTCGGCGGTTCCGTGGGTATTCAGCGCGGCGACCTTGCCGACACAGGTGGATCCCTGGGGACCCCAGCCGGCGAACGGCACGATGGCGCGAAAGACGTCGCCCATCTCGCAGCCGAGGGTGTTGGAGAAGTTGCCGCCATAACTCATCCCGGTCGTGAAGATGCGAGACTTGTCGACGCAGAAGGCGGAATTGATTTGTTCCACCAGGACGCGAAGGAACGCGACGTCTTGCCCGCCTGTGTTTGGCCAGCCTGTGCTGCCGGCACTGTCTGCGAGGCCCTGCGGCGACACGAAAATGGTCGAGCCGCCACTGAGGGGTCCAACGCCGTACCAACCACCGTTGCGCGTGATGTTTTGTTCGGCGTTTCCATCGCGACCGTGGTGGATGAAGAGCACACGATAGAGACGATTCGGATCGTACGGGGTCGGGTAATTGACGATGTACTCGCGCGCCGTACCGCCGACATCGATCGTTTGCCTCGTGCTGACTTGAGGGGGGGCGGCTTTTCCGCAACCACCGCTCGGCCCGGCGTCACCCACCGGGCCACCATCCATCCCGTTGCTGCCCGCGCCGCCGCTCATGCCTCCACGACCTGCTGCGCCACCATCCATCCCGCCGCTGCCCGCAGTCCCGCCGCTGCTGCCTGCAGCGCCGCTCTTGCCTGCGCTACCCGTACCCGCGCCGCCGCTGCTCCCGCCGCCACCCGCGGCGCCGCTCGTGCCACCCGGACCCGTGGTGCCTCCGTCAATCGCGCCGCCGGAGCCGCCCGTGCTTCCTCCGCGGCCCGCCGCACCGCCGGAGCCCGCCGCACCTCCGCTGCCCGCCGCACCTCCGCTGCCCGTCGCACCTCCGCTGCCCGTCGCGCCGCCGGAGCCCGCCGCACCTCCGCTGCCCGTCGCGCCGCCGGAGCCCGTGGCGCCTCCGCCACCTGTACTACCGCCCGAACCCGTCGCGCCCGTTCCCCCCGAAGTACCGCCCGTTCCGCCGGCACCTTGGGGTCCCGGCCCGGTGTCCGTGTTTCCACATGAAAAAGACAGCGCGACGAATGCCAGCGTCAAGATCGGGGACGACAGTCGGAGATGCATGGGGACTCCTTGCAAAGGATTGGATCCGTCCGTCATCACGGCGGTCGGTTTCGAGCCGATTGGGCGATCGGTCCGCAGTCGCGCCCCACGCGGAAAACCGGTCCAACAAAATGGGACGAGATCGCTAACGCGTCAGAGCCACGCCCCGACGGTAAAGATCAACAGCACGTTGGGGCGCGCCGACGTCGCGACGACCTTACCCAAGAAGCGCACGGCGGGATAAGGCTCGGCCAGTTGCACGTGAGCCGCGAGCGAGAGGTAGAAACGATCCGGTAAACGCAGCAGCGTGCCGAGGCCCGCGTCACAGAGAAACGACCATTGGTCAGCGGCGCCGCTCTGGTTCGGCGCGGCGGCGCGTCCCTCGACCGAGGTGTGCAGAACACCGGCGGACAATTCCGCGAAAGGATGTACGAGCGCGCCCGCGCGGAAACGGAAGCTGCCACCGAGCAGCCCATACGCTTGCTCGACGTGCGCGCTGCCCGCCTGACTCTCGACTGTCGGGCGTGTGCCAAGACCGGCGAGGGTCGCGCGCGCGACGAACCACGGGCGCAGCGATCCATCGAGCCGCACGATCGGCAACACCGCGGGACCGACGCGGTCCAAACTCATGACGGCAGCGCCACCCACCTCGACGCCCCACCGTTCCGGGTGTCGAGCCAGCCGTTCCATTTCCACGAAGTGAACGACAGCGGGGGGCGGCGCAGCGAGAGACTCGTTCTGTCGGTTGTGCGCGGCCAGATCGATCTCGAGAAAGCTCGCGCGCAGAAGCTCGATGGCCCGGAGCGCCAGGGTCTTGGATGTCTGCGCAGCCGCGGGCTCGAACGTCATCCGGCGCACCACCGACTTGCCGGTCACCTTGTCGATCACCCAGACCTCGACGGAATTAGGCGAGAGGTCTCCAACGATGGCGACCACCGCGTCGGCCCCTCGCTCCGTCGCCAGCCGTTCGAGGCCGGCGCGCGAGTCGGCGGCTTCGCCCGGAGCGCCGTCCACGATCGACGCCTCGAAGCCGGCCGAGATCAGCTCACCCTTGAGCCGGCCCAGGGTTTCGACCATGACCGGTGGGGAATTTGCCGGCCGAACCAGAACGACGCTGCTAGCGCGCACCGCGCCGGCCGCGAGCGCGGCGGTCGCTCCGTAGAACCAGATCGATACGAGCGCGGCGAGAGTGAGTCGGCACAAGAGCGTTGCCGTTCAGCACTACTGCGTCAGTTTTCTCACGAGCAGATCGATCCTCGGAGTACCCATTCGCCCACTCGAGTGCCTGCCCGGACAGGCACAATCGCGAGTCGGCGAAGCTATCGAGGCGAGGCGTCCCGCGGCAGTTCCCATCTGGTCTGTGTCTCCGGCGGCCTCGCCGCCATCTCTCGTGGTGGCCGTATGGCTATCTTGGTCGATATTGTATTGCGAAGAACTGGCCCAGTCGTGCTAGGGCGCGCTAACAATCGCCCGCGCCGGCCCCGCATAGGAGCCGGCGGGGAAACGCCGGAGATAATCCTCCGCGATGGGGCGCGCTCGCGAAGTCCCTCCGAGTTTGCTGGTCAGGGTCATCTTGCGCCCCAGAGCCTCCGAAGCGTACGTGCCTGTCGGAGCCCGCATCAGGTATTCGTCGTACCACTGGATTGCGCGTCCGTGGTCGCTCACTTCCTCGACGCGCCCGAGCAGGAAAGCGGCGTCGAGGGCGTGCGGCGAACTCGCAAAACGCCGCCGCTCGGCGAGCAGCGCGTCGCGCGCGAGGTCCGTGCGGCGCCGGTAGCGGGCCGCATCGGCGAGCGCCAGGAGGTCATCACTCGAAGCCGTGTCCAGCGTCGCTTTCACCCCGGCACGCTCAGCTTCGGCAAGGATGCGGTCCAGTTGCCCGGTCGCCAGCGCCGCGGTCCACCGATGATCGTCAACGACTCTGGCCGCAGACGGCATAGCACCGCGTCTGCCTACCGGCGCCGCAGGTTTGTCAGACGCCGCAAGCGGTTCGTCGAGAGGCGGTTCAGGCGCCGGTGACGCGGAGCTGGCTGGGGCTTCAAGCCGCTCCTCGGGCGTGTGCTCGTTAATCACTGCCTCGCCCTTGGGCAGGTCGACTTGTAGGCGCTGCCCGGCCTGCAGCGCGATCTCGCCGCCGGTCAACGGCCCGCTCACCGTCACGCTACCGTGCTGAAGTTTGAGCTCGAATCTTTCCGTCACGGCGTCCCATGACACCTTGAACGCGGTGCCCTTGACGGTCACCAGGAAGGGACCGACGTCAACCTGCCAGCGGCGATCGTTCGCGGGTGTGACTTGAAATGAAGCCGCGCCGTGCTCGATGGTGATGCGTGCGCCCGAGGCCTCGACCGTGCGCAGCCGGCTGCGGGTGCCTGGCATCAGGATGAACTCCGTCCCTTCGGAGAAGACGGCCCTGATGCCCGAGGGGGCCAACTCGCGCAGGTATCCGCCTTCGATCAAGCTGCCGCCTTCGAGTCGGTAGCTGAGCGCGGGCGAAGCAACGGGCGTGCGTGGGCGCTTGGAACGAATGACGCTCAGGGCCACGAGCACCACCACCGCGCACAGCGTTCCGAGCACGGTCAAGCGGAGGACCGCCCGCCGCGGCGCAAACGCGCGCCACGCCGCCTTCTGCTCGGCGTCGTCCATATGGGAGCGCGCCGCGCGAAGGCCATTGTCGAGCTTCGCACGCGTAGGCGGCCGCACGCTTTCACGCGCGAGCTCGGACAAGGCCGCCAATGCTCGCCGCCCCTTACCCTCATCTGTCATCGGCGCCAACCTCCCTCATCTGAGAATTCCGCGAGGAATCCGGCCAAGCCGGCGTCCAGTTCGATCCATCGCGATAGCTTGCGCGTAGCGCGGTCCAGCGCGCGCTTCACCGTGGAGAGCGAGATCTCCATGTGGGCCGCCACTTCCTCCACCGTCATGGACTCGATGTGACGAAGAACGAACACCAGTCGGTGCCGCGGGGCCAGACGGTCGAGCAACGAATAAAACCGGCGCAAAAGATCACGAGACTCGATGTCCACGATGTCTGCGCCCACGTCCAAAAGCGTCTCGGGTCGGTGGAACGACAGCCAGGCTCGCGCCCTCCTGCCACGCAGCTCGTGCTTGAGCACGCGAATGGCGAATGAGAAAATGAAACTGCGCAGCCGCTCGGGGTCGCGAAGCGTCTTGGCCTTGGCGAATACCCGTTGAAAGGTCTCCTGCGCGACATCCTCCGCCTCGGACTCCGAGCCGAGCGCCCGCCTCGCCAGCATCACGACGGCTGGAGCGAAGCGGTGCCACGTCTCGGTGATGGCCCAACCATTCCCTCCCATCAAGGCGCGGGCCAGCTCAGCGTCGCTCGTGGTGCCCGGGTCTCGGGCGACCACAAGTTGAACGGGTATCAGCAAGCGGCGCTTCGATATGGACATGACCACAAGGGGCTCGACAGCAGTTGCGGTCAGCGCCCGGAAACGGCTCAACTTCCTTTGGCGCTCACGACGCCCTCTGGTCGACGTGAGCACCTGGGAAACGGCCCGGTACCTTCCATAATGGTTTCGATCGGTTGCCTGAGGCGGGTAACCTGCCCGGCATGCTTCGGGCCTACGAGATAATCTCTGCGACGCCCTGCTGACGACGCTCGCCCGCGAGGCTACCGTGCTCAAACGACAAGACGCCGCACTGCCAAACGGCCACGGTCAGAATCCGATGCCTTATCCGGCATGTGGCTGCACCTCGAGCAACTGGCTTCCCGGCCCGATCAAATGCGACAGACCGGGGCGCAGTTCCGTCGATCGTTTCGACAGACCGCATCGAGATCTTGAAGCGCAGCCAAGAGGCGATTCACGTTCTCCCGAGAACGATCGTGCACCAGGTCCAGATCCTCCGTCAGAATCGGTGCACGCTGAAGAACCGCCGCCATTTGCGCCATCGATCGCAAACCTGACTTCGTGAGCGATCAGGCAATCAATGAGACGAAGGTACCGACTCTCCGACATCGCGTGCGCTCTCTCTCAACTGATACACGGCCTCCAGCGCCTCGAGACGCTGGAGAGGCGTATCACGCAGACAAGCCCGCACGAGGGTGCGGTCGACACCATTGGCGTCGTATACCTCTCCCCCATCACGCAAGTCGTCACTCGGTTCTGCGTAATTTCGAGCGTGGGACACCACGCCAGCTTAGCAGCTGTGGCCGACGGTGGCCGGGGCGCGCTGGCGTGACTCGCCAACGAGTTCGGCGCCATGCGCCTTCAGGCGGGCAAGGACATCGTCGATGTCGTCAACGGCGAACATGATGCGACCTATACCCAGCGTGTTCGGCGGCGCATTTTTCGGCTCAGTATGGGTCGCCCTTGGGTGGTGGAATTCGTCAGCTCCAGCCGGCTGTGGCCGTCTGGGGTCCGCACCATGGCGAGGCGCGAGAGCGGCATGTAAGAATCCGGTGTTAGACTCGAGATTCATGTCTTCACCTTCGCTCCGTCATCGCTTTCGTATCACGGCTTTTCTTTTGCCGAGCTGTCTCTTGCTCGCGGCGTGCGGAGGAAGAGTCACCTCTCCAGGCGATGACGGAGGAACCAATTTCTGCGGCACCCGAATGCCCAACGGCACGTGCCCTCTCATTCCGCCGCACGACCCGGGCATCTCGGGCGTCGAATGCTCGCTCGTCGGCAGATGGCTTCTCAATAGCTCTCACGGGAGTGTGCAGAGCATCGGCGTTATCGATTTCGATGCCGCCGGGGGTTACCTACGGCGGTCCGCAGGGAACCAACCTCGACAAGACCTACGTCTACGACGGCTACTACACCATGAGCCCTGCGACTACTTCGGCCAGCGCCTCTTTCGATCTGAGCTATTCATGCGGCGACGGGTGCAACGGCTCCTCGCATTTCGGTCTGCAGTTCATGAGCTGCACCCTCGCAAGGATCCAAGAGATCAGCACGCAGTCATGCACGGGCAACCGAAACGTCGTGGCGGGCACGATCATTCTGACGCGACAATAGCGGCGCGCCGGTTACCCGTGGAGGAACGGGTCACTGTTGGAAGCCCGACGCCGGCCGCTGCTTTGAGTGGCCTGCCATTCACGCCCTCGCGCGCCGAAATGGAATTCGGTGGGGCCGGCGACGCATTTAGCGCAGGCGTGAAGACCTTCAAGCGCGATTTACGCATATCTAAACCAGCTCGAGAGCGCCGAAGCGGTCATGAAAGCACTCGCCGAGTGGTTCGAAGACTATAACTCCCAGCACCACCACGAGCGTCTCAACATGCTGGCCCCCCGAGCCTTTCGCCTTCAAGCTGCAACCTGCTGACCCTGTCCGATTTTGCGGGGGCAACTCCACAGCGCCTACCGGTGCGGAGCGTGCGTTTCTCAACTGGCACCGCCGGCGCTGGCGGCGCCGGCCGGCATATCGCCCAGTTCAATCGCTGCGAAGCGCGTTGGCGAGCGGCAGCGCCGCCGCTCGCCGCGCGGGCAACCAACTGGCGGCGAGCGCTGCTGCCACCATCACCACGGCGAGTAGAAGAGTCGCTTGCGGATCCCACGGGTCTACCCCGTAGATGAGCGACGCCAAATATTTCCCCAGCACCGCGGCCGTGATCGACCCCAAGACGATACCCATGGCGACGAGCTTCAGCGTTCGAATGACGATAAGCCGCACGATGGCCCGGTCATCGGCGCCCATCGCCATGCGAACGGCTATCTCTTGGGTGCGTTGCACGACGGAATAGGACGTGATGCCGTAAATGCCGAGCACAGCGAGGGCGAGCCCGAGCGCGGCGAATAACGACAAGAGCAGCAGCGTGAAACGGCGCGAGCCGAGCGAGGCGTCGACGAGCTGCTGCAAGGGGACCGCGCCATACAAAGGCTGCGTCGGATCGACGGCTGCGGTGGCTTCGCGTATCGCGATGAGGGACGCGGCGCCGAGGTGGGGCGCACGCACGACGATACCAACATTGAATTGCGGGACTTGGTCGAAGGAAAAGTAAACGAATGGGCGCATGGGCACATCCATTCCCACACTTCGCGTGTCGGCCGCGATTCCCACGACCGTGAACGGACGTTCGTCGCGGAGGTTGATCTTGAAAAAGATTCGCATCCCGAGCGGATTTCGCCCATTGAAATATTTCTTTGCCGTGAGCTCACTCACGATCACGGCCCCGGGAGCATCGTGCGTGTCGCTCGGCCCGAAAGAGCGCCCGGCGACGAGCCGCATCCCGAGCGATGGGAAATAGTCGCCGGCGATCGAACGAACCTCCGCGTCGGGGCGTGGTGCTGGCGGGATAGGCGGCGGGTCGCCCTCGATTCGAAAGAGCCAATCCTGGTAGCCCGAGAACGGCAGGATGGTGGTGATCCCCACCGAATCGATCCCGTGAATTGTCCGTAGTCGTTCGAGCGCCGCTTGGACGAATTGCGTCCGCTCGGGCCCTTTGCCGTAGCGCGTCTCGGACAGCGTGACCTGTGCGACGTAAGCATCACGCGGTTCGAAGCCGGGAGACGTCGAGGTAAGGTCGACGATGCTTCGCAAAATGAGACCGGTACCCACGAGCAACACGAGCGCAACCGTCACTTGGGCGACGACGAGCGCGCTGCGCAGGCGTAAGGCGCTCGCGCTCGTCGCGCGGCCGCCTTCCCGTAGTCCTGCGGTCGGCGAAAGGCGCGCCGCATGCCAGGCCGGGGCTGAACCCGCAAGAACGCCAGCAAAAATGCTAATCGCGAGAGCGAAGGCGAGGACCGGTAATTGAAAAGCAATACCCACGTCGTCGAGCGCGGCAGCCGAAGCGGCGGCCATCAGACCATCGATGCCCGCCCGCCCGATGACGACCCCAAGCGCACCCGCAGCCAAGGCGAGGATGAGGCTCTCGCCGAGAAATTGCCCGGCGATGCGTGACGCGGTCGCACCGAGCGCGACGCGCACGGCAATTTCTCGTCGCCGGGAGGCAAGGCGGGCCAACGTGATGCTCACGACATTGGCGCACCCGGTCAAGAGAACGAGCAAGACGGCGGCGAGCGACAGGGTGGCGACGAGCGCCGACTTGCCGGCCCCATACGACTTGAGCGACTCCACCCACATTCTCCATTCAGAGCCCGGTTTGTAGGTCTCGGGAAAATCGCGGTAGAACGTTTCCGCGAGGCGAGCGAGATCCGCCATCGCGGCTTCCCTTGTGACGCCAGGCTTGAGGCGGGCAAGGACCTTGATCCAGTGTGCGCCGCGTACGGCGGGATCGAGCTGATTGGGCGTGAATCCGAGAGGCAGCCAAACATCGCGCGGTTCGGCATCCTCGCCGGACAAGTCGCCGAAGCGAGGCTGACCGTCGTAGACCGAAGGTAAGACACCGATGATGGTGTGCGCGAGACCATCGAGCTCGATGGTTTTTCCCACCACGTCCGCCGCGCCGGCGAAAGCACGGCGATGAAACGCGGAGCTCAAGATGGCGACGTGCGCGCCACCTGCTTGCTCGTCGTCAGGTGCGAAGTCCCTGCCTAATGTCGGCGCAATGCCGAACAGCCGGAACATGTCGACCGTCGCCCAGCCGGTCGCAACGCGCGTGGCTTCCCCACGCCCGGTCATGCTCATGCTGCCGCCTGTCAACGCGACCATCGACGAGAACACGTGGTTCTTGTTTTTTACATCGACGAATTCACCGGGTGAAAACGGCCCTCTGTTGTGGGTCCCGTCGCGAAACGCTTCGTGTACCGCCAAGAGCTCATGTGCACGCGGATAGGGGAGCGGTCGTAGTAAGACCGCATAGAGCACGCTGAAGACCGCCGTGACCCCGCCGATAGCGACGGCCAACGTGACGACGACCGTCGTCGTATACATCGGTACGCGCGCCAAGCTCTTCACCGCGAACCGAAGGTCCTCGCGAACGCCGAGCCACCATTCGGACAGCGTGCTCATGAATGGAGCCCGTTCTCGACGACGCGTTGGGCGAGCAGCATTCACGACCGGCATTGAAGCCAATCTCGTGCCACGCGAGTAAACGCGCTATTTTTCGGTAATTTCGGATACGGCGGGTACGGGCCGTCCCGAAATCGGAACAGCGCAGTCCGAACATTCGGACGACCGACGGATTCGACGAACTCGTCACAAGTCCACATGGCGACGAGGCGTTCACACGTCCGAGCAGCGCCACGCTTGAATGACGACGCTATCGACCTGCGAAATACGCTTTGATGCGCTCGATGGCCCACGCCGGCAAATGGCCGGAGCGGCGCGGCGGCATGAGGTAGGGGTCCCCTTCAGGGAGCTGCACGCGTTGCATCACGGCTTCCATCGTTTCAGGGCGGAGCTGGTCGAGGTTGCGCGCATCGAATCGCGCGCGCCTGGTGCTGCCGTCCTCGGTGCCCGTATGGCAGCGCACACACATCTGTCTCACGATCGTCGGGGCGTCGCTATCGACGCTGGGGAAGAATCCAACGCCCGTGGCGACTTCTTCGCTCATGAGCGGCGACAGGATGTCGAGCGCGTCGCTGCCCTTTGCATCGCGCAAGAAACCAGCGTAGTCCGCGCGCGCCTTCGCTCCGGCTTCCGTGTCGATGACATCGTACTGATAATAGGGTACTGGCAATCCCCTCTCGAGCAAAACGCTGTTGCGATAGTTGTTCCAGGTCGTGAGGGTGGGATTGGGGCAGTATTGGTCCGTGATCGTCCCGAGCGTGTTGAACAGATACGGCTCGCCGATCGAAAACCTCTCTTCTTTGTTGTCGGATCTCGGCAAGCCGTCTCGACTCATCAGGGCCGCGCGCATGCGCTGCACTCCGGCGGACGTCCGAAAACCGCTGCGCTGATTGATGATGGCGTCGACGGGGATGCCGGCATAGTGCGTTTCCCCGGCATGGGCGTGCGCGAACATTCCATCCAAATCTGGAATGACGTGCGTCGCGTCAGGGCGCGGCACCGGGCTCAACAAAATACGAGGCCCGCCGCCCGGGCAAACGATGGGGCGAGAAGTTTCGGCGACGTTACCCCAATGAAGCCAGCTGAACGCGAACTCGCGCATCAAGAAGTGCCTTGGTTTGCCAGGTCCTTCGCTCTGATGACACGAGAGGCACGACAGGCCCGTGTCTTCGATGTCTTCGGCCTGGTAGAGGGTCCACGACGACCAATCTCGTTCGATGCGTGCGCCGAGCACATCGGTAGCGGTGCAGCCGCCTTCGGACGAGTGGCACGGATGGCCGAAGGCGAGAAGGTAGAAGTTGATCCGCTGGTTGGGTATGTCGATACCCATCAGCTCGACGAGCTGATCGCCGCGGGTAAAGGAGACGGCCAGGTCCGTGAGTTCCACCCTCGGTCCCCCGGCATCCCCCTTGTCGTAAGGCGCTATCGACATCATGACGACGGCGGGGTTCACCACCGAGGCGACGCGGGATGCGAGACCCGCGGACTGGTACGTGACACCGAAGGTGTAGTTTTCTTCCAAAGTGCGGCCGGCGGGCCAGAATGCGCGCAGCATGTCGTCAAAACTCGAAACGGAAGGGCATGCGCAAAGCGCTCGCGCGACCGGATCCTGATTGCCGCGAGCGCAGACCCGGTCCGTTTGGGCCTTGCCCCAACCGATTTGCGTAAGCCAATGCATTTCGGCCGTTTTGGGCAAATCGCGTGGGAATGAAGAGCCGCCGCCGTCGTCGGTGAGGTCTGGCGGGCGCGCATCGCAGGTTGCCGAACCGCCCGCCCCAGCAGTGCCCGAAGGCGCGCCTCGTGTCGGTTCGGGTGCGCAACCGGATGGGAGCCCCATCGCGCCGAGGGCGAGAATACCGATCGCGATCCAATGCTTCCGGGCGGGGGGCATTTCTTGAAGAGGTTGTGCCCGCGCCGGTGCCCTTTGAGCACTATTTCCGAGGACGCATGTCGGCGCTTTTCCCTCTGCAGGCAACGCGCGCGGGGGACAAGGCCGCAGCAGGATTTCTAGCAACTCGTCGAGGGCGACGTCCGAAAAGCGTGTGCACCGAGGAGGTGCCGAGATGACCACGCCAATTGGGTCGGGAAAGAACGCGCGCTACGGGTACGAAGAGGAAGACCTCTTCTGCGGTGAAGAGAGCAAGACCTGCTCTAACGAGAACCCACCGGTCCAAGAGCCGTTGTGTGCGACGCGCGCCGATGCTGGTAGCGCGCCGGACGCTCCGCCAAAGGCCGATGTTGAGAAGGCGGAGCCGTGCGATGTCCTGCCTGACTACGGCACGTTCTCCGCGTCGGCCGGTCTGATTTTTCATGCAACGGTGTCCGCGACGGTGGATCGATACGGTCACGTCTACACCGCGGGGGGGGGCGGCCTCGGCACGCCGGGACTCGGGGCCTCCGCGATGGCGGGCTACCTACGTGACCCCGACCATCTCTGCGAACCACCGACAGAAGAGCTGCTCGGGAAATTCTTGGTCGGTGAAGCTCGTTCGTTCGGCGGAGGCGCCGGCATCGGCGTCGGCGCCGTTAGATCGTCCGAAATGTGGGCAACCGAGGTAGGTGCCACCACGCCGCAGCTCGGAGTGACGTACGCCGTGGGAGGACGTCATCCCGAATGGGAGAAGAAATGATGACAAGCAATCTCGTAGCCATCGGTTCGTGGGCCTTCATGGCCTGCGTGATGCTGTACGGAGCGCGCCATCCCGAACGCATCGTCCGAGCGCGCCGGAGCGTAGCTTCCCAGCACCCCGTAACCGCGGAAGAGCGCACGATCATCCGGATCATTCTGGGGGCCACCATCCTCATCTGCGTCTCGGTGGGGTACACGACGGGCGAGCTCGCCCTCCCGCTGATCGGCGTCCCCGCAGTCATCGCGCTCTCCATCCCTCTAGAAATCGTCCATCGACGGGGCTTCGGATTCTTCGCTCGAAACCAGGTGCCAACGCGAATCGTCGGGCTCTTCCCCATCGGCATGGGCGTCCGTGAATGGTTCACCGGTTCTCACGGCATGGCGGCAGGCCTTGGAGCCCTCGGATTCGCCTTCATCTGCTTGCCGCGGCTCATGGCGCGCGCATCGAGCCTCGGCATGTCCGAACAGCAAGAAATTGCGCGTACCCGTACAGCGGGGCGCATCGGCGGCATCTTGGCGTCCCTCGCGGTACTGGCCATGGCCTACTTGACGATCACGAGCCGTCTTTCGCCGTGAAGTGCCCCGCGTGCCCCGCTGCGCGACGGTAGTGCGCCCTACCGTCGCCCCGCGAGATGCGTTACGACGAGCAGATGACTGACGAGCCCCACGATCGGTCGTTCACGCGATGCACGTGGCTCTACCTGCAAGGAGATCGAACGTGATCTACGACGTTGTCATCGCCGGTGGCGGCCCTTCCGGCCTGTCGGCCGCGCTCGCGCTGGGTCGCGCACGCAAGCGCGTGCTGCTCTGTGATTCAGGGCCGCGACGAAACGCAGCCGCAGCGCAGATCCACAACTTCGTCACGCGCGACGGAACGCCGCCGGCAGAGTTTCGGCAGATCGGCCGTCAGCAGCTCACCCTCTACCCGAACGTCGAAGCGCGCGACGTTCGCGTGGAGTCCATTTCCGGAACGCGCGGCGCGTTCCTCGTCGACCTGCCGTCGGAAACCGTCGACGCTCGTCGCATCCTCCTCTCTACCGGAATGATCGACGAGATGCTGCCCATCGAGGGTTTCCGCGAGCTCTGGGGGCACGCCATCCTTCAGTGCCCGTACTGCCATGGCTGGGAGGCGCAGGATCGGCGGTGGGGGTATCTGGCGCTCGCGGCAGAGGCGTCCCATCTACTCCCCTTTGCTCTGATGTTGCGAGGATGGACGCGGGATCTCGTGGTCTTCACGAGCGGCAGCGTCGATATCCCACCCGAGAGTCGCGTCACCCTCGACCGTGCGGGTATTCGCATCGAGCCTCTGCCCGTAGCGCGACTCATCGCGCGAGAGAATCGGCTCGAAGCTGTCGAGCTCTCGAACGGCAGCGCCGTACCCTGCGATGTGCTCTTCACGCATCCTCCCCAGCATCAGGTCGAGCTGGTTCAAAGGCTCGGCGTGGCCCTCGACGACGACGGCTACGTTCGCGTCGACGCGATGAAGTGCGAGACCTCCGTTTCCGGCGTCTACGCGGCGGGCGACCTGACGGCGCGAATGCAGGGGGCCATCCTCGCAGCCGCTGGTGGCACGCAGGCGGCTGCGATGATCAACCTCGAGCTCACGATGGAGCTCGCATCGACCGGCGCATTGTGAAGCCCGAACGCCGGCCAACATTTGCGACTTACAACGCTGGCACTCGGGCGACGTAGACGGTGCATTCTGTGGAGCAGGTCGAATAGGTAAAGAACTTACCCGTCGAATCGATCCGGCCCCCATAGACGGCGGTTACGCCGGGGAAGGTGTACGTCACGCGTACGCTCGCGTCGGAGGTGCGGAGGAATTGCAGCACGTTCGTGAATTGGAAATTCGCGAACACGTCTGCCAGAAAGAACTGATTGTCCGGCGTGTATGCCTCGACGACCGTATCCGGATGGGGGGGAACGGTCTGCAACACGGCCCCGTCCGGCACGCGAACGCGGCGGTAGTCGTCGGTCCAGAGCGAGCCGCCGTCGGGCGACCACGCGAACGTCGTCGTACCGGGCACCGTCAGCGCCGTGGCCCAGTCGGACGTACGCAATACCACGAAGCCGCTCACGGCGTAGTGATCCGGATAGCTCAGGTATTGACCATTGGGGGAGAACTTGACCATGGCGGGGCTGGAATTGTGAATGGCGAGTGCCGCCTTCACGAGGGCACCCGTCGCTACGTTGTGCACGCGGAGCATCCCGCCGCCGCCATAAGCGAACCGCTCTATCGTCGCCACGAACGTATTCGACAGACCGACCCACTTGATGTCTCGCACGGCGTCGGTCGGGATGGTACGGGCGACCGTGCTATTCGAGACACGCCAAAGCTCGATCGATCGGTTGTCGAGCACGAGCGCAATGAGTTGCTTGTCCGGCGAAAGCGCCGCGTCCTTGTAGGTCAAGGAGGCAGCCGGCAACGTAACGGTGTTGAGTAGCGCGCCGTCGGAGGTGCGGCGCAATTCGAAACCCGCACTCGTGTTCACGAGCAAAACCGTCCCGTCCACCGAAAAGGCGTGTGTCGAGGGACCGGTTTTCAGCCCGGCCTTCTGCCAGACCACCGTGGGCGTCACGGCCCAAGCGGTCGTCGCGCTCATCGCGAGCAGCAAAACGACGAGAAAGGCGAGGCCTTTGCGCGCAGCAAAACGATTCATCATGGGCAGTCTCCGTCTAGCGTATGTGTTCGTGGCTTGTACCCATTGGTTGCCGGCTCTTCATGGGCGCGAGCTTCGCCGTGTGAGCACGCTCGTGATCACTCGACCGTAACCTAGTACGGCGCTACCAGACATTTGGTTACCGCTCACTCGCGCGTTCGGCGCCGAGCTTTACGGACCAGCGCTCATCGCGACCCATGCCAAGTCGCCCCAGCCCAGCAAAAAGCACACGCCGCCGATGGGCGTGATGGCGCCGAGCTTACGTACGCCGGAAAGAGCAAGCGCATAGAGACTGCCGGAGAAGAAGACGATGCCGGCCAAAAAAAATGCGCCAGCGGTGTTCGCGGCGTCGCCGCGCGTCGTCACGAGCCAGGACACAGCGATGAGCGCGAGCGCGTGGTACATGTGGTAGCGAGCGCCCGTCTCGAAGACGGCGAGCCGCTCGTCGTCGAGTCTCCGCTTCAGCGCGTGGGCACCGAACGCTCCGCATGCGACGGCCACGAACGCATTGACGGCGCCTGCTGTGGCCCAGAACATGATGGCGAGCTTAGCAGACCTAAGCTGCGCGTCTGAGCCGCGCGATCGTTTCGTCGAGCGCGCTACGCATCGCGTCTGCCGAGCCGGCGCGAAATCGTCGGCCGTGCCCCGGCA
>DATHEQ010000395.1:0-13208 GCA_035318505.1 Polyangiaceae bacterium | reverse complement strand
GGCACTCGATAGCGCCGCCAATGCGGGCGAGATCGGCCCGCAGGCACACGCGCGGATTCGTCAGGCGCTCATCGATTCGCTCGCGCGGGTCATGGCGGCGACGGATACGCAAGAGGCAATTTGACAAAGCACCCTTCGGGGAGCGACGCCCGGAGCTCGGGAAAGCTCTGGACAACCCTGTGGTTTTCTTCGGAAGAGAGGGCGGACAGGCCCGACCATGGTCGGATGTCCCCACCCGCTCCTCCTTGTCACCGGTCGCTCGTCCCCAGGTCGAGCATCCGAAAAGCCCGGGGAAACGAGCCCACCTTTGACTTATCCCCACAATCCACAGCCCCTACTATCGCTACTACTTCTTATTTCTGAGAATAAACCAAAAGACCCTAGCGCTCGTGCGTCCAAGTATTCTTGCCCGCCTGTGTCGAAGAGCAGACGGTCAGCTAGGCAGCCAAACGAAGCAATGCGTCAGGCGACCCTTCGCCAAGCAGGGTCATCTTGCACGGAGAGGCGCAATCTCACCCTCGCGTATGGCCGAATTTGCAGATCGTGATCTAGTATGGCTAAGAACTGACGGAGCATGCCGGGACAGCGGATCCAGCGTGCCTCTTAGGAGCCAAGAAACTTCATGGATGTGACCGTCCCGAAAAAGGACCTTCTCCGGCTCGTCGGCCGCTGCCAGGGTGTCGCCGACAAGAAGAGCACGATGCCTGCGCTGTCGAACGTACTGCTCAGCATCGGCGGTCCTTCGGAGCTGCGCGTCGCTGCGACCGATCTGTACTTGGCGATCAGCGGTTCCGTGAGCGGCATCGAAGTGAAAAAGGGTGGCAGCGTCGCCGTGTCCGCCAAGGACCTCTACGAACGCATCAAAATGATGCCCGACGGGCCCATTCACGTGGTCACCAACGACGGCTTCTCGACCACGCTGAAGGCGGCCGCCAGTGCGCGCCGTTACACACTTCGCGGCATGCCTGGCGAGGACTTCCCCGCCCTGGCCGAACCCGATCCCAAAGCGGCCACCCTCGAGCTCGAGCTCGAGCTCCTGTCCAAGCTCATTTCGCGCACTCACTTCTCCATTTCCACCGACGAAACGCGCCCCGCGCTCAACAGCGCTCTTTTCGAGTGGGACGGCGACCGCGTGCGCATGGTGAGCACCGACGGGCACCGGCTATCGAAGATGGAAGTGCGGGTGCCCGGCCGGCAAGCGACGGCCACCATGCTCATCCCACTGAAGGCGGTGGGCGAGCTGCGACGGCTCAGCGACGAAACGCGCGCCGAGTCCGGCAAAGAGGGCGAAGCGCAAAAAGTCACGATCAGCCAGAGCGGCCCCAACGCGTTCTTTCTCATGGGAGGCACTCGTTTCTCGGTCAAGCTCGTCGACGCGCAGTTCCCGCCATACTCGCAGGTCATCCCCCAGACGAGCGATCGCGCCATCCGCGTACCGCGCGCGCCGTTTGCCGATGCACTCCGGGCCGTGTCATTGGCCGCCAGTGATCGCACCGGCGGCGTCAAGCTCGAGGTCACGAGCGGCGCCATGCGCATCACCAGCGAAAGCCCCGAAACGGGGGACGGTTTCGACGAGGTGCCCGTCGACTACGCGGGCGCCGAAGTCGTCATCGGCTTCAACGCCAAGTACTTTCTCGACGTGCTCGGCGCGATCGACGACGACGAAGTCGTCCTT
Organism: Polyangiaceae bacterium; assembly: GCA_035318505.1. Taxonomy (GTDB): domain Bacteria; phylum Myxococcota_A; class Polyangia; order Polyangiales; family Polyangiaceae; genus DASWDH01. Next base: position 11,533 of record DATHEQ010000395.1, on the reverse strand, counting down.
GGCATCGGTGGGGACCTCGACCCTGCGGTGATCAAGCCGGCCACCGAAAGCGACGAGCAGAGCTACAAAGCCGTCGTCATGCCGATGCGCATCTGACGCGCCGGCGCGAGGCGGTTCGAAATGGCGGCAAGCCTGGCGATCGCCGCGATCGCGCTGCGCAACTTTCGTAACATTGCCGTCGCCGATCTCACCGATCTCGCGCGCTTCACTGTCTTTTCTGGCAACAACGGGCAGGGCAAAACCAGCGTTCTCGAGGCCGCCTACCTCGTCTGCACCACTCGCAGCTTCCGCACCGCGAAGCTCAGCGAAATCGTGCGGCACGGTGAAGAGATAGCCAGCGTGCGCGGCAAATTGACGGAAGGCGGCGATGGGCGCGAGCAGGTGATCGGGCTGCGCGGCTCCATTCGGACGGTCAGCTCGGCCGGCAAACGACCGCCCAGTCTGGCGAGCTACGCCGTGCAGTCACCGGCGGTGGTGTTTCATCCGGGCGAAATGGTCCTGTCGTCGGGGCCGGCTTCCAAGCGGCGCACGCTCCTCGATCGCATTGCGCTCTTCGTCGATCCTACGTCGATGGATCATCTGAAGCGCTACACCGTGGCCTCGCGCTCGCGGCAGCGCCTGCTCGAAACGCGAGGCACTGCGGCCCCGGAGATCGACGGCTTCGAGTCGATCATCGCTCGTCACGGCGCCGCCATCAACCGTATTCGCCGCGAAGCATGCAGCCGCATCGCGCTCGAGCTCGGGACGTCGTTTCCGCGCATCACCGCGGAAACCCGCCTCCTCGAAGCCATCTACGAGCCGGGAGGTCCGGACGCTGAAGACGCGCTTCGAAGCGCACTCGAAGCGGAGAGGGAGCGCGATCGGTACCGCGGTAGCGCGTCGTCGGGGCCGCATCGCGACGATCTCGTCTTGCGGCTGGGCGGCTACGACGTTCGCGTGGAAGCATCGCAAGGCGAGCATCGCGTGATCACCATGGCGCTCAAGCTGGCCGAGCTTGGGTGCATCGCGGCGGCGCGCGGCATCCAGCCGGTGTTGCTGCTCGATGATGTTTCGAGTGAGCTCGACCTTTCGCGCACCGCGCTGCTCTTCGATTTTTTGCGCGAGACGCCGGGGCAGATCTTGCTGACGACGACTCGCCCGGGGCTCATTGATACGCGTAGCTTGGCGGCATCCGAACGCCGCGATTTTCACCTCCGAGGAGGGGTGGCCCGGGAGGGTCCGAGCCCGTCCGAAACGTGAGAGTGCGAGCTTGCGAAAGCATCCAAAAAGAGCTAGGATTCTGGCTCGCTCGTGGGGGGCGGCCCCCCTCCTTTTCCACCCCGTTTTTCCGAAGCAATCAGGCCCTCCGATGGCACTTCGGTTCGACCAGGGGACGGGGCCGAGACGACCGGCCCTAGAGGGTTCGCTCGAGGCCCCCAAACGGGTGCTCAGCGAAGGTTGCACCGAGATGATTCGATGACCGAAGCCAGCTCCACTCCGACCGTCTCGCACGCGCCCGAGTCCTCCTACGGTTCCGAGAACATCACCGTTCTCGAAGGCCTCGAGGCCGTTCGCAAGCGCCCCGGGATGTACATCGGCGATATTCACGATGGGTCGGGTCTGCACCATCTCGTATGGGAAGCGGTCGACAACAGCGTCGACGAACATCTCGCCGGACATTGTCGCAACATCCACGTGATCGTGCATTTCGACGGCTCGATAACGGTCGAAGACGATGGCCGCGGGATTCCCGTAGGTATGCACGCGAAAGGCGTGAGCGCGGCAGAAGTCGTCATGACCGTGCTGCACGCGGGCGGAAAGTTCGATCATTCCAGTTACAAGGTCTCGGCCGGTCTGCACGGTGTCGGCGTCAGCGCGGTCAATGCCGTATCGGAATGGTTCAAGCTCGAGATCCGGCGCGAAGGGCACGTTTGGTACCAGGAGTACAGGCGCGGCGTGCCGCAGTTTCCCGTCAAGGCCATCGGCGACACCGATCGAACCGGCACCAAGCAGACGTTCAAGCCCGACCCGCAGATCTTCACCAACACGGAATTCAGCTTCGATCTGCTGGCCAGCCGCTTGCGCGAGCTTTCGTTCTTGAACGCGGGCCTCGTCATCGATCTCACCGACGAGCGCGGCGAAGGAAAGAAAGAGCGTTACGAGTACAAGGGCGGCATTCGGGAGTTCGTGGCCCTTCTCAACAAAACCAAAGAGCCGGTGCACGACCAAGTCATCGCCTTCACCGCCGAAGCCCCGACCGAGCTCGGCGCCGCGCTCGTGATCGATCTCGCGCTGCAATGGAACTCGACCTACGCCGAGCAGATTTTCCCCTATACCAACAACGTTCATAACCGCGACGGCGGCACGCATCTCACGGGGCTGCGCGCTTCGCTGACGCGTACCCTCAATCATTACGGCACCCAGCAAAACCTGCTCAAAGACGTGAAGCAGGGCCTCATCGGGGAAGACGTGCGCGAGGGTCTCACCGCCGTCATTTCCATCAAGCACCCCGACCCTTCTTTCGATTCGCAGACCAAATCGAAGCTCGTCTCCAGCGAAGTCAAAGGCATCGTCGAGAACCTCGTCAGCGAGAAGCTCGGGCAGTTTTTCGAAGAGAACCCCGGCATCGCTCGCAAGATCATCGACAAGGCCGTGCTCGCCGCCAAAGCGCGCGAAGCCGCCCGCAAAGCGCGCGAGGTCGTGCGCAAGGGCGCGATGGACATCACGACCTTGTCGGGCAAGCTCGCCGATTGCCAAGAGCGAGATCCCGCCAAGAGCGAGATCTACGTGGTCGAGGGCGAGAGCGCGGGTGGCAGCGCCAAAGCCGGCCGCAACCGTCGATTTCAAGCCATTCTCCCGCTGCGCGGCAAAATTCTCAACGTCGAGCGGGTGCGCGTCGACCGCATGCTGTCCTCAGAGCAGATCGGCACGCTCATCACGGCGCTCGGCTGCGAAATCGGCGAGCCAGAGGCGGAGGCAGACGCGCGAGGCGCGGCGACCAACGGCGAAAGCAAGCCGCCCAATGGTGAATCCGTCGACGGGAAGCCGGCAACGAACGGTGAATCGGCGATGGTAAGCATTCCGCCGCGCCGTAAATCGATGTTCGACATCCGCAAGCTCCGGTACCACCGCATCATCCTGATGACGGACGCCGACGTCGACGGATCGCACATACGCACCCTGCTTTTGACGTTCTTCTTTCGCCAGCTGCCGCAGATCATCGAAGAGGGCTATCTCTACATCGCCCAGCCCCCGCTCTACCGCGTGCGCAAAGGAAAGAAGGACCTTTACCTCAAAGACGACGCGTCGCTCGAGCGCTTCTTGCTCGAGAACGCCATCGAGGGGATGGAGCTCACCGCCACGCGCGGACCGACGCTCTCGGGAATGCCGCTCTTCAACCTTGCCAAGCGCATGAAGCTCTCGCGGGAGATCCTCGGCAAGATCGATCGCCGTTGCGACGCGCGCGTGGTCGCGGCGCTTCTCCGTTCGAGCGGGCTCGGGCGGGACGAGCTGCGCGACCCGGGCAAGGTAGAAGACGCCGAAAAGGCGCTCAAAGCCTTCATGGAAACGCGCTACCCCGATCTTTGCCCCATCGAAATCACCATCTCCCAGGAAATCGAGCACGGGGCGGGACGGATGGCGGTGACCTTGCGGCCGGGGGCGAGCGCCCGCGTCAGCGTCATCGATTGGGATCTCGTCGACTCCGCCGAATACCAGGAGCTTCTTTCGATCGAAGAGGATATTCGCTCGATCGGCAAGCCCCCCTACACGGTGAAGACGGACAGCGGCGAGCCGGTCAGCGTGCCCGACGCCGAACGCCTAGGCGACTACATCGACGAGCGCGGCCGTAAGGGCATCACCCTGTCTCGTTACAAGGGCCTCGGCGAGATGAACGCCGAGGAGCTGTGGGCGACGACGATGGACCCCGATGCGCGCACCTTGTTGCAGGTCCGCGACGAGGACACGACGGGGCGGACTGACGAGCTTTTCACCGTCCTCATGGGCGAAAACGTCGAGCTTCGCCGGACCTTCATCGAAGACAACGCACTGAACGTCCGAAACCTCGACATTTGAGCGGTTCTCACGGCGTGCTGGTGGGCCGGGCGCAGAAAATGTGTTCGAGCCAGACCTGATAAAGTACTGTTTCATCAGGGCCTTTAGTTGACGTGAATCGCGCTCGTTGCGAGGTGCCGGATGAAGGTCGGCGGTCGGCAGTACCGGACGATATGGGTGGGCGAGGATGGTCAATCGGTCGCGCTCATCGATCAGACCAAGCTTCCGCATGCATTCATCGTGGCAAGTTGGTCGACGCTCGACGATGCGGTCACCGGCATCGAGCGCATGCAGGTGCGCGGTGCGCCGCTCATCGGGGTCGCGGCGGCCTATGGCGTTTGCTTGGCGCTCAGGCGGGACGCGGGGGACGGCGCCCTAACTGACGCGTGTCGACGTCTGTCGGCCACGCGCCCGACCGCCGTGAACCTGCGTGCCGCGCTCACCCGGTCGATGGAGCGCCTCGCGCCCATCGCACCGAGCGACCGGGTCGCAGCCGCCTACGCATTTGCGGCAGAGCTCGCCGATGAAGACGTCGCGGGAAACCGCGCGATCGGCGAGCACGGGCTCGGGCTACTGCGAGCCATCGCCGGAGTCGTGCGCGGGACGCGACGGCTGGAAGTGATGACGCATTGCAATGCCGGCTGGCTGGCGACGGTCGACTTCGGGACGGCCCTCGCGCCCGTATACGCCGCGCACGACAGCGGTATCCCGGTGCACGTTTGGGTCTCCGAAACGCGTCCGCGCAACCAGGGCGCGTCGCTGACGGCCTGGGAGCTCGCGCAACATGGTGTCCCCTACACGGCCATCGTCGACAGCGCCGCGGGTCACCTCATGCAGCGCGGCGACGTCGATGTCGTGCTCGTGGGCACCGATCGGACCACGGCGGCGGGTGTCGTCGCCAACAAGATCGGCACGTACATGAAGGCACTCGCCGCTCGCGATTGCGCCATTCCATTTTACGTTGCCGCTCCTTCGTCGAGCATCGACTGGACCGTGCAAGACGGGCGCGACATTCCCATCGAAGAGCGCTCCGCCGCCGAGGTCACGCACGTGACCGGACGTTCCGCCACCGGGCAGACCGAGGCGGTTCAGCTTTTCCCCGACGGCGTCGTTGCGTCGAATTACGGCTTCGACGTCACGCCGGCCAAGTTCGTGACCGCGCTCATCACCGAACGCGGCGTATGTCAGGCATCGCGCGAGGGGCTTCTCGGGCTCTTTCCCGAGCGCGATTGGCGTATGAAAACCGCGGGGGCGACTGCGTGAGCGATCGTCGGAGGCGGGTGGGGTGCTGAACGAGGCGGAGCAACGGCAGGCGCTCGTCGAGCATGGCCGGGGCATGAATGCCGCCGGAATCAACCAGGGAAAGTCCGGCAATTTGAGCGTTCGGCTTGCCGACGGCTTTTTGGTGACGCCTTCCGCGCTCGCCTACGAGGCCATGCAGCCGGACGACATCGTCAAGATGCGCTGGGACGGCACCTACGATGGAAAACGACGCCCGTCGACCGAGTGGCGCCTGCACCGCGATATTTATCTTGGGCGCTCGGATGCGCGCGCCATCGTGCACGCTCACGCGATGTTCGCGACGACGCTCGCTTGCCTCGATCGCGAGATACCCGCATTTCACTACATGATCGCAATGGGCGGCGGATCGACCATCCCGTGTGCCCCCTACGCCACTTTCGGCACCCAAGAGCTTTCCGATTGCACGGTGGCGGCCTTGGCGGGTCGCAAGGCTTGTCTCATGTCGCATCACGGGATGATCGCGTTCTCCGATGCGCTGCCGGCGGCCTTGTCCCTCGCGGTCGAGGTCGAAACGCTTGCCGCGATGTACTGGCGCGCGCTTCAGGTCGGACCTATCGGTGTTCTCCCCGAGGAAGAAATGGCGCGCGTGCTCACCAAGTTTGGGTCGTACGGCAAGCCCTAGCAGCCCGTGCTCGCCCGTCCATCGGACCGGGATTCGGCTCGACCGGAGCCTTGATTGCAATCGATCCCGACTTAGGTTGGCACGCACCATGCGACAGGATCGAATGACCATCAAGAGCCAGGAGGCTCTCCGCGCTGCCGTCGATCTCGCGAGCCGGCGCGGCAATCCCGAGCTTCTCCCCGAGCACCTCCTCTTGGCAACCTTGCGACAAGACGGGGGCATTGCCGGGCCGCTCGTGCAAAAGGCCGGCGCATCGCCGGAGGCGCTCGCCAAAGCTTTCGAAGACCGGCTGGAGAGCTTTCCCAAGGTGACCGGAGGAGCCGAACCGAGCCTGTCGTCACGCGGTCTCAAGCTCCTGCAGAAAGCAGAGGACGAGGCGAAAGCGCTGAAAGACGACTATGTCTCCATCGAGCACTTCCTTCTCGGCGCCGCCAAACAAGACCGCGACGCGCAAGCCATCTTCGATCGTCACGGCATCGGGTACGACAAGCTGCTGCGAGCGCTCGCCGAGATCCGAGGATCGCAGCGCGTAACCGACACCAATCCCGAGGGCAAGTTCCAGGCGCTCGAGAAATACACGCGCGATCTCACCGATTTTGCGCGCCGCGGTAAGCTCGATCCCGTCATCGGGCGCGACGAAGAAATCCGGCGCGTCATGCAGGTGCTCTCGCGCCGCACGAAGAACAATCCCGTCCTCATCGGCGAGCCGGGCGTCGGTAAGACCGCCATCGTGGAAGGGGTCGCGCTCCGCATCGCCAAGGGCGACGTTCCCGAGTCACTCAAGGACAAGCGCGTGGTCGCCCTCGATCTGGCGAGCATGGTGGCCGGTTCCAAGTTCCGAGGCGAGTTCGAAGATCGGCTAAAAGCCGTGCTGAAGGAAATTGAAACCGCCGCCGGCCGGATCATCCTTTTCATCGACGAGCTGCACACGTTGGTGGGCGCGGGCGCCGCCGAAGGGGCGATGGACGCCGCCAACATGCTCAAGCCAGCTTTGGCGCGGGGCGAGCTCCGCTGCATCGGAGCGACGACGCTCGACGAGTACCGCAAGCATATCGAGAAGGACGCCGCCCTCGAGCGGAGGTTCCAGCCGGTGATGGTTTCCCAACCAACGGTCGAGGACACCGTCGCCATCCTGCGCGGACTGAAAGAGCGCTACGAGGTGCATCACGGCATCCGCATCCAAGACAGCGCGCTCGTCGCCGCCGCGACCCTTTCCAATCGCTACATCACCGACCGATTCCTGCCCGACAAGGCCATCGACCTCGTCGATGAAGCGGCCTCCAAGATCAAGATGGAGATCGACTCCATGCCGGGGGAAATCGACGCGGTGGAGCGTAGGCTCTTGCAACTGAAGATCGAAGAAGAAGCGCTGAAAAAGGAGCGCGACCCCGCTTCTAAGGCTCGACTCGAAGAGCTCAAGCGCGAGATGGCCGAGCAGAGCGCCCAGCGCGACACCATGCGCGCCCAGTGGCTCCGCGAAAAGGACATCATCGATCAGATCCGCGACGTTCAGCGCAAGGCCGAAGAGCTGCGCGGCGAGGAAGAACGCGCCCGCCGCTCGTCCGATCTCGGTAAAGCCGCCGAAATTCAATACGGCCGCATCCCGGAGGCCGAGCGCTTGCTCGAGGCGAAACGCAAAGAGCTCGCCAAAGTGCAAGAGAACACGAGTTACCTGAAGGAAGAGGTTACCGACCAAGACATCGCCTCCGTGGTCGCGAAATGGACCGGCATCCCCCTAAGCAAGATGCTCGAGGGCGAGCTGCAGAAGCTTCTTCGTATGGAAGAGGGTCTGCACAAGCGCGTGGTCGGGCAGGACGAGGCGGTGCACGCCGTCGCCAACGCCGTGCGTCGGTCGCGCGCCGGCCTCGGTGACGAACGACGGCCCATCGGTTCGTTTCTGTTTTTGGGGCCGACCGGTGTTGGCAAGACCGAGCTGGCGCGGGCAGTGGCAGAGTTCTTGTTCGACGATGAGAAGGCCATGATCCGGCTGGACATGAGCGAGTACATGGAGAAGCACACCGTGTCGCGCCTGGTCGGTGCGCCGCCCGGCTATGTCGGTTACGAAGAGGGCGGGCAGCTCACCGAGCCCGTGCGTCGCCGCCCGTACAGCGTGATCCTCTTCGACGAGGTCGAGAAAGCGCACCCCGACGTATGGAACGTGCTGCTCCAGGTCCTCGACGACGGGCGGCTCACCGATGGACAAGGTCGCACCGTCGATTTTCGCAATACGGTGATCATTTTGACATCGAACGTCGGTACGACGCAGGCGGCGATCATCGAGGACAGCGCGAACGTCGATCCCGAGAAGCGCGCCAAGCTCGTGCGCACCGCCGTGATGGACGAAGTCCAGCGTTCGTTCCGACCTGAGTTCATCAACCGCCTCGACGAGATCGTGATCTTCCACCGGCTCGACAAGGGCGAGCTCGAGAAGATCGTCGAAATCCAGCTGCAAGCGCTGGCTCGTCGTTTGGCGCGCCGCGATCTGTCGATCGAGGTGTCGCGCGGAGCGCGAGAGCTCATCGGCGAGCTCGGCTGGGACCCGCAGTACGGCGCGCGCCCACTGAAGCGCGCCATCCAGCGCTACATCGAAGACCCGCTGGCGCAGCGGCTCTTGGCCGGCGAATTCGGCCCCGGCGACGCGATTTTCGCCGATCGCGCCTCCGACGGTCAGATCAAGTTCGAGCGCAAGGTTCTCAACTAGCGTCCCTCACGCAAAGATGCTCGACTGATCGGCGTGCTGCGCTGGGTCGCGTTGGCTTGCCTCTCGATCGCGAGCATCGGCGCGGTCACGGTCCTGGGTCGTCGCGATGCGGCCGATCCAGCGCGGTGTGCCGGGCTCGTTGCGATGGAGGATCGCTGTTGTGCCGAGGGGCAGCAGGTACGTGACCGCCGCTGCGTCGGGCGCCCCCTGCGCTGTCCGTCTCCGCTCGCCGTTACCGAGACGGGGTGCGTGGCATCGGTCGAGCGCGTCGAGATTGCGGGCGGCGTCTTGCGCGTCGGCGCCGGCGATTGGGAAGCCGAGGGCCGGGTGACCGCGCGCGAGATCCGGGTTTTCGCATTTGGCATCGACTCCATCGAGATCACCGAAGGCGCGTACGCGGCGTGTGTCGCCGCGGGCCGTTGTGCCGCGCTCGCCGTCTCGGGCGAGCCGGGGCGCGCCCAGGGGGACATGACGCGAGCGGACGCGGAAGCTTACTGCGCCTTTCGCGATGGTCGGCTGGCGACGGCCGACGAGTGGTCGTTTGCCGCCGCCGGCACAGGTGCGCGGCGCTACCCGTGGGGAGACACGGGCGCGGTGTGCCGGCGCGCTTGGTGGGGGCTCGAGAACGGTCCGTGCGCCTTCGGGCACGACGGTCCCGAGCTGTCGGGCGTCCATCCCGACGGGTCGACGCCCGAAGGCGTTCAAGACTTGGCCGGGAATGTGGGCGAGTGGGTGGCGAGCGCCGGCCGCGACGGCGAAGGAGAAATTCGCGGCGGATCCTACGCGGCACAGCTCGCCACCGATCTGCGTACCTGGCGAACGGTGCACGTGCCTCCGACGCATCGCGCTCACGATGTTGGCGCGCGATGCGCCTATGACACGACGGACGGTGCTACCGGCGCGCGGCTTCGCCGTGATAACTTGTCGCCGCAATGACGGCAGCCATCTTCTCTATCGGCACCGAGCTGACGCGCGGTGAGATTGTCAATACCAACGCCAGCTGGCTCGGGGCCGAGCTCACGGCCATCGGCTTCGAAGTTTCCGAAACCGTGACCGTCGACGATCACCCCGCTCGCATCGTGGCGGCACTGAAGCGACTGGGCGCCGCGCACCAGGTCATCGTAGCCACGGGCGGACTGGGCCCCACCACCGACGATCTCACGAGCGCGGCCGTTGCGCAGGCTCTCGGCGTCGCGCTCCGCCGTGACGCCGCATCGCTCGAGGCGATCCGTCAGAGGTTCAAAGCGGCCGGCTACGTCATGTCGCCGAGCAACGAGAAGCAAGCGGACTTTCCCGAAGGGGCGACCGTGCTCGCCAACCCCGTCGGATCGGCGCCCGGGTTCGGCGTCGAGCTCGGCACGTGCCGGGCGTTTTTCATGCCCGGGGTGCCGAGCGAAATGAAACGCATGTTCGCCGATCACGTCGTCCCCGCGATCGCGTCGCTGTCGCCGCGTCTCAGCTTTCAGCGGAGACTCAAGACATTTGGCCTGCCGGAGTCCGTCGTAGGAGAAAAGCTGGCTGGCGTCGAAGCGGCGTACCCCGGCGTCGTGCTCGGTTACCGCGCGCATTATCCGGAGATCGAGGTCAAAGTGAACGCCACCGCGGCGACGCCAGAAGCCGCCCGCGCCGTTGCCGACGACGCCGCGAGCGAGGTGCAAAGGCGCCTCGCCGACGTGATTTACGGCGAGGGTGACGACACGTTCCCTCGGGTCGTCGGACGGTTGCTCGCATCGCGGGGGCTGCGTCTCGCCGTTGCCGAGTCGTGTACCGGCGGGTTATTGGGACATCTGCTGACGAGCGAACCTGCAAGTGAATTCTTTTTTGCGGACGCCGTCACTTACGCCAACGAAGCGAAGACACGTCTCCTCGGCGTTAGCGAAGACGATCTGCGCGTTCACGGTGCAGTGAGCCCGGTGGTCGCTGCGGCGATGGCGGAGGGTGTGCGCAAGCGTTGCGAGGTCGATGTCGGCGTATCGATTACCGGCATTGCCGGTCCTTCCGGCGGCACGCCCGAAAAACCGGTGGGGCTCGTTTATTGGTCCGTTGCTCATGCGGGTGAGACGCTCGTGCGCCATCGCGTGTTCCGAGGCGATCGGCGCCAGGTGCAGATGATCGCTGCCTTTGCGGCGCTCGCGCTGGTGCGCGAGGTGCTTCTCGCCCAGCGCGGTTGAAGCGCCGGCAAGGTGAGGTCGCGCGGCGGGTGGGAACCGACGCCGCTCGTCGATGTCTATGGGCAAAGCTCGTCAAGGCGCTGCCCGGAGTCGAACCCCTCCGCGCGCGCGGTCCCCCGTTCTCGTCTCAGGCGGGCCCGTAAGGTGAGGTCGCCGTACATGCCACATCGCAAAGCGTTCAGCATCGACGGGGCCGTCGCCGTCGTCCCGATCTCGACGTTCATCCTGGCCGTCGCGATCGTTTTAGCATCTCCGGCGCGCGCCGTTTTGGGCCCAGTGGTGGACCCCGTCTTGCGGAGTTTGCGCAAATCGCTCGGCTGGGCGCCATCCATCGACGTGGTTTCCGATTCGCAGGCCGTCGTCGTGGCCGTCGCTGGCGCACGCATCTTCGTGGCCGGGAGAATTCTCGACGCGGACGGGGGCCCCGTTGCAGGCAGCGCGGTGCGCGTTCAGTCGGAGGCTTGGCCAGGTTGGGACTGGGTGACGAGCAGTGGGTCCGACGGTTCGTTTCACGTGGACGGCGTTGCCGCGGGCAAAGTTCGCGTCGCAGCGCAAGACGTCGAGGCAGGGACGATGGAAACGGCCTCGCTCGACGCGGACGAAGCGCGCGACGTCGTGCTGGTGCTCGATCGAACCGTCGAGGTGAGCGGTGTCGTTTTGGACGAGCGGAGTGCGCCCATCGCTCGCGCGGCGGTCAAGGGTGCA
>DATHEQ010000394.1:0-2685 GCA_035318505.1 Polyangiaceae bacterium | reverse complement strand
TAGCGGTTCGGCGTCATTGGCTTCGGGCCAGCTCGAATCGAGCTCTTCGGATTTTTCGTCGGGCACTACGATCCTCCTTTCAACTTCGCAGGCAGAGTGCCGGAGAGCTTACGCTGCTCGTCTTTCTGGCCTGATTGACCTTTCCCCCCGGCATTGTCTTTCTCCCGCACTTCGATCTGCGTCGAGCGTGGGGCAACGCGTTCGACCACCTGCTGCTGCAGGATTCCAAGGACGGAGTTCGTCAGCATGTAAATGCCGAGCCCTGCCGGAAGAAAGAGCATCATGACGGTGAATAGCGCCGGCATGAAGTAGAGCATCATTTTTTGCTGCGCCATGTCGACTTGCTGCGGCATGAGCTTCTGCTGAATGAAGCTGGTCCCGCCGAGCACGAGGGGCAGAACGAAGTACGGGTCCGGTGCGGACAGGTCGCGGTACCACAGAAACGGCGTGTGATAGAGCTCGACCGCGGTCTGGATGACCGTGTAAAGCGCCCACCAGACCGGCATCTGTACGAAAACCGGCAGACAACCGCCGAACGGGTTGACGCCGTTCTTGCGGTACATCTCCATCGTGGCGACTTGCTTCTGCTGCGCGTCGTCTTTGAACTTGCGGTTGATCTCGTCGATCTCCGGCTTCAGCCGGCGCATCGAAACCATGCTCTTGATCTGCTTCCACGTAAGCGGAAAGAGCAGAATGCGCACGCAGATGGTGAGCACGATGATCGATATCCCCCAATCGCCGACGATGTCGTGCGACTTGATGAGGAACATCACGATCACCTTGCTCACGACGGTGAACATGCCGAGGTTGATGACCTCGGAAAGCTGGTGATGGCCGCCGAGCGCCTTGGCCAGGTAGGCGCGATCCTTGGGGCCGTAATAGGCAGCGATCTCGTAGGTCGTCGACTCGTGGGGAGCGAGCTCCTTCTGCGGATAGATGAGCCGCGATCGGTACATCGCGCCGTACGAGGGATCCTTCGTCTTGTCGGGGAACTGCTCGTGGTACCAGCGTTCTTCGACCTGCAGACCGCACGCGGGCACGGCGGGCCCTTCGATGGGCACGATGGCCTGGGCGAAATAGGCGTTGGCGGTCGCGGCGAAGTCGACCGCGCCGCGCTGCATGAACCAACCCGCCTCGAATTCCGGCTTTTGAAAATCTTTGGGCGCGAAATCCGAAAGCGACTTTCGGTCCAACTTGCCCCCGTCGTGGGCGCAGAGCACCTCGGTGGTGAACGGCGATTGCCTCCCTAGATGCGAGTCGGTCTCCTGATGCGTCCGCCAAGTGGTATTTTCGATGCCGAGGCGGTGCATCCGCTTGTCGTCACCGATGTTCTCGATGGTGACGCGCGTGAAAAGCTCATAAGGACCGTCGCCGGCGCGGAACGTCTTGGTGAGCTTCACCCGCTCGTCGGAATAGGAAAACGTGCACGACTTGTCGTCGTGGGAGTCGAGGGTCCAGTCGACGACGTCGTGCGCGACCTGCGCCGTATCGCCGCTCGTCCCGAGCGCGCGCCAATCGAAATGGAGATTGAAGCGATCGGGAGCCGAACCGGGGACCGTCGTCAGCTCGATCGGTTTGCCGGCTTCCGTGTAACGCTTATCGCCGGTGAGGTAATAGTCGACGAGCGATGCGCCGCGGGCCGAAAGCTCGGCGCCGAACTTCTGCCCTTCGATGCGGCACTTCGCCGGCGGTTCCTCGCCAATATCGTAGTTGGCCGTTTCGGTGCGACCGACACCAATGGGCTGCGGCGCTTCCGAACCGCCATTCAGGATCTTGGGGATGTAGATGAACGCGAGCACGCCCGCGAGCAGTATCCAGATCCAGCGAGTGACCGATTGCATGGGTTAGCTCTACGGCAGTCTCGGCTTTCGACGCTCGCGATGAGAAAGCGCGCCGCGCGTCCGCTAGGCCGTCGTTGGGGTTTCTCGCGGGGGTGGTCTCGGAAGGGGAGGCGGATCGAACCCGCCAGGATGGAATGGGTGGCACTTACACACGCGAACGAACGAAAGCAAGGTCCCGCGCAAAGCGCCGTGGGTCTCGAGGCAGGTGAGGGTATACCGGGAGCAAGACGGCTCGAACCGGCAGACTTGGCCGAGCCACGGCGAAACCGCCCGCTGGTACAGTCGAATGAGCGGCGCGAGCACGTAGCGGACAATCACCGGCGGTGGCCTCTTGGGTTGCCAGTTTGAGGCGAAGCCGCCACGTTGGCCAGCGCTCTTCGCAGGGAATCGGCACGGGCGCCCAAGAGACCGCTGGCTCGGGACCATTCCTCGCGAAGGCGGCTTAGCGTGAGGGTGCCCGCGACGGAGGTCTTGGGGATCACGACGAAATCCACCCCGAGGGGCAGCAGGCCGGACGATCGGCGAAAGAGCTCGCGGAAGACTCGTTTGGCGCGGTTTCGCGCCACCGCATTGCCGAATTTGCGCGTAACCGTAACCCCCAACCTGGCCGGACCGTCGTCGAGGCGGGCCGAGATGAGCACGATGGCGCTCGGCAGGGTCACACGCGAGCCGGTCTCTTGAATTCGAAGGAACTCGGCGCGCTTGCGAACGCGACGGTTCTTGGGAAAGAGCTGAGCCGACCCGTCCTTCAAGGTGCCTTCGCGCGAAGGTCCTCCGGCGTGGGCAAGCCCGGCGGCGCGTGCCGCGGCCGGCGGAGTTACTTCTTGTAAGTGGCCACGGTCAG
>DATHEQ010000393.1:0-91267 GCA_035318505.1 Polyangiaceae bacterium | reverse complement strand
CGACGGATGCGGCGGACAGATCGACTGTGGACCGCTCTGCCCCGGTGACGGTGGCGCGCTCTGCTTTCAAGAGAAGTGCTGCTATCCGAAGAGCTGCGGCCCGGAGAATTGCGGCGCCATGAGCGACGGCTGCGGCACGATGCTCCAGTGCGGCAGCTGCACGACGGCGGGCGAAACCTGCGGCGGCGGCGGGACGACCAATGTGTGCGGCGTTTGCGTGCCGAAGACGATGTGCCCCACCGGCTGGGTCTGCGGAACGGCGCCCACGGGCTGCGGCGGCCCAGCGATCAATTGCGGCAGCTGCGATCCCGCCACGGAGATCTGCACCACGACTCACACGTGCTGCACGAAGACGACCTGCGCGGCGGAAGGAAAGAGCTGCGGCACCCTCTCGGACGGCTGCGGCGGACAGCTCGTTTGCGGCAACGGCGGCATGTGCCCTGACCCCACGCGCGAGGTCTGCCTCTCCAACGGGACCTGCTGTACGCCGATCACCTGTAGCAATCGTTGCGGATACTCAGGCCCGGACGGGTGCGGCGGTACCGCAACGTGTCCCGGGTGTCCTCCTCCCTGAAAGGCTGACGATGGATCGAAGGGTGTGGGGTTCGAGCGGCGAGCGTCGGCACGCGTCGATCGCGGCCATGGTGGCGGTGCTCGCCGGTTTCGGTTCGCCGCTGGGCTGCGGCTCTTCCGAAGAACCCGGCCCCAAGACGCCAACCGATAGCGCTCCGCCGCCGGCGATCGATGGCACGGCCGACGCGACGGACGAGCAAGACGACTCGATGGACGCCGCGTCGGACGCGGTTTCGCCGCCCACGACGATTTCCGGTGTGTGCTCTGGCGATGGCTGGTGCTGGGAAATTCCAGCCCCGCAGGGCAACGATCTTTACGCCGTCTGGGGGAGCGATGCGGCGCACCTCTTTGCCGTGGGACAATTGGGAACGTTGCTCACATTCGATGGCAGCGCCTGGAGCACCGTTCCTTTCTTCTCGCGCGCGCCTTTTCGCAGCGTCTGGGGATCGGGACCGACCGACGTGTGGGCGGTCGGCGATCGCGTCACGATTGCGCACTTCGACGGCGCGGCATGGGCGGAAACGCTCCTCCCTGAGGGCACGAACGGCCGCGGGGACAGCGGCACTTGGCCCAAGTTGTCGAGTATTGCAGGTACGAGCAAGACCGACGTCTGGGCGGTCGGTGAAAGCGGGACCATTCTGCATTTCAACGGTTCCGCGTGGTCGAATTCGGACAGCGGCACGTCGGCCACGCTCCGCGCCGTGTATGCCGCTGCAGCCGACGACGCGTGGGCCGTGGGCGACGGTGGCGTCGTGCAGCATTTCGATGGGAGCCGTTGGACCGCCGCGCCGAAGACCGGCCTGACGTCGAACCTCTATGCGGTGCACGGCACTGGGAAAAACAACGTGTGGACGGCGGGGGCCCAAGGCGCCGTCGGATCTTACGACGGCACCAAGTGGATCCGCGCCGTCGTCGATACTTCGATGACCACGATACGTAGCGTCATTGCCGACAGCACCGGCGCGGTATGGGCCGCGGCCGATAATGGCTCGGTCTGGCATCTTCCGGCGGCGCCGGCCGGCCCGATGGTTTCCGACGGCGGCGACGCGGGCGATGCCGGCACCGACGCCGCGGACGCGAAACAGGACGCGACCGTCCGCCAATGGACCAAGGTTCCGAGCGGCGCCCCCGTACCTTTGTATGGCTCCTGGCAGCTTGCTCCGGACGATATCTGCTTCGTCGGCGCGCAGGGCCAAATCCTGCGCTGGAACGCCGGACGCTGGCTGCGCGTGGGGGCGAGCAGCGCCGCCAATCGCCTTGCGATTGCGGCGAACGCCGACGACGTTTGGATCACTGGCGACGAAACGATCCGGCGCAGCAAAACCGGGTGGAGCGCGGTACCGCCCGTCACGGAGCGCGCACTTTACGGGCTCGCCTACACGAGCGCCAACGGCGGGTGGGCCGTTGGCACGGCGGGCACGATCCTGAAGCTCGATCGCGGCAATTCGGGCGCCTGGACCCTCGCCGAAAGTCCGTCGACGCGCTGGCTGCGCGCGGTGTGGATGTCCGGAAGCTCCGCGGGTTGGATCGTCGGCGGCGCCGGCACCGCGCTCGCCCTCCTCAATGGCGCGGTTTGGCAGCCCGTTTCCACGGCCGGCGTCACGGTCGATCTCCTCGATGTCTGGGGCAGCGCCGTCGACGACGTTTGGGCGGTCGGACAAGGCGGAACGATCTTGCATTGGCGCTCCAGCGGTTGGGCTCTCGCCTCGATCGGCGCCGAGGGCGGCGTCATCAACGAGCTTCGCGGCATCTGGGGCTCGGGACCGAAAGACGTTTGGGCGGTTGGCGCCCAAGGCACCATCCTGCATTACGACGGTCTGGTGTGGTCCACGTCCGCCGCCGGCAAAGCCTATACGCTGAACGACGTCTGGGGGACGTCGGCCGCCGACATCTATGCGGTCGGTAGCGGCGGCACGATTCTGCACTTCGACGGCAATTTTTGGATCGCCCAAGAGAGCGGCACCGATCGTACGTTCAATGCCGTCGCCGGCAGCGAAGGTCGCGTCTTTGTCGCGGGCGAGAACGGCACCGTGCTGCGGCGCGCAGCTCCTTGATCAGCGCGCGCGCTCGAACCACTCACGCTTCGGCCCCACATCGGCGTGAACGAAGAGGTCAGACGATTTGTCGTATTGTCCGATGCCGCCTTGCCAGCCGATTTTGAGGATCTCGGCTTTCATCTTGGCCGGGCTGAGGCCGATCACACGAAAATCGACGGCGTGCCCCAGCGAGTGCTGGCTGTGGGAAGCCACCCGATGGCCTTTCTTACGCAAAATCTCATTGAGCTTCGGGCTGCGGTAACCGGACACGAGCTCGAGCCGTACGCCGGGATTACGCAGCGCGATCTGCCGCAGAAGCTCGAGCAGCCGTCGATCGAGCTCGATCTTCGACCCCGTGACGCGGTCGGCGAGCACGTCCGAAAAGCGCGCGAAAGTCGGTTCTGCGCTGGAAAGTGCGACCGCTTCTCCGGTGTGCACGTTGATGAGCGTCGCCCACGTTTCGACGGCGCGGGGAGAGATCGCCGGCGTGTCGTCGTCACCCTCCTCCCACGCCGCGCGAGGGGGCGGGTCGGACGACCACTCTTTGCGGATGGCGTGACCGCTCGAGCGGTGGGGAGGCAAGTCGGCAACGGTCGAGCGCGCCACCGGCAGTGACGCGCATGCAGCCACGACCACGGTAGCGGCGAGGCCCGCGCCCGAGAACCTCCGGCGCGGGGGGGGCCACGTCATGCTCGCGTCTCTCGCGCCGGTCAGCCGCTCGTCGCGGGTTTGGGCGCCCCGAAGATGCTGGCAGCGCGGCGCTTTTCTTTCTGCGCCTTTTCCTTATCGCTCCAAGACGGGATGATGACCTTCGCGCGATGCGGAAGCGGCTTACCTTCGATGACGGCCTGGATCTCCTCGGCGTCGAGGGTTTCGCGCTCGAGGAGGGCGTGGGCCATGGCGTCGAGCTCGACCCGGTGATCCGACAGTACTTTGCGGGCGACCTCGTGCTGCGCAGCGACGATGCGCGTGATTTCCTCGTCGATGGAGACCGCCGTCTGCTCGGAATAGTCCTGGTGACGCTGACCAAAGTCGCGCCCGAGGAACACCGACTCTTCGCGCTCGCCGAACGCAATGGGTCCGAGCTTTTCGCTCATGCCCACCTCGCACACCATTGACCGCGCAATTTGCGTCGCGCGACGGATGTCGTCGGAGGCACCGGTCGTGATCTCGTTGAACACGACCTCCTCGGCGGTGCGCCCGCCGAGTGCCATGGCGATACGCGCCAAGGCCTGCTCACGCGTCATGAGGTGACGATCTTCGGTGGGAAGGAATTGCGTCACACCGAGGGCCGCGCCGCGGGGGATGATGCTGACCTTGTGCACTTCGTCGTTACCCACGACGAACTTGCCGACCAGCGTGTGCCCCGATTCGTGCCACGCCGCCGTGCGACGCTCGGATTCGCTCATCACCATCGAGCGACGCTCGGTGCCCATGAGCACCTTGTCTTTGGCCATCTCGAAGTCCTGCATGGACACGGCGTCCTTGTCCTGCCGCGCCGCCAAGAGGGCGGCTTCGTTGACGAGGTTCTCGAGATCGGCGCCCACGAAACCGGGAGCACCTCGCGCTATGATCTCGAGGTCGACGTCCGACGCGAGCGGCACCTTCTTGGTGTGCACGCGCAGGATGCCCTCGCGACCGCGCACGTCGGGCCGCGGGACCACGATGCGGCGATCGAAGCGCCCGGGGCGCAAGATGGCCGGATCGAGCACGTCGGGACGGTTGGTGGCGGCGATGATGATGACGCCTTCGTTCGACTCGAAGCCGTCCATCTCGACGAGCAGCTGATTCAACGTTTGCTCGCGCTCGTCGTGCCCACCGCCGAGCCCGGCGCCGCGATGACGGCCGACGGCGTCGATCTCGTCGATGAAGATGATGCACGGCGCGTGCTTTTTGCCCTGCTCGAAAAGGTCGCGCACGCGGCTCGCGCCGACGCCGACGAACATCTCGACGAAATCAGAGCCGGAGATGGAAAAGAAGGGAACGCCCGCCTCGCCGGCGATGGCGCGCGCCAGGAGCGTCTTGCCGGTTCCGGGGGGGCCCATCATGAGCACGCCCTTCGGGATGCGACCGCCGAGCTTCTGGAACTTCTTCGGGTCCTTGAGGAAGGCGATGATCTCTTCGACCTCGTCCTTGGCCTCGTCGATGCCGGCGACGTCGGCAAACGTCACCTTGTTCTGCGATTCATTGAGCAGGCGCGCTCGCGATTTGCCGAAGCTCATCGCCTTGCCGCCGCCGGCTTGGAGCTGGCGCATGAACAGATAGAACATGACCAGAAGGAAGATCATGGGGAGCACCGTCATGAGGGCGCTCGACCAGAACGGGCTCGGCTCTTCCTTCTCGAAAACGACCTTCACCCCGTGATCGACGAGCTGCTTGGTGAGCGCGTCGTTGGCTTCGGGCCCGATGGTGACGCTCTTCTTGCGAGTCTTGGCGCTCGGGTCGAAGACCTCGAACGTGTACTCGTGGTTGTTGATCGTCACCTTCTCGACGTGCGGCTCGTCGGGCTTGGCGTGCACCTGCGAAAGGAAATCGCTGAAGGCTACGGGCACCGCTTTCGTTCCATCCGCCTGCAGGAATTGCCAGATGGCAAGGAACATGAGGATCAATAAGACCCAGAGCAGCAAAGTCTTGTGCGATTGCTTCACGAAAACCTCATCGACGCGGGCGGTTACGAGCGGAGCAGGTCAGCATGCCATCGGAGGATGGACGCGTCGACTCCATCTCACCGGGCCTTCATAACCACGATTCTACGGGAGGTAAGGTCGATACCTGCAACCTTTCCGCCGGAAATGGGCACGCGCGCACGACGATTTCCGGCGCTCAGCGCGCGAGCGAGGCTCGCGCGCTGCGCTCGGCCGAGGGCCACCCCTTCGAGAACCGCGGGCACATCGCCGTCAGCTCTCGGACCGAGCGCGGCCGCCGCGTCGGCCAAGGCGCATAGATGCTCGACAATTCGCGGAGATAGCTCGCTGAGCAAGGGTAGGACCTCGCCCCGGACACGGGTGCGCAAAAAACGAGGATCCCGGTTCGACGGGTCCTCGGCGAAGGGGACGCGATGGCGCTCGAGATGGGCCATGATGTCGGCGCGGCGGGCGCGGACCAGTGGGCGGGTGAGCTTGGGTGCGCGCGGGGTAAGGACGCCGAGACCGGTGGGCCCCGACCCGCGTAGCAAACGAATCAGCACCGTCTCCGCACGATCGTCGGCGTGGTGACCGGTGGCAATGCTCGCGATCGGTGCTCGTGCGCCGTCTTCGCGCGCGAGCACGGCAGGTTGCTGCGCCTCCCATGCGTCGAGAATGCCGCGAAGCGCGGCGAAACGCGCATCGCGCGCGCGCGCCATGAGGTTCGGTCCCGGCGCGAGATCGAGCTTCGTCGACGTGAACGGGACACCGAGATCGGCCGCGAAGCGTTCGGCCAACATGAGCTCGTCGGCAGCGCCGAGCCGCAAGCCGTGGTTCACGCCGCACGCGCGTAAGCCGAGGCGCAGCTTGGGAGCGAGCCGGGAAAGAACATGCAGGAGCGCCATGGAGTCGGGTCCGCCCGAGACGGCGACAAGCACGCGGTCTCCCGCGCGGAAAAGGTGTTCATCGGCGATCGTGCGCGCGACAATTTTCAGCAGCGCAGGCGGATGGGAGCTCCTCATGCGAGCTCGAACGCTTTGCAGAACACGAACTCTTGACGATCGCCCGCAAGCGGGAGTCTTCGGTGGGGCTCGGTCGGATAGCCGTAGGCGCACGAGCTCTCGGCAGGTTCGAACGCGTCACAAACGTCGCAAGTGCACCGAAGATTGAAGTTTACAATCTCCCTGCGAAAACGTGCGTCGACTTGGGTGATCATCGTTCGCTCCTCTCGGTCGAGGGGGCGATGCCAGGGGGGTTCCGCGAGGCGCGTGGATCGCGCTCGAGCGCGGCCACGATTTCGACGTGGCTCGTGTGCGGAAACATTTCGAACAGCTCCACGCGCCCCAGAACAAAACCGGCACGAGCGAGGATCTCGACGTCGCGCGCCAATGTCGTGGCGTCGCACGACACGTAGACGACGCGACGAACCTTGGAGACCGCGATGCATTGCGCGGCGCCGGAGGCTCCCGCGCGCGGTGGGTCGAGCACGACGATCCGCGCCGCGGCGGGCAGCTCGAAATGGTCGGCGTCACCGGCGACGACGCGCGCGCGCAGCCCTCGTGCGGCGAGGTTTGCCCGCGCAGCATCCGCCGCGCGGGCGTCCGCTTCGACGGCGACGAGGGCCGTCGTGTGACGAGCAAGCAGCACGGTGAAGTTGCCCGATCCGGCAAAAAGCTCGACCACGGGGCGGCTCGCATCGGCAGCGTGGCTCGCGTCGATGGCGGCGGACCCGAGCACGGCGCGCCCAAGCTCCCCGTTGAGGGCGGGGTGCGCCTGGGCGAACCCGCCGGCCGGAACGATGAGAGCCTCGCCATCGGCGCCGACCGTGACCGCGCGAGGGTCCCCCACGCGCGCGGGTTCGCGCGCGCCCGGGAGCCACACCTCGGCGCCCGCGAGCGTGCCCGCCTCGATGTGCTGTCCGAGCGCGCCATAAAAGGTGCCGCCGAGCTCGCCGCGCCAGCGCACGTCGAGAACCGGCTTTCCCGCGCGGCCGAGCGCGATCGCAACTTCCCCATCGCCTGTTTGGTCCGCGAAAATCGCGTGAAGGAGCGGAAGCGCGGCGTCGAGGCGAGCGTCGAGGACGAGACACGCGCCAATCGCTTCGATGTGGCGACTCGCGGCGCGCCGGTATCCGACCGCGGCGCGTCCGCGGCCCGCTAGAACGGCAAGGCGCGCGCGTGTGCGGTATCCCGTCGGCATCGGAGCGGGATGTACGGCAATCGCCGGAGAGGGAGCTCCCGTCGCACGCTCGAGCAGATCGCCGACGATGCGACGGTGCGCATTGACCTGAGCGTCGCGGGTAAGATGCATGAGGTCGCAGCCACCGCAGCGCTCGGCGTGGGGGCAAGGGGGAACGGCACGCACGGCCGATGGCTCGAGCACGCGCACGACCGCGGCGCGGGCCGGTCGCTGCTCGAAATCGACTTGCGCCTCGAGAACGTCGCCCGGTGCAGCGAGAGGCACGAAGACCGCGCGCCGCTCGTCCCCGTGCATCACATGCGCGACGCCCTGTCCCCCCGGAGCAATGGACGTGATCGCCAAACGGAGGCGCTCGGAGCGGCGGCCTTGTTGCACGGTGATTCCGCGGACGCCCTCAGGGAAAGGGCTGGGCCGGCTGACCACGCCGGAAATAGAATCGGAAACGCCCCTCGAGGTGACTAAGGTTGGAGACAGTGTCCGTGCCCGGCTCTCGATCGCGCGGATCACCGACGACGATGTCGGTGAAGCTTGCGTCGGTGAGCTTCTCGTCGTCGTTCGATTCGTTGGGGTTGCCGCTGAAAATCGAAGAAAAGACGATGCCGCCGCCGATCGAATAGAGCGCCGAGTTTTGCGCGTGACACGCCCGATGAAGGTAGAGCGTCAAATGGACGATGGGCGGATCGGGATCCGTCACGACAGGGAAGCCGGGGGGAACGACGCTGGGAGGCATTCCCACGCGTAGCGGTTCTCCAGGGTGCTGGGCGATGTGCTCGCGCACCCGGTCGACGTCGTCGACGAGGATAATGACGCCATCGGACACCTCTTCGGTGTCGCCGCCGTGCTGCACGCGAATGGCCATCATGCGGCGGTAGGGAACGGCCGCAAAAAAATCGGGCCGCAGGGCGAACTGCCCGTTCCAACAGTCGGCGACGTTGAGCTTGTCGCTGTTCACCTCGCCTTCGCCTTCGCCGAGCCCGCAAGCTTGGGCGGCGATCGCGAGAACAGCGAACCCGAAGAGTCGTTTCGTGCAGCGGTTCATGCGCCCGCTCCGCTCGTGGCGCGCTCGATCGTGCCTCCACCGAGGACGCGATCGCCAGCGTAGGCCACCGCGACTTGCCCGCGCGCGATGGCCCTGACCGGGTCATCGAACGCGATGTAAACACCCTCATCGTCGCGACGAACCTCCGCGCCCGCGCCCTCGTGCCGGTAGCGGACCTTCACCGACGCCCTTACCGGGAGCGCGACGTCGTCCATGAACTTGGCGTCGCGCAGGCGCGCGCCGGTGTGGAAGAGGTCGTCGCCGCCGCCCAAGCGAACCTCGGCGGTCGCCGCGTCGATACCGACGACGTAGGCGGGTGACCCGAGGGCGACGCCGAGCCCCTTGCGCTGACCGATCGTGAATCGATGGATACCTTGGTGCGCGCCCACCACGCGGCCGTCTTGGTCGACAATGGCGCCGGGACGCGCTCGTTCGCCCGCCCTTCCGTCGACGAACGCGTCGTAGCGACCCGTCGGTACGAAGCACAGCTCCTGGCTCTCACCTTTGCCGGCCCCGGGGAGGCCGAGCGCGACGGCACTCGCTCGGACATCTGCCTTGCACACGTCACCCAAAGGAAATTCCAGCCGACCGAGCTGGGACTGCTCGAGCGTGTGGAGAAAGTAGCTCTGGTCTTTGCCCGCGTCGGCGGCCCGGTGAAGCTCGACGCGACCGTCCTTGCAAACGGTCCGCGCGTAGTGCCCCGTCGCGATCTTGGGCGCCCCGAGGCGATCGGCGAGAGCAAAGAGCTCCCTCATCTTGACACTGCGATTGCACGCAACGCACGGGCTCGGCGTCGATCCGCCGAGGTAGGCATCGACGAACGGTTCGACGACCTCGCGCGCAAAGAGCTCGCGTCGATCGAACGCGTAGTGTGGGATCCCGAGGTGGTCGGCCACACGGCGCGCATCGTGCTGGTCTTCCGGCGCGCAGCACCGACCTCGAACCGAACCGTCGTCGGGGTAGTCCCAGAGGTGCAAGGTGACACCGACCACGTCGTAGCCGCGCTGGACGAGCCACGCCGCCGCGACGGAGGAATCGACACCTCCGCTCATGGCAATGAGAATGCGTTCGCCAGCGACCACGGGGGCCATCCTAGCACCCTGGCGGAAGATGCCCTTGCAACCAGGGCTTATTGGTTCTGTAGCGTGGTTCGAACGGCCTGGGTCCCCCTGTCGACGAGCTTGGTGACGAGGTCGACGGCTTCGCTGTAGCGATAGATCCCGGCCTGCAGCGCGATGAGCCGTTCGGGCGATAAGCTCGCCGAATCTGGGCCGCCGCGGATCGCACGCGCCGCCATTTCCTCGCCGCGATCGAGCTCTTGTCCGAAACGGCGAAGCAACTGCAAGAACGAATGCGCCGGGGCAAAAACCCCTTCCGAGTGGCTGGTTGGCGCGGTGGCGACCTCCGTCGATGGCTCGGAGGCCACCGGTGAAACGGTCGAAGGGTCGCCAAGGGGGAGGGCTTCGGTCGTGCGGCCAACACGCATGCGCACCCATCGGGGGCTAGCGCCACGAGTTGTGCGCTATTTCGCGAGCGATCGGAGTCGCTTCGTCAGGCGCGCGACGGCGCGCGTGTGGAGCCGGCTGCCCCACGATTTGGAAAGTCCAAGCGACGCCGCCACGTGATCGAACCGCTCTCCCTCGAGATAATGACGCCTGACGAGCTCCCGCTCATCGCTCGGCAACTCCTCGAGGGCTTCGATGACCATCTTGCGGAGCTCGGCCTGAGCCACGGCTTCCTCGGGCGAGACGCCACGGTCGACGGCGGACGGTTCCCCTTCGTCGCCGATGGCCGGCGTCGCCAAGAGCCCCACCGCCATGGCCGTCGCCATATCGGCCAGATGTTCGGTCAGTTTTTGCTCGCTAGCGCGAGGATCGGCGGCGATACCCGAAGAACCCGAGTCCTCCGCCGCCGTCTCGGCGACGAGCAGCGCCGCTTCGAGGGCGCGAATGCGCGCGTACGCCCTTCGGGGAAGTGGCGCGCT
This sequence comes from Polyangiaceae bacterium, assembly GCA_035318505.1. Taxonomy (GTDB): domain Bacteria; phylum Myxococcota_A; class Polyangia; order Polyangiales; family Polyangiaceae; genus DASWDH01. The sequence continues at coordinate 80,812 of DATHEQ010000393.1, read as the reverse complement.
TTTGCGTACACCGTCGAGCATGGCGCCGCGTACACGGTAATTGGCAAAGCGCCGAAACGTCACACCCCGCCCCTCGTCGAATCGCCGCGACGCTTCGAGCAGCCCCTGGTGCCCCATTGCCCGCAGGTCATCGAGCTCGGCCGATCGCCCGAGCTCACGCGCCAGCTGACGCGCGATGAGGTCGACCAGGTCCATGTGCGAGTGGAATCGCTCGAGGACCTCTTTGCTGTCTTCCGGCGGTGCCACCGGGGCCTACCTTTCTGGGTGCGGGACGGGGCTGTCAACGACAAAGCCCCTATCCAGCAATTTCCATCCCCGACGTCGGCTCGGAATCGGCTCGGACCGGCTTGGCGCAGGCCAAATGGGTAAGATAGGCTGACCGCCGATGTTGAAGTGGCAGACCGTCGTTGTTGCTTACACTTTGCTCGGTCTGGTGGCGTGGGGCCTGTCCGCCGCGTTCGGGGACGGCAACCCCTGGTCATTCGCCTCGCCTTGGATGGCGCTCGACGAGCCCCTCCGCACGGGGACGAGTTTTCTCCTCGGGCTCGCGCTGGCCGCGCTTCTCGTGGCTTCGACGCGCGTTGCGGTGCAGCGCTTCAGCTTCGCTCAGCAGCTGCACTCCGATCTGCGGCCCGTCGCGCGGGATCTCACCCTGGCGAGTGTCCTCCTCATCGCCATGCTCTCCAGCGTGGGCGAAGAGCTCTTGTTCCGCGGGTTTCTCACGCCGCGCATCGGCGTCTTTGCGCAAGCGCTCATCTTCGGCATGGCCCATCAAGTGCGCGGCCCGAGCCGCTGGGTATGGGTAGGCTGGGCGAGTCTCGTGGGCGTGTGCTTCGGGTTTCTTTTTCTACTGACCGGATCCCTCGCCGGACCCATCGTCGCCCACGCCGCGGTCAACGCCTATAACCTCATTTTCCTCCGCAACCACGATCCGTTGCGCAAAGATCGGCGGCTCGGCGGCCTGCTCGCCCCTTCGGACGTGTAGCGCTAAAGCGGGAGCGTCGCGATTTTGCGACGGAGGACGAGCACGGGTGTCTGTCGTCAGCGCCGAGGTTTCTTGCGTTCACGCCGCCATGTGCGCCGGCTGCCCGCTCCTGCATCTGCCGTACGCCGCTCAGCTGGCGTTCAAAGCGGATCGACTGCGATCCGCGCTGACGCCTTATCCCTTTCTTCGCCCGTCGATCGAGCCGACGGTGCCGGCGGAGCCGCGCGAAGCCTACCGCCGGCGCGCCAAGCTGATGGTATCGGCGAGTCCGGACGCCGCAGGCCAACCGAGGCCGACGCTCGGCCTTTTTGCGCGCAGCGACGATGACCGGCGATCGGAAAAGCGCCCTGACCACGTCGTCGTCGACATTCCCGAGTGCCGTGTGCTCCGTCCGCGCCTCATGATCGTCGCCGCAGGTCTGCGCAAAGTGCTCGCCGATCCACCGCACGACGTCGGCGCGTGCCTTGTCCCCGAAGCGATGGGAGGACGGCTTTCCGCGTTCGACCTGCGCGAAGTGGTGGGCAATCGTCCCGGCGTTCTCGTCACCGTCGTTCTGAACGCAGGAAAGGAGCCGCCCGAAGCGGAGCTACAAAGGACGGCGACCGTCATTCGCGGCCTATCGGCCGACATCTTGGGCGTGGCCGTCAACTTCCGACGGGACGCTAGCCCGCAAGTTTTGGGCGGTGTAACCCGTGTGCTTTCGGGGACCGAGCTGGCGGTCGACGAAGTTGGCTCCGCTTACCAGCTCGCGAGCTACGGGGCATTCGTACAAGCGCACCGCGGTCAAGCCGCGCGCGTCGCGGCATTGCTCGCCGAAGGTCTCGCTCGCGTCGGCTTGGCTCGGTCCTTTCGCCTTCTCGACCTCTACGGCGGCTCGGGCGCGCTTTCGCTCTCACTCGCCCAAAGCGGCGCGGCGGTCACGCTGGTGGAGTCGTTTCCCCCGGCGGCCGCGGCGGCCGCTCGCGCGGCCGAGCAACAACGACTCGCCCAGTTCACGGTGCAGGTCGGGGACGCGGCTCGGGTGCTCGAGACGCTCGCCAGAACTCCCGCCGCGTTCGATGCCGTCTTCGTCAATCCACCGCGCCGTGGAATTGCGCCGGAAGTACGCCAGGGCATGGTCCTCCTGAGGCCTCGGGTGATCGGCTATGTGTCTTGCGACCCCGATACCTTGGCGCGCGATTTGGCGCACCTCGCTCGGCTCGGATATGCGGCGGACCGCCTTGCCCCGGTCGATATGATTCCGCTGACCGACCAAGTCGAGACGGTGGCCCTTCTCACACCGGCCGATCCCCCGCCCCTCAGCCGGGTTTACGAAGATGCGGATCTGTACATCGAGGAAAAGCCCGCTCACGTGGGAAGCGAGGCCGCGACCGGAAGCGACGCCCGCGTGGCCTGGACGATGCCCGAAGATGCAAGCGGGCTGACCATCTGGTCGCGCGGACCGGCCCCGCTTCGTCTCGCGCCGCGTCCCACATGTCTCGTGCTCGCGCGAGGAATGATGGCCAAACGCGGGCGTATCGGCAAAAAGTCAGTCTACGCCCGCCTCGCAAAATTGAAGGGGCATTCTTTGCTGCACGTGACCGTCGAGCGAGGAAACGTCTCGGAGCTCCGGCGCGAGCTTGCGCACCATGGCCATCCGATCGTCGGCGATCGGCGTTGCGGACATGAACCCACCAACCGCCACTTCGAAGAACGGTACCTGCTCGATCGTCCTTTCTTGCACTGCGTCGAGCTTTCCTTCTCGCACCCGCGCACACTTTCTACCATCCAGGTCCGGTCGGAATTGCCGGGCGAGTTGGGCGCCGTTTTGACCCGGCTCGGCCACTTGCCCTCGATGTCGCGAAACGAGTGATGTAGGCTAGATATCTAGCGGGTGGCTGCTTTCTGATGCCTATGGATCGTCACGACAAGAAAAGGGGCGAGGGTGCTCTGAGATGACGCTTCGTCCCCCTCCCGAGGAACGCCCGCGCGTCCTCGTCGTCGACGATGAAAAGTTCATTCGTGAAATCCTGGCCGAGTTCCTCGGCATGGAGGGTTATGTGGTGCGCACGGCCGAGGACGGCTCGAGCGCGCTCGCCGAATTAGGGCGCTCCCACTACGACCTCGTCATCAGCGATCTCAAGATGCCGCGCATGGGCGGCATGGAGCTGCTCGAAGCGATCACCAGGGTGGCCCCTCACGCACTCACCGTCATCATGACCGGCTTTGGCACGGTCGAGACGGCGATCGACGCCATGAAACGCGGGGCGTACGACTACATCCTCAAGCCGTTCAAGGTCGAAGAAGTCACGATGATCGTGCAGCGTGGCCTCGAAAAACAACGGCTATCGGCCGAAAATTTACGCCTCAAAGAGGCACTCGGCCTTTACAAAGTCAGCGAAGCGATCGCCGCCAGCTTGTCGCTCGAGGCCGTGCTCAGCACCGTGGCCGACAGCGCGCTCAACGAGATGCACGCCGATCTCCTCTCGACTTGGCTCGAGGACGGCGAGGGCAGCTTCTTTCCGCGGCAGCACATCGTGAACCCCGCCTTGCAAATGGACCCCCAGATCGCGCAACTGAATCCGGCAGCGCTGGCTGCGCATTTTGCCGCCGATCCGACATTGGTGGAGCAGGGACCCAAGGGGCTTCGCTTTTTCGCCGGACCGGTCGAACCGGCGCTGCAATCGTTCACCGCCGTTCCCCTGCGCATGAAACAGCGCCTGTGCGGCTGGATCGCCGTCGCTTCCGTCACCGTCGGCAAACGGTTCAACGAAGGGCAGCGCAAGCTGCTGGCCATCATCGGCTCGCGCGCGGCGGCCGCCATCGAGAACGCGCGCCTCTACGAGGATCTCCGAGCGACATTTCAGCAGACCATCGAAGGCCTCGCCAAGGCCATCGACAAAATGGATCGCTATACCGCGGGGCACTCCGACCGCGTCGCGCTTTATGCGACCTACCTCGCGCTTCGCCTCGGTTTCTCGGCCGAGGACGTGGAAATCGTGCGCCAGAGCGCGCTCATGCACGACATCGGAAAGATCGGGTGCGTGCTCAATCTGAACAAGCCCGGCAAGCTGTCCGGCGAGGAGTACGAGATGTTCAAAAAGCACCCCGGTTTCGGGCGCGACATCCTCGACCCCATCAAGTTTTTGCATCCGCTCATCCCCGGCGTACACCTCCATCACGAACGATGGGACGGACGCGGTTATCCAATCGGCTTGAAGGGCAAAGACGTCCCCATCATGGCGCGCATCATCGCCGTGGCCGACACCTACGATGCCATGACGAGCGACCGCGCTTACCGCCGAGCTCTCCCGCACGAGATTGCCACCGCAGAAATCGACCGTTGCGCGGGATCGCAGTTCGATCCCGACATGGCGGGCGAATTCAATACCGGGCTGGAAGATTTCCGCCAAGCGCGACGCGACCGCGGCGAACCCGTTCCAGAATAGTGCGCCGAGCAAGCTCGCGCGATTTGCGGCGAACCGAGAGGACCGCATGAGTGACGATCGATCGCGCCCGCTCCGCGCGCTCTGGCTCGGGCGGCGCCGCTACGAGCCGATTCACGCGCTCATGCAAAACCTTGCCGAGGCGCGCCACCAAAAGCGCGTGGACGACACGATCTTGCTGCTCGAGCACGAACCGGTGATCACGCTCGGGCGCGGCGCCAAGCGCGAGCACATCCTCTTGCCCGAAACCACGCGCGTCGCGCGGGGCATCGATCTCGTCGAGACCGGGCGCGGCGGCGACGTGACGTACCACGGCCCCGGCCAGCTCGTCGTGTATCCCATCCTCGACCTGAAACCCGATCGCTGCGACGTGCGCCGCTACGTCAATGACCTCGCCGAGGTGATGGTGCGCACGGTGCACGCCTTCAGCATCGGCGCCGGGCGACTCTCGGGAAAGATAGGTACCTGGGTCGATCGCGCGTCACCCTCCGCGTGGCCTGGCGAGGAACATGCGCAAGACGCCGCGAAAATAGGCGCCATCGGCGTGCGCCTTTCGCGCTGGATCACGCTCCATGGTTTTGCCCTCAACATCACCACCGATTTATCGGGCTTCGAGCTGATCGTGCCCTGCGGGATCGCCGATCACGGCGTCACGTCCATTGCGGCTCTCACGGGCGGCGCGCCGAGCGTACGCGACGTCGCCAAGCTGAGCCTCGCGATGTTGGGCGAGGTGTTCGACCGCGACGTGCCGGCGATGAAAGACGTCACCGAACAAGAGCTCGATGTGGAAGCAGTCGCCGCGCGCTGAGGGACGTTACTGGGGCGGCGGTTGCTGGCTCGGGCGAGCGCGTGCCGCCTGAGCTTGGGTGTCGCACATGCGCACGTACATCTGCGCGCTCTTGTTGTCGGGATCCATCTCGAGGACCTCGCGCCATTCGCCCACCGCGGCCGACGAGTCGCCGAGCGAGAACAGCGTGACACCCAAGAGCACGCGGGCCGGCACGTACTTGGGGTTGGCGATCTTGGCGGCCTCGTACTGCTCGCGAGCGCGCTGGAGATCGCCGGCGTCGCGGTAAAGCGTGCCGAGCCGGGTGCGCAAATCGGCAAACGAAGGGCAGAGCTGCACGGCTTTGAGATATTGCTCGATGGCCTCGTGCACGATGCCGGCCTCGGCGTAGGCCTGGCCAAGATCGGCATGCATGTTGGCGATCTTGCCGCGCGCAAAGGGATCGATTTGCACCGGCCCCACGTTGCCAAGCTTGCGGACTTTGGAATGGATCTGGCGGGCAGCCTCGTAGCGACCGAGATCGTTGTAGGTTACGGCGAGATTCAGGAGAGCTTCGGTGTAAGCGGAGTTCAGCGCGACGGCCCGCTCGAAGTAGCGCGCCGCAGCGTGAAGGTCCCCTCGTGAATGGGCGATGATCCCCAGCATATCGAACACATCCGCGTAGCTGTCGCTGTGTTCGACGACTTCGCGCAGGAGGTAGTCGGCCTTGTCGAACTCCCGCTTCTGGTAGTGCTCGCGTCCTCGCACCAGAAGCCCTTTGATGCGCTCGTCCATGGCCGCCTAGAATACCGCCGATCGCGATTGCAAGCGACATCTCGATCGGGCCGGCGTGCGAAGGGGACCAGGCTCGACGCTCGCCAGGATATCGGCCGCGAGTCGGCGGACCTTGCGAGCGAGTTTCGGCGCATGCTAGGCCCTCTCCCCGACGTGGCGTATCCGGGCGATGTGGATGGTAGAGCGCGTGTCGAGCCTCCCAGCTCGACGGACGGCGCACCTCCCGAGGAAAAGGAGGACGAGGTCGAGGAAAAGACCCGCGACCGCCTGGCCTCCATTCCCATCCTCGATGTCATGCTCGATTCGCCGACGCCGGGGCAGGCGACTCGTACCGACCCCAACCCACAAGGTGGGGCATCTTCGCCCAGCCGAAGAGCGCTGGTTGGCCTCGCCGTTGGGCTCGCGGCGATGGCCCTCATCTTCGCCGGTCTCATCGCCGCCGAGCCAGGGCGCGCAGAGACCGTCGTCGCCGCGTTCCTCAAAGCGTTCGAGCGGACGCCACGCGCAACGACCGCTCCCGCGACGACCACGACGCCCGAGCCCGCGCGTTCAGCGGCATCGGTGGGTGCGCCGCCGGTCACCGCGGGACCGCCCGCGCCGCTCATTGCTTCGGCTCCCATGGCGGGCCCGTGGCGCGTCAATCAGCTGGCGAACTCGCCGGATATCAAGCTCGTCGAGGCGACGATGGATCGCCGTCCCCTCGTCGACGCTCTGCGCGACGCGGGGCTCGGGCCGAACCAGATTTACCGTTTGCTCGGCGTGCTCACTCCGATTCGCAAATTCGATCGGCCACGGCGCAAAGACACGTTCGTCGTGGCAATGGAGCCAGCCTCACGCCGTTTGCGCGCCTTCGAGTACCAAGCTGGACCGACGGAGATCTACCAAGCGCGCGAGAACGCGGACGGCGTCCTCGCCGCGGAGAGGCTCGACCTGCACGTCGAAAAAAGACGCCTCGCGACGGCGGTGGTGATCGGCAACGACTTGGCCGGCTCGCTCCAGGCGGTAGGCCTCGATCCCAGTCTCATCGACCTGCTCGACGATGCGCTCGAGGGGCGGGCGCAGATATCGCACTTGCACGCGGGGACACGCCTCCGGCTCATCGCCGACTACGAGACGGCGCTCGGCGTCTTCGCGCGCTTCATCGATGCGCCGGCAGTGGAATACGTGTCGAACGACAACGAGGCGCCGTCGCTCCGCGTCTACCACTATCACGGCAAAAACGGAGGCAAAGACGAAGGCTACTTCGACGCCAAAGGCCGCCAGCCGTATAAAGGCGGGTTTCGGCGCCCCATCCCGTTCGGCCGGATCTCGTCAGGTTTCAACATGCACCGCATGCATCCCATCTTGCACGTGGTCATGCCGCACAACGGCGTCGACTTCGCTGCCGACGCGGGGACGCCAGTTTTCGCCGCGTGCTACGGAAGCATCGAATCGGTCGGCGACAGCGGGCCGAGCGGCAATTTGGTCACGATCCGACACGCCGATGGGATCACCACCGGCTACGCGCACCTCTCCCGCTTCGCGCCTCGCCTCGCCACCGGGCAGAGCGTCGAAACGCGGCAGCTCGTCGGTTACGTGGGGTCGACCGGTCGCTCCACCGGTGCCCACTTGCACTTCAGCGCCAAGCGCAACGGCGTTTTCATCGACCCGCTCAGCCTCAAGCTCGACGGCGATCGCATGCTAACCCGGGTCGAGCGCACCATTTTCGACGACGAGCGCGCCCCGCTCGACAAGGCGCTCGACGCGATTGCTCTTCCCGCCGCGCCCGCCGACAGCACGCCGCATTCAGCAAATGAGGGGGAAGATTTGGAGCCCGCCGACGAGCCTCTGCACTGACGGCCGGTGCTCGGCCGCTCAGGGCGCCAGAGGGTCGCTGCGCATCACTGCTTTTTCGAGCGCTCGTTTGGCGAAGGGGAGCGTCGTGACGAAGGTACTCCCCTGGCCAGGTTCGGACTCGACCCACGCGCTGCCGCCGTGACTTTCCGCGATGTGCTTGACGAGGGCGAGACCGATGCCGCTGCCGCGGATCTGCTTTTCAGTGCCGGCCTTGCCGCGTACGAAGCGTTCGAAGATTCGCCGGCGCTCGTGCGGCGGAATGCCGGGACCTTTGTCGCTCACGCGGATGGCGATTTCGCTCGTGCCGGCGCGCACATCGATGGTGACCTTTTTGCCGTCCTTCGCGTATTTGAGGGCGTTGTCGAGCAGATTCATGAGGAGCAGCTCGAGCGCCTTCTCGTCGAACATGACCGGAGGCAGATGGGGATCGATGGATACCTCGACCTCCACCCCTTCCCGCTCCGCCCTGTATCTGTAAACGTCGACGGCGCGGACCACCGCTTGACCGACGTTGCCCTCGTAAAAATCGAAAGCGGATTTGCCGCGCTCGAACTTGGCAAAATCGAGCACGTTCTCGATGAGCGCCGTCAAGCGCTCGCTTTCGGTGACGATGATCTGCAAATACTCGCGGCGCTTGTCATCGCTCGCCACGCGCCCACTCAGCAAGAGCTCGCCGAACATCCGTACCAAAGACAGCGGCGTCTTCAGCTCGTGCGAAACGTTGGCCACGAAATCGCTTTTCAAAGCCGAGAGACGCCGCTCCCGTTCGGCGGCCACGATGACGACGGCCATTCCGGCCACGATCACGGCGCACGAGAGGCCGACCATCAGCATCTCCAAGAGCTTGCGGCGCTCCACACGGGCACCGAGCTCCTGGGCCGACGTCAGAGCCACCTGCAGGCGCCAGCCGTAGAGCGTCGTGGGAAAGCGCCGTCCCACCGTGAAATCGCCGCCGCGCATGGGCAGGCCGTAGATGAGACGTCCGTCTTCGTCGATGACGTTGACGCGCGACGATCCGGCGGTATCGAGAAGGAGTCGCGGAAAGATCTCGTGCACGATGCGCGGCACGTCGTGCCACGCGACGACGAGGTAGGCGCGCGGGCCGTTCGTGCGGAGCGCGTAGCTGATGAGGTAACTCTGGCCTCCGTAGACGCGATGAAGATGGCGCAGCTCGTCGAAGGGCTCGCCCAGCGATAGATCGGGGTAGATGCGCTGCACCAAAAGGCGGCGGAAAGCGTCGTCCTCCGGGCCCCCTCCCGTCTGAGAGGCAAACGCGAGCACATCGTGCGATGGCCCCTGCGCATCGAGCACCAGGATGGCGCGCACGGTAGGCGTCTCGCGCGCAGCGGTGGGAAGCCAGCGCGACGTAAGAGCGGCGACGTCGGCGACCGCGAGAACGACCGTGTCCTCCTCGATGATGCGCTTGTCGAGCCGATCGACCTTCTCGTTGGCGACCGACAGGGTCGCCTCGACCACGGATTGCTGACGGAGCTTCTCGATTTGGAACGTGGTGCGGAAGGTCACCCCACCGAGCACCAACACCCCGACGACGATGGCCGGTACCCAAAGAAAGACGAAATGCCGCTCCCGCTTATGAGCGCCGTCGAACGGGGCCGCGCTTCGTTCCGCCACGAACCAGGATTACAGCCAGAAACCCCCGGCCGCCAGCCGCGGCTCAGTCGCCGATGCGCTCCGGATCGAGGACGATGCTTCGCGCTGCCAGAAACTCCGCGAACTGTTCGCCGATGTAAGTAATGGCGTGACCGTCACCTTCGCTGAAAGGCTGGCCATCGAGCGGATTCGACAGCTCGAGCAGCCCGAGGAACCGCCCTCCCTCTTCGACCGGCGCGCAAACGAGTGACCGCGGCGGCTCGCCGATGAGCGCCCAGCGACCGTTCTGCGCGCGCGGATCGGCCGTCGCGTCATCGAGGACCACGGCGCGACGCTTGTGCATTGCCTCGGCGATGAGCGGCTCTTTCTCGTTGGTTCGGATCTGCATGACCTTCGCCGCGCCCGCGCCCACCGCCCGCATCACCACGAACTCGCGGGCATCGATATCGTAAAAATGAACGAGCGCGACGGCGCTCGGCAGCTTGTCGAGCATGAGCCTCAGCACGAAATCCGCTCCCGCCAATGCATCGGGGAGAAAGTGCAGATCGTGCATGCATTCGAACAGATCCGCGATGAGCTCGACGCCGGAGAGGCGAACCGCGGGGGGCGATGCTGATGCTGGCGCCGGCGCGACCTCTGGCGTCATGATCGGCAGGGGCGTGACGGGCTCGGGGACGACGACGAGCTTGTGCGCCGCCGCAGGCGCGGCAGGTAGTACCTGCGCGGCAGCTTGAACGGGCGCCTCGGGCAGAGCAGGCTCGGCACGAACGACCGCGGGAGCCTGCACGGCGGGGGGGGCCATCGGCAACGCTTCCTGAGCGATGACGACCACGGCCGGAGGAGGGGGCGCGGAGACCGCGGTAGGTGCAGCGGCTTCTACGGCTGCGGGCGGCGGCGCAGCGCTCGGGGCCGGCGCTTGGACCTGGGGCATCGCCGTCGGAGGCTGCGGGACGGCCGCAGGGATGAACGAATTCGACATCGGCGGCGGCTGAAAGCTCGTTCGAGGCTCGCCCTGGCGACGGATTTCCGGTCCCTGCCCCTGATCTTTCCAATCTTTCCAGGTGAGGGTGGCGAGGGGCGGGCGCGTCGGTTTTCCGACGAAGTGATGGTCGAAAATCGCCATGTAAACGAGCTTGCCCGGCTTGAGGCCCGCGAGCGCGGCACGAACCCCTTCGAACATCCCCGCCAGCAATCGCACCGCTGATCCAATGGACGTGCCTTCCGGCACCGCCCAGGCGGCCTCGCGGTATGTCAGCGGAGATGCCGCCGACGGGTCTTCGCTGCGCTGGAACAGTAACTCTGCGAGAGGCAGCGATTCGGGCGGCGAGCTCGGCGGTGCAAGCGCGCTCGACGCAAGCGGCGCGTCGGCGACAGACGCCTGCGGCGCGTGCGCCACGATGGCAGGGGGCGAGCTCTGCGCCGCGTTCGTGGCCTCGGGCGGTGCAGCGTGTGCCGCCGGCGCGGGCGGGGGCTGGGACACGGGGCGCGGCGGCGCGCTGGGGCGCACGAGCGCTTGCAGCTCGGTGAGTGACTGGACCACGGGCGCCGTCGGCGGCTGCGTGATCATGCGCGGGGGAGGCGGCTGTATGATCGCTGGGTTTGCCTCGGGCGCGGCGGGAACCACGACCTGCACTGCGCGCGCAGGCTCGACGACGACAGCTTCGGCGGCCGGCGGCTCGGGCACTGCCGACGGAGCCGGGGACGAAAGGGGCGACTCGGGAACGGCGATGGCGGCCGCCCGGGGCGCGCGCAGCGCCGCGCCCTGCGGCGCGCGTAACGCTACAGGCGATGCGGACGGGGTCGCGCCGTCGGGCGATCCGGAAGGTCGACTCGGCTGCCCGCCATTACGGCCCGACGCGGCCGGGACGGAGCGCGGACTGCTTTTCGGGGACCCACTCTTCGGCGCGCCGCTCTTCGGTGCACCGCTCGGCGCGTGAGGTGCGCGCGAAGGGCTCGGCGCGGGATCGACCGAAAGCATCGCCGCGATCCGCTCCGCTTGCGTCATGCCGGACATGTCGGCTGCGGGCGCGCTGGCGCTCGGGGACGCCGCTCCCGCGGCACTCACGGCCGGCGGCGCGGTGGAAGGCGTCCGCGAGGAGCCTACGGAGGCAGTTTTCGGCGGCTCGGGAGGCGCAGCTCCATCGCTCGCGCCGACGGGCTTCGCCGTGCTCTGCGCGATGGGCGTACTCGGCGTCGAAAGGGGCGTGGCGTCAGGTGCTCGCCGCACCACGTAACGCACGAGCGTCGCGGGATCGATGACGCGAAAGCCGTCCTCGAGAAGCTCGATCGAGAATCCCGTCGTCTCCACGGGCTCGCCTCGCAGAGCACGCGCCGCCTGAAGCGCCGGCTGCCATTGCGACGCCTCCACGACCCATTGCTCCGCGGGCCCTGTTGGATTCCCGGATGAGACCTCGATGAACCAACGCATCGTCCGCTGAAACTCTCCGCTCCGAGAAGCTGGGGGAAGGAATGCTCTATCTGTCTGGGTAGTAAGCATAGTTTACTATTTCCTAGTATGACGTCCTCTCCCTTAATGATCAGCGAGGCCAAGACGATCACGGTGATCTTCATGGACCGCCGTCACCGCGCCCTCGCCGGCCCATCGACCCACTTGAATTTTCGCCCCACCTCGGACTGAAAAACTACACCCGGCCAGCCGACTTGCCAGTTTTTCGTATCGCTCTTCGTGCGAACTCGCGTCGCGTCAGCGCTACGCCACGGAAACGTTGGGCCGATCGGGATCGATGGCCGAGCTCCGTCCTCGACGACACACACATCGTCGCCTCGGCGGCCGCGGTCGCTGTGGGAGCGCTCGACCGACGAGCCGCAACGGCGCGACGTCGCTGGTTACCTGAATGAGAGCGGCTCCGCTGCAGTCGGTGCGAGTCGCGTGCTACAAGCCTCGCCCGGTGCGAGCCGTCGACCGCGCGATCTACCTCGTATTTGCCGCGGCGATGACGTTTGCCGCGGCGCGCACTTTCTACGGTTACATGCTCCGCCAAACGGGGGGGGAATGGTCCGCCCCGCTCGACGACGTGTTCATCCATTTCGACTACGCGCGCGCGACGGCGCGTGGCTTCCCGTTCCAGTGGTCGATCGGCAACGGTTACTCGAGCGGGAACACGAGTCTGCTCTACCCGTTCGTCCTCGCGGCCGGGTACTTGGCCGGCTTTCGCGACGCGAGCCTCATGATTTGGGCCGGGATCGTGGCGTGCACATCGGTGTTCGCGTTTCTGCTCGCGAGCCAGCGGCTCTTTGCGGGACAACCTGCGTGGGCGAAATATTTGTGCCCTCCGGCCATCTTTGCCATCGGAGCGCTCGACTGGTCGCTCTTCAGCGGCATGGAAGTGGCGCTCTTCCTCGGCATTTGGAGCGGTGCGCTCGTGATCGCGCTCGATCAGGTAGAGCGCGTCGCAACTTCGACGGAGGCACCGGGCTGGCGCGACTGGGCGCTCGGCCTTTGGGGAGCCGCGCTCTACCTGACGAGGCCGGAAGGGGCGACGTCGATTGCTGCGCTCGGACTCATGGTGGCGGAAGTGGTGCGTCGGCGCCGCGGCCGGCGGGCCGCTCTCGTGCAACTCGCACGCACCGCCCTTCCCCCGACGGCCGTGATCGTGGTGCAAGCGCTGACCAACCGCTGGCTCACCGGCGAGTTCGCGGCGAGTGGCTCTATCGTCAAGATCATCTTCTACAACCCGTACATGACGGCGCAGGAGAAACTCGACGAATACCTATTTCTCCTGAAATACGTCGTCTTTCGCAACACGGAGTACCACTTCTCCGACGCGCTGCCCTACGGGTACATCGTGCCGGCGCTGGCGCTCGTGCCTGTCGTTTTTCCTCGCACGCGTCTCGTGGCGCTCGCGCTGTGGGGCTCGATAGCGTCGTGGCTCGTCGTCGTCGCGGCCAATGGACAAGTGCGCTGGCAGAACGAGCGCTACACGATGCCAGCCGTTGCCTGGCTCCTCCTGCTCGCCGCGCTCGGCGTGGCACAGATTCTCGCGCCGCCTCGCAGTACGGGAACGCGCGCGCCGGCGGTCGTTTACGCCATTCATGCGGCGCGTGCCGCGGCGCTTCTGGGTCTCATCGCGCTTTTCGTCATTCATCAGGAACCGAAGATGCGGGATCAAATCTGGTTCTTCGGTCGAGCGAGCCGCAACATCCGCGATCAGCACATCACGGCGGGTCGCGTTTTGCGCGAAATGACGCCGCGACCCAAGCGCGTCCTCATGGGAGACGCTGGCGCGCTCCTCTATGCGTCGGATTTACCGGGCCTCGATCTCATCGGATTGGGCGGCTATCACGACTTGCCTTTCGCGCGCGCCGGAATCCACGGGCTCGGCGCAACGCTGGAGCTCATCGAGCGGGTGGCACCGCGCGACCGGCCCGATGTTTTTGCCATCTATCCATCCTGGTGGGGCGATCTGCCGACTTGGTTCGGGCGGCGGCTGTTCGAAGTCCCGGTGCGCGGCAACGTCATCTGCGGCGGCGCGGAAAAAGTCATCTACCGCGCCGATTGGCATGCCCTCGGCCAGAGCGCACAACCGCACACGCTCTCACCGGTCGAGCAGGTCATCGACGAGCTCGACGTCGCGGATCTCGTCAGCGAACGCGAGCACGGTTACGAGTTCCCCCATCCGAGCGCGGGTTTCGTCGACGCCAAGGTCCTCGGCGATGTCGCGGCGGGACAACGCGAAATGTTCGACGCCGGCAGGCGCATTCCGCGCGGCCGGTCGGAGACATTTCAATTGCGGTTGGCGGAGGGCAAGAAGATCCGCATCATCGCGCGCACCGCGCCGGAGCATGACGTCACCGCCAGCGTCAAGATCGACGGCGAACCGATCGGCGTGTTCCAATTCGAGAGGGCGGAAGGGTGGCGCGAAGCCGCCGTCGAAGTGCCGCACGCGCGCGGTCTCGTCCGCGTCGCGGTGACGCCGGAGACGGGCGACTGGGTCGACCACCACGTCTGGGCAGTGGAGAGCCAGTGATGGAAAACGGGTTTCGTGCGCTCGGACCGCCCCCGGACGTGCCGTCCGCTGCCGCGCTCGCGATCGGACTGATTTTGATCTGGCAGGGACGCCGAGCGTTCGCCGCGCTGTTTCGTGCCCCGAAGGCGGTGGCCCTCGGAATTCTCGCGCTGCTCGCGTTCGCGCTCTCGGCGGGCTACGTGCACTACTACTTGCGTGGCGGGCCGCGCATCATCGACGCGACGAGCTATTGGCTCGAAGCGCGCGCTCTCGCCGAAGGCCACGTCACCTGGCCCATCGAGGAACCGACGGCGTCCGTTCGCGGCCGTTTCTTGCTCCTCGGCGGCGCGTCGGACGCGCCGCGCCTGGGGGTCATTTTTCCGCCCGGGTATCCGCTCGTACTGGCGCTCGGATTTGTCTTCGGGGTGCCGCTTTGGATTGGGCCTCTGCTCGCCGCGCTGCTCGTCGCGGCGACCTACGGACTGGCCAAGGCCATCGGTGGGCGAGAGGACATCGCGCGTCTCGCAGCCACCCTTTCCGTGATCTGTGCGACTTTGCGCTACCACACCGCCGACACGATGTCGCACGGGTGGGCCGCGCTCTTGTTCGCCGGCTCGCTGACCTTCGCCTTCGGCGCGATTGACGCCGAGTCGGCCACCGAGCGGCGGGTCAAAGCCGCACTCGCAGGCGCGTTATGGGGGTGGCTTTTCGCGACGCGGCCGATGTCGGCCGTCGCGCTTTTGCCCACCATTCTCTTTCTTTCGCTGAAGGTCGGAGCCAACGCGCGGCTCGCGCTCGCAGGTGGTGCGCTGCTGCCCGTCGCTCTTTTCATTTTGCAGCAGCATGCGGTGACCGGCTCCTACTTCCTCCCTTCGCAATCTGCCTACTACGACGTTGCCGACGGACCTCCCGGGTGTTTCCGCTATGGATTCGGAGCGGGGATCGGGTGCCTACACGAGCACGGCAGCTACGTGGCCGCGATCTTACCGAACGGACTCGATGCCCTCGCGGCCGCGA
The DNA here is from genome assembly GCA_035318505.1 of Polyangiaceae bacterium. Taxonomy (GTDB): domain Bacteria; phylum Myxococcota_A; class Polyangia; order Polyangiales; family Polyangiaceae; genus DASWDH01. The sequence goes on along the minus strand of DATHEQ010000393.1, from coordinate 65,410 downwards.
CCATTTTTTTGCGACGCCTTCGTATGCATCTCATCGATGTCGTGAATGTCGAGCCGATCGCTCTCTTGGCGCTGGCCGCGCCTTTTCTGGCGCGGGCGCGCCGCCCAAACCCGCCAGCGGACCGCGACGCGGTGCTCCTGACCGGGGTCGACCCGCAGCGCACCTTGGCCCTTGCCGCCGCGGTGGGCGCCATCTTCCTCGTCTATCTTCCGTTCTATTTCGACGCGAGCTACGCAGGAGGCGGAGCCCGCCTTTTCGCCGACGTTCTGCCGCTCGAGCACGTGCTCATTGCTGCATCCGTCGGTCTTTTGGTCGAGCGGCTGCGCGCGCGTTTCGCGCGGATCGATCTCTCGCTGGCCTCTGGGGTGCTGGCGGCGTGCTGTGTCGCGGGCTTCGGCGTGCATGCCGTCTTCGAGCATCTCATGCTGCGCGATCGCGAGGGCGGACGGCCCTTCTTCGAGCCACAGGTGTTGACCGACGCGAAAATCGAGCGCGGTCTTCTCTTCGTCGGCACCGATCACGCTTTCAACCTCGCCTACGATCCGGACGCGCGCGACGCGGAGAAATCGCTCGTCGTCGTCCGCGAATACGGCGACGATCGGGATCGCCTGGTCTGGGAACGACTCGGACGCCCCACCGCGTACCGCTACTTGTACGAAGGACGCGACGCATCGGGCCCCACTTTGGTTCCCTGGGCGCCGGGGCCGGTGCCCCATCCGTATCGCTTCGAGGCGGAAGCCGAATGGCCTCCGATCCGCCAACAGGGCGGCTCCTTCGAGCCCGTTTTCGCGCATGGAACGTGCGCTTGGGGCGCGCGGCTTCTTGCCATCAACAGCGCGCCGGACCGACCCTTCGATGGCGCCATCTCCTTTCCGGTCCCAGCCCAAGAGACCTTTCGCGTGGCTCTGCACGTGGCTGCGATCGGCGACGTGACGGCGCGTTTCGTTCTGCGCGCGGGTCCCGGCACACCACCGCTCGCGACCTGGACCTTCGCGTCGAACCGCAAAGACTTGAATTGCTCTACCCTGACGGAACAGTTCGTCAATTTGGCCGACCGCGCACGGCTCGAAGTCACGGCGCGAGGCGGGAGCAAACTATTCATCGACGCCGTCGCGCTCGAGCCCGCCGAACCCATCGCTCGAGCCCGCTCGCAATGACCGTTGCCGGCCGGCGAATCCGGCCCTCTATGCAATCATTTCAAGGTGATGGGTCACTTCGCTGCAACGCGCGCCATCCCATTGTTCCCTCGACGGAAAAGATCGGCCGCAGCCGATGGCGAACACCGTCAAATGCGGGGCCCTGTAAACGCCACGGGAAAGGCGTTGACATTCCTGGGCTTGCAATGCGAGCTTAAGAAAATCGTGGGAGGTCTGCCCGGGAGGACGGCATGACGAAGAGCGAACTTATCGATGCCATCGCTGCCAGAGGCGATCTTACGAAGGCTCGCGCGGAGCTCGTGGTCAATTGCCTCTTCGACGCCATGACAGAAGCGTTGCAGCGCGGCGAAGGCATTGAGATTCGAGGATTCGGTAGCTTTACCGTGCGCCCTTACAAGCCCTACAGCGGTCGCAATCCGCGGACCGGACAGCCGGTGCCGGTGCCGGCCAAGCGCCTGCCTTTCTTCAAGGTCGGAAAAGAGCTGAAGGAAATCGTCAATGCAAGTCGGCACCTCGCCATCACCGGCGGGGACGATACCGACGACTGACGGCGCGGCCGCGCTCGACGGCATGGTCGAGACCCTGAGGCAGTCGTGCGCATGGGACGGAGCAGGCACGCCGTCCAGCCTCAGGCAAAGTCGTATCAACGGCTAGCGCCGGAAGCGGACGGTCACATCCGACGTTAGGGAATTCGACGGCGCGAAGCTGATCGGCCACGAGCTCGAATCTTCCAACACGTAGGAACATGGCCGGCGTCGGGTGGCGCAGGGCGCAGCGGATCGTCGCTGCACACCACTGCGTGCGCGTCGCGCGACGACATTCGAATCAGCAAGCGTGCAGCGCTTGAACGATGCGCGACATTTGTCTCCGCCGATTTGTCCGACGCGTTCGCTGCGAAGACGAGTTGTTCAACGTCCAGACATTGACGCATACCGCTCGCGAGACGGGTCCTGGGCGCTCGAACGAAATGGCTCGTTAGCCGTCCCGCGTAGGTGATTTCATACCAATCAACACATTGTCGCCGCCGGAAGGGAATTGATCGGCTCGAGTGCGTCAGGATAGAACTTCCTTCGTCGACTCGAGCAAAGCGTGGCGCACCAGCTTTGCGGCGGAAGCGCAAATGGCGCGATGGGTAACGAGCTGCCCCTCGGGCGGCTCTGGCGACGTTCCCGCAGCAAGGAGACAGAATCCGGATGGAGACCGAAATCGCGCAGCACGCCGACGCGTCGTTTCAGGTGGGAGACATGGCGGTACACCCTGCTCATGGCGTGGGTGAAGTGACTGGAATCGAGAAACGGGACCTCGGGGGTTCGGTAAACCTGTTTTACGTGCTGCGCATCATCGACACGGGGCTAAAGGTAATGATCCCCCTGCGGGCAACAGCGCACGTCGGTCTGCGCCGCATCATGAGCAGGAAAGAGGCGGATAAGGTGCTGGGCGTGCTCCAGGCACAGGAGATCGCCGTCGATGTGCAGCCGTGGAACCGACGTTTCCGGGCGTACACCGAGATGCTGAAGAGCGGATCGCCGTACGAGATCGCCAAGGTCCTGCGCGACATGTCCCGGCTGAAGTTCGACAAGGACTTGTCCTTCGGCGAGCGCCGCCTTCTCGACCAAGCCAAGAGCCTCCTCGTGAAAGAGCTCGCGCTCGCCAAGCAGGTGCACCCCGGGGCGATGGAAGGCGAAATTAGCCAAATTCTCTCGACGTAAGCCGCTTTGCGTCACGCACGCTCGACGCGTCGACTGGCGGTCGGGCCGCAGGACGGCGTGCTCGTTTGCGGCATTCTCGACCAATGACGGCCGAGAACGGTATCCTGCGGGACAGAGGGGATGTTCCAGCCACGCTCATGTCGGACTTCCGTCGAACTCTCCCGCTACCGCCGCCGGGTCGCTCCGTAGGAGACGCGCTCGACGGCAAGGGTCGTAAAATTGCCGGCGCCTCTGCGGATCGGCAAAAGAATCTCGGCACCCCGCGCGTCCCGCAGTTTGCAGCCTCTCCCGGCCGCGATCTGCGCAAGAGCAAGCCCGGCAATCGCAAAACGCCGCATCTCGGTCGCCTCGAAACATCCGAGCCCGCGACCGCCGATGTGGGGCCCCTCGAACGAGGCGCGCCCGCGTGGATGGCCAAGGCGCGCGCGCTCTCAGCGGCGCTCGAGGAGGCCCAGCGGTCTGGAGCGGCTTCCCCGAAACTGCAAGCGTGCATCGAACGGGCGCACGCCGCGTGGAATCTCGATGGCGCCCATGCGCGCCACATCGCGCGCGTGGCTCATCTCGCGCAGCGCGCTCACGAAGCCATCCGCAGCACCTCCCGGTCCGCGCTGGAGGCCGCGTATGCCGATTGCGCGCGGGTAGTGCACCTCGGATTGCCTTCGGCGATCAAGCGGCGCGTTCAGCTCGACGTCGTGATCGAGCTCGTGCGCTCCATGCGGCGAGAAGCGGACAGCTGGGTCGCGGTGGTCGAAGCGACCACGGTGCTCCTCGGGTGGAGCGATGCCAATCGAGCGCGTGTGGCGGATGCGATTCGTCAAGCGCTGGAAGAGTTTCCGCCCGAGGGCGCCGCGGACGAGTAGGGCGCGGCTGTCGCCTTTAGCTACGTCCGATACTGCTCTTGGTAGTCTCCGCCGCGCTCTGTTGGCTCTCCTTGTAGAAATCGAGCGCGCTCTCGAGCAAGTCTTGCGCCTCGCCGGCTGCGTCGCGCGCCGCATCGAAATTGCGGCGATGGTGTGCTGCTTCGTGTTCATGGGCTGTGGCGTTGGCCTCATCATCGGCTTGGTCGGCTCTCAACATGCCGCCCAGCGCCTTGCCGCTCGCATCGCTGATTTTGTCTGCGCCCGCGAACGTTGCCTTTTCCAAGCTGTCGTCGGTGAACCCTCCCCCCATCGTGAAGAGCCCACTGGCCGTTCCTGCGGCGCCGTCAATCAAGCCTGCCATACGGATGTCGTCAGCTTTTTGGTGGAGCGCCGCGACTTGTTGCTGCTCGGATCGTTCGACGGCCATTTCCTCGGCCACCTGGATATCTCTGTTCGCCGTACGCTGGTTATGCGCGCTGCGAATCACCAGGGCGGCGATTTGAGCGCTCATATCCCCGCCGACGAGAAGGTCCGATGTTCCGGGGTCGACCTCGACGGTCGATGATGGACCCGATGTGTCTTCCGTCGAACGCATCAGTTCATCGTCGGCAAGGTGCGGATGGATCGGATGACTCATTCTGCTTAGTGCTTCGATGCTCATGACAATTGCCTTCCGCTGGTAAAGACGGCCGCTTGCTGGGCTTGGTCGTGCTCGTTGATCGCTTGGCCGAGGGTTTCTTTGGCGCGCTGGTGGGACTTGTCTGTCTCGCGAATCCCGTCGATTAACCATTCCACCAGTCGTGTCATTTGCTCACCGCGATGCTGCGCTGCCAACGCGTCCGCCTCGGCATCGGCCACGTCTCCCTCGAACTCGGCGACTCGCGCGTGCGCGCACGCTGTGACGACCTTCGTCGCGCCGCCGCCTACTTCCGTCGCCGTCGCGATGGTATTCGTGGCGGTGCCACCAAGGCCCCCAGCGCTGGCGGCGCAGATGACTGCGCCAGTCGCCTGCATGCCGAGACCAATCCAATCGGAAGCACCTTCGCCGAAAACGCCGTCGAGGCAATCCGTTTCTTGGACGACTGTGCCGCTGGCGGATAGCGCGATCGCAATTCCGGCCACGAGAAGACCTGCCGATCCGGCGGTTGCCACGGTTGCGGCTATGCCTCCGGCGACCAAAGCGGCCTTGGCGATGAATCCCGCTCCGGCCTCGAGGTCTTTCCAGAAGTTCGGGCTATTCCACATGTCCTCGAGATCGCTGAACGGGTCTGTCAATGCGCCTGCAAAATCGAGCGTGACGAGATTGGTCACGACGTCTTCGACCAAGTCGACGAGCGAAGCGAAGAAGCCTTTGCTGCCCTCACCTTCGGCTTCGGCAGCGCGACGCAGCGCTTCGAGCTGCTCTTTGAACGCGTCGTCTTTCACGGCTTGGCGGGCTGCGATTTGGCCTTGCGCATTGGCCATGTCCGCACTCGCGCGCGCGTTGATCAGGAGATAAATCATGGTCATGGCATCTTCGAGCTGCGCGCGCGTCACATCCGCGGGTGGCGGTAACAGCGCATGGTCCGAGGACGCGGCGAGGGCCGTTACTGGCTGAACTAGGCCAAGGCGAACGGGCGCCGTCGTGGGCGAAGAGACGGGAGCAGTCATGACACTGCCTCTTCTGCTCGAAGAAGCGCCAGCAGCTCGTGGTCGTCGGTCGCGAGGGCGCGCCGGCGCGCCCGGCACACCGCCTCTTCTGCCTGCTCGAGGTGACCCAGGGCGCGAAGGAGGCGCGCACGGGCAAGATCGCACCGCCCGCCGCCGCGGGACAACGCGCGCCCGGCGGCATAGAGCTGTATCGCGAGCTCGCGCTGCCCGAGACCCTCGTGACAAGCGCCGAGCGCTAGCCACCCGCGCTCGTCTTGGGGAGCAAAGCTCAGCATGGCGCGATAAACACAAGCGGCATCGGCAAAGCGATCGCGCGACAATAGCCGGTGGCCGGTGGCGTTCAGTGCTTCGACGGCGTTGGATTGGCGCCGAACGGGATCGGCGCTCCCTTGGAGGTGATCGTTCATGGCCGTCAGTGCCCGATGTTGGCGACGATCTTGTTGGCTTGATCGTTCAGCGATTGGACGATGTTGGTCGTGAGCTGAATGGCGGTCTGACGCTGCGACATGAGCGATTGAAGACGGATCATGTCGATCTCGGCGTCGGAGTTGAGCTCGGATTGATGGTTCTTGGTCGCATTGATCAGGCTGCCCATCTCCTCCTTGTTGTCGCCACCGGCAGTCAGCCACTGATTTCGATCTTTGGTGAGCTGGGCGGCAAGCGGCGTGTCGCGGCCCACGGCCTCGATTGCGCGGTCGTACGCTTCCGCTAGTTTCTGCTGAACGCCGGTGTCTTTCTCGTAGCCGTCTTGATGATTGTAAAGCGCGCTCAGAAGGTCACCGAGCGCAGCTTGCGCTTTGGCGTTCTTGTCTTGCCGCGTCATGATTTCGCGGCATTGGGTATTGATGCCGGTGAGCCGTGATTGGCAATAGACGAGCATCGCGTCGGGCGTGAGGTAGGGAAGCACCGGTGCACCGACTACCGCGTCAACCTCGGGCGCCTCGGGCTCAGGGTAGATCGTCAGAACCTCTGACGTTTGCGCCGCGTCGTTGCCTCCGACGGCGTTCCTAGTGTTTTGTCCGCCCTGAGGGATGGCGGGACCATCGATGACTGCCATGATGAATCGACTCCTTCCGTTCAACAGAATGTGTGGTGGAGAGAAAGCTCGGCACGTGACGACGCGCTGAACGCCTCGTCGATGTCGTCGACGACGTGCCGCGAGACGACGACACCGATCTTGGAGAGCGCGTGCATTTGCGTTTCGACTTCCGCCCAGCGTTCGTCCTGTCGTTCGATGTCGCGCTTCAACTCTTCGAGACGGTCGGTGAGATCGCGGGGCATGCTCGTTCTCCGGTGTTGGGTATGTGCTGCAGTTGCCCCTCGTCGGTCGTCGCACGCGCTGGTTGCGTGAGTTGTTTTGCGGCAAATGAGCGCGGTCCTGGTCTAAAGTGTTTGCTCGGCCATCCGTTCTTCGGCTCCAGGGGGTCCTCGTGAAACCTGCTCGACCGCTGCTCGTCGTTGGCATCTCTGATCCGCAGGTCATCGATAACTTTGCCCTTTCCGCCAAGGAATCGGGGCTCGAGATGCATGCGGTGCGGACACCGGACGAGGCCACGGGGTGGCTCGAAACCCATGATCCGGTCGCGATCGCCCTCGATATGATGTCGGACGGTGCGGAGGCGAGCTGCCTCGGTGTCCGCGGGATGGCGCGGCTCGCCAACGTGCCCATCATCGGGCTCGCACCCGAGCTGAACGACTTGGTATTCCCCGAGATGTACGGTTGGGGGGGAGACGACGTGGCGCGCCTGGCCGTGCCCGAGGAGCTCGTTCCGCGGCTGAGGGGTATTTCGGTCGACGGCTCGCTTCATCCGCCGCCGCCCAAAGGGGGCGCGCTCGTCGTCGACGCCGATCGGCGGCGCCGGGTGCTCTACGCGCGTGTGTTGCGTACGGCGGGCTATGACGTTCGCTTTGCCGTCAAGGCCGAGGAAGCGGTCACCGCGAGCACCAGTGAAACACTGAAGCTCGTCATTGCCGACGCCGATCTCGAAGGCGGGGGCGGTGTAGAGCTCGCCAAGAGCATCCGCGCGGGCGGCGTTGCCGTCCCCGTGGTCGTGGCTGCCGAACCGAAGAAGATGAAACACTGCCGCGATGCGGTGGGGGACCTTGCCAAAGTCGCCGTGACCGACGGCTTCGCGCCCCCCGAAAACTTGCTCTTCGTCGCCAACGAGCTCGCGCGCAGCGGCTCTACCGACGGCCGCTCCAGCGCGCGTCTGCTTTACGGCGCCGTCGTCGCCTTTCGATCCGCCGGTCGGGGCCAGGACTATTTCGGCTGTACCTACAACATCAGCGCGGGTGGTCTTTACGTGCGAACCCTGGCGGCATTGAACGGCGGCGAAGAGGTGTGGATCGAGCTGAGACCGCCGCGCTCGGATCGGCGCGTGCGCCTGGAAGGCAAGGTCGTCTGGCGGCGGCGTTTCGGCCCCATCGAGTCGGCCACGGTTCCGCCCGGCTTCGGCGTGCAGATTACCGACGGGGCGAAGGGCGATCTGGCGCGCTACGAGGCGGGGTACCACGCTTTTGCCGCCGATACGGTGGGCACTTAGTCATCGCCTCCCGACTCCCTAGGCGCGCGCAGCGGACGGCGCTAACAGGGGCGTATGAAGATCTACACGCGTACCGGCGATGACGGCACGACGGGGCTTTTTGGTGGCGGTCGGCGATCCAAAGCGGACCTTCGTGTCGAGGCTTACGGCACGATCGACGAAGCGAACGCCGTCATCGGCGTCGCGCGCGCATCGGGTTTACCGGCCAGCATCGACGCCGTCCTGGCCGAGGTGCAAAGCGATCTTTTCACGGTGGGCGCGGAGCTCGGGTGCGTGCCCGGACAAGAGGCAAAGCTCAAGATGACGCTCATCGCCGAGGCCGACGCGCAGCGGCTCGAGCGCGCCATCGACACGGCGGAAACCGGGCTACCACCGCTCAAAACGTTCGTTTTGTCGGGTGGGAGCGCCGGAGCTGCGGCGCTGCATTTGGCGCGTTGCGTGGTGCGGCGTGCCGAGCGCCTCGTCGTCGCGGCGCGCGCCGAGAGCGCGATCCGGCAAGAGCCGATCGTCTATTTGAATCGGCTCTCCGATCTCCTCTTCACATTCGCGCGCCGTGCCAATCATGAGGCTGGCGTACCGGATGTTCCTTGGCATCCACGCAAGGCTTGAGGACGCAGCCAGTCTTCAAGCCGCTTTGGGCAGCTCCGGCGTAGCGGCGGCATCACGCAGCGCCGTGGCGAGTAGCCGCCGACCGCGGTGCAAACGCGACATCACGGTGCCAAGCGGGACGCCGATCACGTCAGCGGCGTCGCGGTACGAAAGGTCCGCCACATCGACGAGCTCGAGGGCTTGCCGGAAATGAGGCGGGAGCGCCGCCACCGCTCGGGCGACGGGTGACGACAATGCCTTCATTTGGCTCGGCTGATCGGGCGAGGTCCACGCGCACGGGTCGTGGGTCAGATTCTCAATGGCGCGCCGCTCCCGCCGCGTACGCCGGCAGCGCGTGATGAACACGCTGAGCAGGATGCGATAGAGCCACGCTTTCAGGTTGGAACCCGGCTCATACTGGCTTTCGAAGCGAAGCGCGCGCTCGAGCGTGTCCTGCACGAGATCGCGCGCCATGTCTTCATTGCGGGTCAGGCTCACCGCGCGGCGATGAAGGTCGGACCAGCACGCCGTCACCTGCGAACGCACCTCGCTCGATTGACGACGATCGTCCCGCCGCGCTGCGTCGGACAACGGCGTTGGGTGGGCGGCAACGGGTGATTGCGAAGCGAAATGCGACTCGGTTGCGAGCGGTGAGACAGGCATCATGGGGTTCCTCACCTCGCTGCTACCGCAAGGGAGATGCCACCCGCATCGACCGCGCAAATGCTCGAAATCAGTGCATCAAGGCGCGGCCGACGGGACGCGGAGCCGTGTCAAAGTGTCAGCGGGTCCGCCCCTTTTGCCAGGGCGGCAAGCACGGCGGGCACGAGGTCGCCGAGCTCCCCCGCAAGAAGGCCGCGATCCGCACCACCATGTTGCGAGCGCCAGCGGTCGGCGGCCAGACCGTGAACATGAACACCGGCCGGTGCTGCGCGCTCGGCCGGCATCACACAAGCGAGCGCCGCGATGATACCCGCTAGGACGTCCCCTGCGCCCGCGGTCGCGAGCGCGGGGTTGCCCGTGGTGTTGATGTAGAGAGGGCCGGTCGACCCCGCTACCATCGTACGCGCCCCCTTGAGAACGACGGTCGAACGTGCCCTCTGCGCGAGCTCGCGCACGCAGCCTGCGCGGTTTTGCTCGACCTCGTGCGATTTGGTGCCCAAGAGGCGCGCCGCTTCGCCCGGGTGCGGCGTCAGGATGATGGGACCACTGGCGACTGCGAATGCTTCCGGTCTGCCCGCGAAAAGCGTGAGCGCATCGGCATCGACGATGGTCGTGCCTTCGAAACGCAGCAAGATGTGCTCTACCGCTGACTTGGCGTCTTGATCGAGCCCCAGACCGGGGCCGATGACCACCGTGCGCTTGCCTGCGAGGGCGCGGTCGAGCGAACCGGCGATGTCGGCGCGGTCGATGCGCGCCGACATGAGCTCCACGACGCGCAGCTCGAGCGCGTCGACGGCGTCGGGCCAGGAAGCGAGCGTGACGAGCCCCGCTCCGCCGCGCATGGCCGACCGCCCGACGAGGAGCGCGGCCCCGAGCTTTCCGGCGGAGCCCGCGACGCAGAGCACGCTTCCCGCGGCGTGCTTGTGCACGTCCGCCTCGCGCGGCGAAATCCACTCGGCCACCGTTTCCGATTCGATGACCTCCGCCACGTGACCGACTTTATCGAGCACCATGGAGGGCACCCCGAGATCGACGAGGTGCACGCGGCCCGCGAGCCTCGCGCCGTCCGGCGTGAGGAGACCGAGCTTGAGACAACCGAAGGTCACGGTGTCTTCTGCGCGCACCGCGACGCCGAGAGGCATGCCAGTGTCGGCATCGAGACCGGAGGGGATGTCGAGCGCGACGCGGCGCGCGGCCGCGCGGTTGACGAGCTCCACCACGGCGCGCAATTGGCCGTCGATCGGTCGCGCAAGTCCGGTGCCAAAAAGGGCATCGACGGTCATCGCTGCCCGGGCGAGCTCCGTTTCCAGCCTTCCGAGATCCACGCCATCCGTGAGCTCGACACATTGCCCGCCGAGATCGATGTACGCGTCATGGTTGATGCGAGCATCGCCGGTGACTTTCTCGCTTGCGCCGATGAGAAAAGAAGTGACCTCGTACCCGCGCGCGTGCAGATGTCGCGCGACCACGAACCCGTCCCCCCCGTTGTTGCCTGCGCCGCACACGACGACCACGCGGTTGGTTTTGCCGCCGAGCTTGCCGCCGAGAATGCGCTCGATGACATCGGCCGCGCCGCGCCCTGCGTTTTCCATGAGGACCACGCCGGGCACGTGGCACGACTCGACTGCGAATTTATCGTAAGCGCGCATCTGTGCGCGGGACAAGACGGGTTTCATGGTCCCTCCAGGACGACGACCGCAGCCGCGACCCCAGCGTCATGGGTGATGGAAACGAACGTGCGAACGACGCCGAGCCGTGCGGCGGTCAGCGCCGCGCGCCCGTGAAAATGCACTTCGGGCGCGCCGGAAGCGCTACGGCGCACTTCGAAATCCTGCCACAACGCGCCCGCCTGCCCGAGAAAGGCTTTGACCGCGGCTTCTTTGGCCGCCCACCGCCCCGCCAACGCGGCGGCGCGATCGCGCCGTTGATGGAGCGCCGCCTGCTCGATGGGGGTCAAGATGCGCGTCCACATGCGTTCACCGTGACGATCGAGCACGACGCGTATGCGCTCGATGGAAGCTACGTCGATGCCGAGACCGAGAATCACCGGGCGATGCTACCGCTCTTATCTGGGCGAAGTAACGATCGCATGCTGGTCCCACGGTCGAGGGCGGATCGCATGTCCCTGACGGCGGCGTCGAGCCCACCGAAAAGGGCGTCGGCAATGATGGCGTGCCCGATATTGACCTCGACGAGCGCGTCGAGGGCAGCGACGTCGACCACGTTATGGCGGGTCAGCCCGTGACCGGCGGCGACCTCGAGCCCGCTTTCCCTGGCGTGCTGGGCGGCCCGTCCCAGCCGCGCGAGCTCCGGGGCCCGGCTCTCACCGCGAGCGTGGCAATACTCCCCGGTGTGGAGCTCGACCTGAACACCGCCGAGCGCGCGCGAACCGTCGACCTGTGCTTCGTCTGGTGCGATGAAAAGGCTCAATTTGATACCGGCGTCGACGAGACGCGCGCAGAGCGGTCGCAGCTCGGTCGCGGCGCGTACGACGTCGAGCCCCCCCTCGGTGGTGCGCTCTTCGCGTCTTTCGGGCACGAGGGTGACCGCGTCGGGGCGTACCTCGAGCGCGATCTGCACCATTTCCTCGGTGGGTGCCATCTCGAGATTGAAGAAGGTTGCGACCCGCTCGCGCAGCCGCCGGACGTCGCGGTCGGTGATGTGCCGGCGGTCTTCTCGGAGGTGGGCGGTGATCCCGTCGGCACCAGCGCGCTCGCACACCGCAGCGGCATGCACGGGATCGGGGTAAGTCGTGCCCCGTGCATTGCGAACCGTCGCGACGTGATCGACGTTGACGTGCAGACGGATCGTCATGCTGAGCGCGCGGACGAGCTAGGGGAGCTCCTCTTCGCCCTCTTTCGTCTCCCACAGCGAGTCCTCGGTGGTCGGCGTGGGCAAGAGCTCGCCGTTCGGGCCGTCGCGGCGCACGACGATGGTCTTGCGCGAGACGGTATCCGGCGATTCGCGAGCGAAGACGCTGATGACGTTGACCCCAGGGCGCAGCACCACGTCGGTCTCCAGCGCCATCTTCTTGGCGTCGGTGGCCGTGCCGTTGCTCTTGTAGAAGACCTTGCGCGAACCGACGAACACATAGCTATCGAGAAGACGCGTGCCGTCGGTCGCGGTGGCGCCGATTTTGATGTGATTGTCGCGCGTGGCCAGCGCGGCGGGAGCGACGTCGATCATCGGGGGCGCGTGGCCATAGAGATCTTCGAAGGTGGCGGTCGCGCCCGCCGTTCCCCCGTCGGTGACGTCTCGGGTTGGCACGAAGGCGAAGCGCGAGGCGCCCAGATCGATCTTCGTGTAGTCGCCCACCTTGGCCAAGCGCCGCGCGGCGACGTTCTGGCCGATTTTGCCGAAGGCTCGGGCCCCCGGGTCGGGAGCGTCGAGGAGAGCGGTTCCTTGCGGCCCGGCGGCGTGCACGACGCCCGCTTGCGCCACGGGTGCCAGCGGTTGCTCGAGCGCGATTTTGATCTTCTCCGATGCCACTTCGCGCAAATCACGATCGCTGACCGAGAGCTCGACCTTGACCTCGTTGTCCGGCACTTGTTGGGCGACGTCGAAGGTGAAGGCGACGCGGCGCACGTCTCCGGGATTCATGTTGGAGATGTCGAACCGCCCGTCGCGCAGGAGAATACCGTCGCCGCTCAAGTTGCGAAGGTTGGCCTGCGTGTCGTACGACTTGCCGCGGCCCACGTTCTTGACCGTGAGGTACACGGTGAGGGCTTCGCCGCGCTGCACGCGGCCGTCACCGTTGCCAGTGCGGTTGTCGGCAACTTGGTAAGCGTAAGAGAAAATGGGACGGTCGAGCCCGTGGATGGTGGTGCGGATCTCGGCGTCGGCCGGGGCGTGGCCGCCCGTCGCGTCGAATTTCACCTTGATGCCGTCGCTGCGCGTGACCGAGTCTTTGGGAATGCGGCAAATGCGCGGCGCATTGGAGACGAGCGGCGCGGAGGTACCGGGCTTACGCCCCTCGACTTCGCACCATCCGAGGGGCGCGCTGGCCGTCTTCGTCTGGCCGGGGTTGACGCGCCCGAAGATGAGCTCTTTTTTGTCGAGGAAGGAGTTGTCGCTCTTGGTCGTCGCGCGCACCCGGTAAGCGGGCGTTTTTCCGTTGTTCTTGACCGTGACCTTCAGCGTCATCGGTTCGCCGGCGGCGATATCCGCGTCGGCGCGGTCGGTCTCCACTTTGACTTCGAACTCGCCGGGCAGAGGGCCCGCATCACCGGTTGGACCCTCGGTCCAATCGACGTTGAGCTTCTGCATCTCTGCGCTGACCTTGGTCCACTCCTCGCGCGAGACCTGGGCAATGAAGTCCTTGGCCGCCGCGACAGCGTCGGGCCGCTTGCTGGCGGGCATGTGCCCCACGAGTTCGCGCGCGAAGCGAATGGGAAAATCGGGGGTGAAATTGTCCTCCGGATCGCCTCCGCGCTCGCGTAGCGACTGCCGGTCGCTCTGGGAGAGGTTGTAACGAACGAGATCGAGCGGCTTGCTGTCGCGCGCGTGAGAGTTGGAGAGGTGCTGAGAGAGGTCGCGCTCGCGCAGGCCTTTGCGCTGAACGAAGATGTCCATTTCGAGCGGGTCGACGGTCATGGGGTCGAGCTCGATGTCCGGCGTGACGCCGACCCCCTGGATGGAAACGTCTCCGGGCGTCAGGTACTGCGCGATCGTCAACTTGAGCGCGGCCTTGTCGGGGGTGACGTCGGGAAACACCAGCTGAACGCTGCCCTTGCCGAAGGTCTGCTCGCCGACGAGCACCGCGCGATCGTGGTTCTTCAGCGCGCCGGCAACGATTTCGCTCGCGCTCGCGGATGACCCGCTGACGAGCACGACGAGCGGGTACTCAGGCTCATTTCCTTCTGCGCGCGCGAGTTTTTCTTCGCGCCCCTCCGCCATTCCGACGGTGGCCACGAGCACGCCGTCGCGAATCCACTTGTCGGCGATCTTCGCTGCTTGATCGAGCAGGCCACCGGGGTTACCGCGCAAGTCGAGCACCACGCCCTTCATGTTGGGCGCCTTTTGCCGGAGCTCGGTCAAAGCGTTGTCGACCTCGCCCGAAGATCCGCTCTGAAACTGCTTGAGGCGTAGGTACCCCACGTCGCCCTCGAGAAGTCGCGACTCCACCGATTTGACTTGAATGCGCTCGCGCACCAGCTCGAACGGCTTCGAGCCCGCCCAGCCCGGTGTTCCGTCGCGCTGATCGCGGTGGATCCAAACCGACACCTTGGTGCCCGGATCGCCGCGCAGCCGCTTGACAGCGTCATCGAGCGGCATGTTCAGCGTCGACTCGTTGTTGATCTTGGTGATGCGGTCGAAGCGGAGAATCCCCGCCCGGCCGGCCGGAGTGGCGGGCATGGGGTTCATGACCGTGAGCATCTGGTCACGGATAGAAATGACGATCCCGAGTCCCCCGAACGCGCCGGAGGTAGAGAGGTTCATCTCTTTGTAGGCGTCGGGCGACAGGAAGACGGAGTGAGGATCGAGCGTGTGGAGCATCCCATTGCAGGCCGCGTACTCCACTTCCCGCAGATCGACTTCGGTGCCGCGCAGTTTTTCCTGCACGAAGCCGAAGACCTCGCGCAGTCGCGCCGATACGTCCCAGGGCCCTTGTACGTTGTCGACGCGGAACTTTTTCTCCGCCGCTTCGACCCGCACCGTCACTTCGCTCGCTCCCTCTTCGTAGAGCACGATGACCTGTGCGACGTCGCGCTGGACGTAGTTGAGCGCGGAGAGGAACATCTCGCGCGGGTGCACCCGCGTCGGATCGACGTATTTGTCGCGGATGGTCTTGAGTGTCTCGTTGACCGCCTCGAGCCGTGACAGATCGTACGGGCCCTTGTGGGTCGGACTGACCGTGACGGCGAGCGCCGGCTCGAGCCCGCGCCACAGCCCGCCCACGTGAAACGTAATGGCGAAGTAGGCAGCCAGCGCGAAGGTCACGAAGAGAACCAGGAGCCTCGTGAGACGTTCCCAAAAACGCATACCGTCGAGTGTATAGGAGCTTGGCATCGGCGCCAGGGGGCGCGAGGTCATCAGGTGCAAGTGGGGCAGAGCCCCCGCCGGGGAGATGGCGCTATCGCGGCGGCGTTGCGGACGGGGCGGGCTGGTCCGAGACACGGACAGCGGGGCGCTTCTCGTCTTGCTTGATGGAGTACCGGACCAGCGCGCGGAGGGCGTCGTTGCGCTGGACGTTCCCGAGTACGCCTTTCACGTCTTCGTAGATCGACGGGTCGACCAAGAGAGCGCCCAAAGTGCCCTTGCCCGCCCGTAAATCGGCCATGATCTGGCGAAGATCGCGGGTGATGGCGCCGATGTTGGCGGACACCTGCGAGGACGGCTCGTCACCGCCGTAAATGATCGTGTGCGCGAGACCATTGCCGTCGCGGATTCCGCGCAAGGTGGCCATGACTTCGGCCGCGGCGCCGCCGAAGTTGGCCATCGCGTCCGCCCCTTTTTCGCCGTAGAGGACTTCGTGCACGAACCCAGGGCCGGCGTTGATGCGCTCGGCAGCCTTGTGGGCCTCGGCCATCGTCCCTTCCGCCTCCATTCCAACGCGATCGAATGTCGTCACGAGGTGCGACAAGCGCGCAGCCTCGGCAGGGTCTGCGAGGACGCGGTGCAGGTACCCCTGACCCTCGGCGACCTCTTTGAGAATGAGGTTTACCGAGTGCATGCTGTGGCGCAGATCTTCGTGCATCTGCGCGTCGGAGAGCGCCTTGGTCGTGACCTCGAGGTTTGCCAAGATCTTGTCGGCGCGTTGGGTCATGTTCCCGACTTCCGAGAACAAGTTCGTGAAATCGGTAGGATCCTCGCTCTTGATTGTGCCCTCGGCGACAATGGAGGGAGCGGAGGCTGAACCGCCGGTCAGCTCGATCATCTTGTCGCCGAGCAGCCCCTTGTTGTTGACCTTGGCGACCGTGTCCTGCTTGATGCGCGCCGACTCGCGTTTGACGATGTGCATGTCGACGTAGAGTCGGTTGTCGCCGGGATCGTCCGCGTGAGCGACGCGGTAAACCGTGCCGATATCGATGCCGCCGAGACGCACCGGCGCGCCTGACTTCAGGCCTTGAACGTCGCTGAAGCTCGTATGGTAGGTAACTTTGGCGTCGAAGAGACGCTTCTCGTCGCCGATGAGGAAGATGACGATGCCCGTGACGATGAGCCCGGCGAGCACGAATGCTCCGACCCTCATCTCTTTCGAAGTCGCCATCGCCCTCTTCCTTCTTAACCCAAGCTAGCCAGCAAGCCAGCTTACCATCCATCACCAAACGGCGGACTGGTGAGCAGGCGATGTCGGTTGACAGGCGCCGGCAACTCCCCCCGTCGCCTTACTCAACCGGCGACTTGGTTAGCCGCCGAGGAGGGTCGCGACGTCCTCATTCGGCGGCGCGCGGCCGTGAATGAAATCCGAGACGCGCTGGTTGTCGATGGCTTTGAACTCTTCGGGCGTGCCCTGGGCGACGATCCGACCCCGATAAACCATGGCCAAGCGGTCGGAAATCAGGAACGCGCTCGCCATGTCGTGGGTCACGGTAATGGTCGTGATGGAAAGGGTGCGCTTTAGCCCAGTGATGAGGTGATTGATGCGCGTCGTGTTGATCGGGTCGAGCCCGGTCGTCGGCTCGTCGAAGAGAATCACTTCCGGGCGCACGGCGATGGCGCGCGCGAGGCCGACCCGTTTCTTCATGCCACCGGAGAGATCCGCCGGTCGCATTTCCTCGATACCGGGTAGCCCGACCAATCCGAGCGCCCACGCGACGCGCTCGGCGATTTCGGCGTCGCTCATCTTGTTATGGAAGTGCTCGTGCAGGCCGTAAGCAACGTTGGCACCGACGGAGATGGAATCGAAGAGCGCCGCGCCTTGGAAGAGCATTCCAATGCTCTGCCGGACCTTGCCGAGCTCGGCGGGGCCCATCTTCGTGATGTCCTGGCCTTCGAAGAGGATGGATCCCGCATCCACCTTCAAAAGGCCGATGAGCATCTTGAGCATGACGCTCTTGCCGACGCCCGACCCGCCGATGATGGTGAGCGACTCACCAGCGCGAATGTCGAGATCGAGCCCGTCGTAAATGACCTTGGGCCCGAACGCCTTGCGCACCTTGCGAAATTGGATAATCGGCTCGGTGGGAGCAGCAGCGGGCGGCGTCGACGCCATTGGCAGACCAAGCTAGCACCCCCTCGCGAGGGTTCACACCCGGCTTCGTTCAAACGACGGCCGCCGCCTTCTTTCCCTGGGCGCGCGTGGTACCGGCCTTACGGCGGGCTCCGCCGCTCGCGTTACCACCGAAGAACCGCTTGTCGATCCACTCCGTGAACGGCGCGGCGACATAAATGGATGAGTACGTTCCGGCGACGATGCCCACCAAAAGGGCGAGCGCGAAGTCCTTGATGACGCCCGTCCCCCAGATGAAAAAGGCGAGAAAGCTGAGCAGCGTGGCGCCGGAGGTGAGGAGCGTGCGCGACAGCGTCTCGGAGACGGAGAGGTTGATGATCTGGGCGAAGGTCTTGCCGCGGTGTTTGCCGAGATTTTCGCGGATACGGTCGTAGACGACCACGGTATCGTTGATCGAATAGCCGACGATGGTGAGCACGGCGGCGATCGTCGACAGCGTGATTTCTCTTTTGAAAAGTACGAACACGCCCACGACGACCAGAGCGTCGTGAACGAGCGCCACCACGCCACCGGGGGCGAATCTGAGATCGAAGCGGAACGCAACGTAGGCCATGATGAAAACGATGGCGATGGCCACGCTCTTCACGGCGGCGTCGCGCAGCTGCTTGCCCGCTTTGGGACCGACCCATTCCACGCGCAGCGGGTTTTCGGGAACGACATCGGCGCCGAGCTCGCGACGAAGGCCGTCCATCAGCTGATCGCCCTTGGATTTGAGCTGAATCTCGACTTTGTGGTCGCGCTGGCTCACCACCTGCGGATTGCGGCCACCCGGACGAAGCTCGACGCCGGCCACCGAGTGCACGGCGGTCGCGACCCCCTCGAGATCGGGCTCTTGATCGTAGCGAGCGGTGATCTTGTCGCCGCCGGGGCTGAATTTGACTTCCGTCGCATGTTGTCGACCCGCGCAGCCGGGGTCGACAGCTTCGTCGTTGGCGGCGTAGCAGAGCGCCTTCTGCAGCGAATCGCGCTTGTGCTCGTCGAGATTCGACGTCTCTTGCACCCGGACGAGAAAGCGATTCGGATTGGCTGGATCGGTGACGGAAACCACGTCGGGCGCTGCGAAACCGACGCGGTGCACGGCCGATCGAATGGTCGCCGCGTCGACCGACTTGCTGAAAGCGACCTCGACCTCAGTCCCGCCCTTGAAGTCCGTGCCGTAGGTCGGCAAAGGCCACACGGTGGCGCTGAAGAGCGAGATACCGGCCATGAGCAAACTGAAGGTGATCCAGTAGGCCCGAATGGCCATGAAATCGTAGATCTTGCCGTGCTTGAAGAGCTCCACGCGCGCTGTGCCTCCGCTAGCCGATGTTCAAAGTCTTGATCTTTTGGCCGCGCACCCACCAGTCGAACACGAGGCGCGTGCAAACGACGCCGGTGAACAGGCTGGCGAGAATGCCGACGATGAGAGTGACGGCGAAACCTTTGATGGGACCGGTGCCGTATTGGGCCAGGATGAGCCCGGAAATGAAGGTGGTCACGTGCCCGTCGAGGATGGCGCTGAAGGCCTTGTCGTAGCCGGCGTCGACGGCGGCACGGGGGTTTTTGCCGTTGCGCAGCTCTTCCCGGATGCGTTCGTTGATGAGCACGTTGGCGTCGACCGCGATACCGATGGTGAGTGCTAGACCGGCGATGCCTGGCAATGTCATCGACGCGCCGAAGCTGGCGAGCACGGCGAGCTGCAAGAGCAAGTTGAAGAGCACGGCGGCATCGGCGACCGCGCCGGCACGGTGGTAGTAGACCACCATGAAGATCAAGACGAGCATCGAGCTGACGATGGCGCCCTTGACGCCTTGCGCGATGGCATCCTGACCCAGCGACGGGCCGATGCGCTGCTCGTTGGAGGGAGAGATCGGCGCCGGCAAAGCACCCGAGCGCAGCACGAGCTCGAGCTTGCGCGCCTCTTCCAGTTGCGAATCGGTATCGCTCGCGCCGAGGGTGATCGACGCGTGCCCGCCGGCGATGCGGGTTTGGATGACGGGCGCCGATTCGATCTTACCGTCGAGGATGATCGCAAAGCGGCGCTTTACGTTGGCGCCGGTCACCTCTTCGAAACGATCGCCACCCGCTTCGGTGAACGTCAGGGCGACGTACCACCCGCCCAGGCCGCGGCCTGACTGATCGGGCACCGCCTGCGCGTCGCGCAGCATGTCGCCGGTGATGTCGGCCTTGTTGAAGAGGTAGTATGTGCGCCAGCCGGTCTCGGTTTGTCGCATCCCGTCGGCGTCGGCTTCGCGCACGATTTCGTAGCCGAGCTCGTGATCGTCCGGCACGTTGAGCGTCGCGACCCACTCCTGAAGGCGGGCACGCGCCTCTTTCATCGTCTCGTTCGGCTGTTTGACGACCCGTGCGTAGTGGGTGGGCTTGGTTTGCCCCGGGCCGACGGGCGCGTTTTCGACGTTGTTGATGGTGACGCCCTTGGGAAGATCCTCCTCTTTGACGCCGCGGGTCGCCTGCCCGACGAAGTCCGTGGCGTCGTCGAGCATCTTGAACTCGAGGCGCGCGGTCTGGCTGATGATGTCGCGGATCTCTTTGAAGGTCCGCTCGTCCTCGCCGGGGACCTCGATGATGATGTCTTCGTCGCGCACGGTGACGGCTGCTTCGCGGAGGCCGAGCTCGTCGACGCGACGGTTGATGGTGTCCTTCGCTTGATTGACGGCGCTCTCGCGGAAACGCGATTCGACCTCGGGGCGGATCTTGAAAATGGCGAGCCCCTTGCGCGGGCGCTGCACCGCCATCTCGCCTTGGAACCGCTTCAGAAACTTCTCGTCGATCTTGGCGTCGTCGGGCGGCTCGGTGAAGTTGATGTTGATGACCGACACCTTGTCGCGCGGCTTCTCGAGGCGAACTTTGTCGTCGAGCTTGGCCAGCTCTTCGCGGGTCGGCGGTTTGTCGCCGGTGTGAAAGCCGTATTCGGTGGCAAGCAGCTGCCGCATCTCGTCGTAGTAGCGGTCACGCTTGTCTTTGATCGCCTCTTCGACGTCGACCGTGTAGACGAGACGCAGACCGCCACGAAGGTCGAGTCCGGCCACGAGACGGAAGGGAATGTTGTTCTTCACGTACGCGGGGCACGGGATCTTGCGGTCGCTGATGCTCTCGACCGTGGGCCACACGCAGAGCGCAGCGCCGAGCCCGATCGCCACGACGAAACCGGTCTTCACGCGCCATGCGAAGTCCATGAACGGCAGCGCGCAGATGAGCGCCCAGACCGCGCAGAGCCCGAAGATCGCGAGAACCCAAAACGCGTCGTAGTGGGCCGCGACCGCGGCGCACGCCGAGCACCCGGCGGCCGTTACGAATGACCATCGCCGCCTTTTCGAAAAGTATCCGGCGATGAGGAAGATCAGGCCGAAGCCGCCCAACCCGTATTGGAGGATCTGGTCCACCATCTACTTTTTTTCGGCCAGCGCGGGCTCGTCCTTGTTTTTGGTCGTTTCTTCGGCGTCGAGGCCAGAGATCGACGTGCGCAAGATCGTCACTTTGACCCCGGGCGCAATCTCGAGCTTCGCGTGGCGCCCCTCGACGGGGTCGACCAGCTTTCCGACGAGCCCCGATTGGGTGACGACCCGGTCCCCCTTCTTCAGTTTCGACTCCATCTCCTTTTGCTTTTTTGCTTGGGAGCGGTTGCCGAAAAACATGATGAAGATGACGGGCAAGAGCGCCACGAGCATCAGGAGAAAGCTCGAGCCGCCAGGGCCACTGGTGGGCGCACCTGCTGGCGGAGGGCCTTGGCTAGGTACGGTTTGCCCGGCCCCGGGAGGGGGGGGAACGTTTTGTTGAGGCTGGAGCTCAGCGGCTTTCAAGGATCCTCCGGGAGCGGGCGCTATAGCGACTTATCGGGCTGTCGGCAACCTTCGCGCCGCGCTTCCTGAAGCAGCGAAAGAGCCCGCCCGAGCCGCGCCCGGCGCGAGTGGGATTGTGTGGTAGAAGGGAAAGTCGAGTCCTCGCGGCTCAGGAGAAGCTTCGCGGTCACTGGCATGGATGTCGACTCGGTTCTCGCTGGGAAATACCGCCTCATCTCGCTGATCGGGCGAGGGGGGATGGGTTCGGTCTGGAAGGCGGAACATCTCGGGCTCCGCGCTCTGGTGGCCGTCAAGCTCATCGATCAGAGCATCGAGCTGTTGCCGGAAGCGCTCTCGCGGTTTCATAGAGAAGCCCAGTCCGCCGCGTCGCTCCGCAGCCCCCACGTCGTCCAAATCCTCGACCACGGCGTCGACGACGCCTCGCAGGTCCCTTTCATCGTCATGGAGTTGATGGAGGGCGAAAGCCTGGCGACACGTCTCGAACGCGTCCATCGCCTTTCCGCGCCCGAAACGGCGCGCATCGTGTCGCACGTGGCGCGTGCGCTCGCTCGCGCTCACGAAGCTGGCATCGTGCACCGCGATCTCAAGCCCGACAACGTCTTCCTCGTCAAAAACGAAGACGAAGAGATGGCCAAGGTCCTCGATTTCGGCATCGCCAAATCCAAAGCGCACGCGATGTCCAGCGATTCGGCGACGCGAACGGGCTCGGTCCTCGGGACGCCCTACTACATGAGCCCCGAGCAGATCAGCGGATCGAAAGAGATCGACTACCGCACCGATCTCTGGGCGCTGGCGGTGATCGCCTACGAAGCGCTCACCGGAAAACGTCCTTACGACGCCGACACGGTGGGAGGCCTTGCCATCCAGATCTGCACCCAGCGGCCTTCGCCCCCTTCGGGCCATGCGCCGGTTCCCCCCGGCTTCGACGCCTGGTTCGACCGGGCCACCGCGCTCGAAATCTCCCGCCGCTATGCGTCGGCGCGCGAGCTCGCCGACGATTTGAGGCGTGTATGCGGAACGCAGAGCGGGCGCGTCTCGGAGGTCGGTAATTCCGGCACGCAGACCGTCCAGCGCGAAGGGATGGCCCCCAGCCTCGACGCGTTGTCCAGCACCACGCCTTCGGGTGCATTCGATTTCCGGCCCCGCAAAAAAGCGTGGAAGCTTGCGGCCGCCGCCGGCGCGATCATCGTGCTCGGATTGGTAGCAGCCAGCTGGCTCACCATGCCGAGCACCCATTCCGACGCCGTGAATCCGACGGCAACGGCAGGCGAAAGCAAGGCACTGGCTTCCCCCGCTCCGCAGGCGGTGCCCGCCGTGATACCGAGCCCCATCCCCGCCGAAATCCCCGCGGCCACGGCCTCGGCTGAAGTGCCGCGTTACGAGCCGCCTCGCGTCGACCTGACCAAGCCAGCGGGCCGCACGTACGCGGATGACACCGCGCGAATCGCACGGCCTGCCGCGAAAGGGACGACGAAGAAAAATCCCGCCCCTTCCCCCGCTCCGGCAACCGCGCCGCCGAATTCCGAATCGCTGCCCGAGAACGGCAGTCTTCTCGACGACCGCAAATAACGGTCAGTCGCGCGCGCAGCGAAAGCCCACGTTGGGGCCCGCTTCGTTGGGGCTTCCCCAACTGCGTGCGGTGACCCGCGTTTCGCGCGGACGGCTCATCCAGCCCCCGCCGCGCAGCACGTGAGCGACGCCGAAGGCGGGGCCGGACGGGGAGAGCGTCGGCCTCGGCTGCGGACGAACTTCGTAGCGATCGGCGTACCAGTCGGCGACCCACTCTTCGACGTTTCCCGCCATGTCCTCGACCCCGAAGTAGCTCGCCCCTTTGGGACGCGCTCCGACGGAGGCGGGACCGCGTGTCGAGCAGCTCACGCCGGCGCGGTTGTTGAGCAAAGTGACGGCGAGCACGCAGTTTGGCTGCGTCGTGCCCCAGGGAAAAAATCGCGACCGCCCCCCGCCCGCCGCGAGCTCCCATTCAGCTTCGGACGGCAGCCGCTTTCCGACGACGCGGCAGTACGCATCGGCCGACTGCCAAGGAACGCAGTTGATCGGAAGGCGAGGCTCGGACCGACCGAAAGTGCAGAGCGGACCTGTGCCCAGGCGCACATTGCAGGCGCCGCGGTTGATACAGCCGCGCATCTCTTCGACGGAGACTTCGTTTTTGTCGATCCAGAACGGCGCCACCTTGACGATGTGAGCCGGCTTTTCGTTGGGCTCGCCGGGGGCGCCCCCTTCGAAACCCATCACGAACTCCCCCCCGGGGATATGCAACATGCCGTTCTGTAACGGGAGTTTCGTGCGCTCGACCGGCTCTTCCGGCGCCTGCGGCGGCGCCGGCTCGTTTTCGGGCTGCTGCTCTCCCGGCTCGGGGCTGACCTCGTCGGTCGGGTGCGGCGACTGCCCCTGTCCAGACGCGACGCTCGTCAAGACCACGCATGAAAGCACGAAACAAAGCCGAAGAGCTTGCGTCGACCCCCGTACCGAGTTGCGCCGAAAAATTCGAACCATGACCTCGCTGAAGCCTCGCCCTTGGACGTGGTCGCTTGACACTGAAGAAGCTAGAAGGTACCTGACCCTCGCCGATTCGGTCTCGTTTTCCGAGCCTCAGGCGCGTAGCTCAGTGGTAGAGCACTACCTTGACACGGTAGGGGTCGTTGGTTCAATCCCAATCGCGCCTACAAATTGACCACGAAAACAACGGAATCTCGTGCACCGCGCATGGGGTCCCGTTGCACGTGCGGGAGGTGTGCCCGCCCTCTCGGCAACCAAATGTGGATCGCACTGCGTGACGTCGTAGCGACGGCGAGGGTGCGACGGTTCTGGCGGTCGTCGGGCTACGTCGGCTTCCTCGGTCCGGCGTCGAGTACAGACGGACGGCAGAACATTCCGCGAGCCTGAACACTCGAAGTCGGAGAGCGCCGATTCGGCTCTCCGCTTTCATTGGCCATAGATTTCGACATACCCTCGTGTGCGATGCACGCGAATTCGCTGCCTATCTTTTATCAGTCAGGTGGCGTTTCGACGCCGACGATTGCCCATAAGCCATATGCACGTGCGACGGCCGCCCCATGAGTAGGGCGCGGTCTCGGCGTTCCGTCGCGGACTCCTTACCTCGGAAATTGCGCCATGTACGGCTGCGCCTCTTTCACGACGCGCGCGAACGAGGGGCGCTCGATGAGCCGCTGCAGGTACGCCGCTAGGCTCCGGTGCGCGTCACCGAACGGCTCTACCAAATTTGCGTAGAAGAGCGCCGGGGCGGCGGCGCAGTCCGCCATGCTGAACGCGGTACCGGTGGCCCATGGCCGAGTGGCCATCTCACCGTCGAGGATGCGATACGCGGTCAGCAGTCTCTTTCTTGCGTGCTCTACGCCGAAGCTGTCGCTCCTTCCCGCCGGACGCAGCCTGTCGGTCACGATCTTCTGCATGGGTTCGTCGACGTGGAGATCGTAGAAGCGATCCCAGAGACGCGTTTGGATGGCGAGATTGCGACCGGCGGGCACGAGCTCGACGGGGCCGGGATAATGCTGCGACAAGTATTCGATGATGATCGTCGATTCGGGAATGGTTCGACCCTTTTCCTCATCGCGCAACACGGGAAACTGGCCGACGGGCCAGATGCTCAGAAATGCCGCGCGCGAAGTCTCGTCGCCGAGATCGACCTGGTGCGCGACGAACGGCGTGCTGTTCTCGTAAAGTGCGATCAGCACTTTTTGGCAGAACGACGCGAAGGGGTGCATGTACAGCTTGAGCGACATGGAGCGACTCGCTTTCCTCGGGGATGCGCGGGGAGCGCCCGCGCGCTCGCCACGATTTTTGACTTACTTTTTCCGGTACGTGCCTTCCATGAGCGTCACGAACGGTTTCGGCAATTCCATGGTCAGACCTCCTCGTCGGGCGCGCATCCTAGCGCGCTCGCGCAGCGTCGACGATGGCCTGCACACATTGTGCGTCGGCGGCGCAATCTGCCGCTCGGAGCGGCCCCCGTGCGTCAAGCGCCGCATTTTTCTCTTTTCGAAATGATTTGTCCCGCGAGCGAACACCATTTTTTCGAGCTGCCGCGAACACCCATGACCTTTCCCAAAAGAAGCATCACCGGACGGGTGCGGAGAGCCACCGACATCGCTCGGAGTTTCGCGGTGCTTGGTGTGCTCCTTGGCGCGTGCTCCGACCCCATGGCGAGCAGTCGCGGCGCGCGTGAGGACGCCAGCGCGGCGGACGCGAATGGCGCGGGCGGCGGGAGTGGGGGCGGCGGGAGCGGGGGCGGCGGCGCGGGTGGGGGCGGCGGCGCCAACACGCCCGAGGGCGGACCCTCCGTCGATGCGAGCTCGGGCGCGGACGGGCACAGCACGTCCGATGCGGGTTCGATCTCCGACGCCCTCATCACGGACGGAGGATCGGGCGGCGACGCCCGCATCGGTGCGGACGTGAGCGACGCCAGCGCGCCGCGCACGGACGCGAGCCTGAGCGATGCGACGCGCGCGGACGTTGCCATCTCCGACGTGACCAGTACCGACGCCCAGGTGCCGCCGCCCGGATTCTGGGATCCGAGCGGTATCCCCGCGGCCAAGAACGTCATGGTGTTCAAGTTCCTCAACCGCACCAACGGCAAGTATGCCGATAGCGAGGTGTATTGGAGCTTCAAGAGCGGAGCGATCGCGGAAACGCATTCGATCGCAGCGCAGCCGCTCTACGACATGCCCGCCAACTCCTCGGGGCGGATGTACTTTTACATTTGCGCCACCGGCGATGCGGCATGCGCAACCGATCCGACCAAGAGCAAGTACTTCGATTTCATCGAGCACACGATCGGCGCCAAGCAATACAACGGCAATACGACGCGGGTCGACGCCTTCGGGCTCAAGCTCGCGATGCGCCTTCATTGCGCGGACAGCTTCGAGGCGACGGTCGGCGAGGATTACGAGACGTTTCTCGACGATCGCGCGATCACGTTCCAGAAATTCCTCGACTCCGTTCCCGCCGAGTTTCAATCGCTCGCCGAGGCTCCCCATGCGCCGTATCGGATCGTCGAGCCGGGGGCGGGTGGATTCAACGCGGGGGGCGCCTACGAGCATTACTACGATGCCTTCATCGACCAAATCTGGTCCGCGAACGGCATCACCATCGCCAAGGCCGGCGCCAACGGAAGCGGGCTCGGGTCGTACCCCGACCTCTCCGCGGCGATCTATCGCCACGTCGGCGGCGTGGCGGGTAGTTTCGATGCCGCGGGGAAACTCCTCGACAAGAAGCTGTGGACCAACAGTGCGACGTTTTATCCGGCGGCGCCTGCCAACTACTACGCTCGGTTCTGGCACCTTCACGCGCTCGATGGCAAAGCGTACGGCTTTCCTTACGACGATGTCGGCGGCTACTCGAGCTACATTTCGCACACCGATCCTCAATACATGATGGTGGCGATTGGATGGTAAAGCGCGGCGTTGCCCTCTGCCTCGTTCTCGCCTCGTGTGGAGGTGACGACGCGGGGACGAGCTCGCGCCGTGATGGGGGCGGAGCCGAACCCGACGCCGGCGCGACCATGGATGCAAGCGTGCCCCCGACCGACGGCCGTGGCTCGTCCGCCGACGCGAGCAGCGTCCCTGATTCCTCGACGCCGGTGGGCGAGGCTTCCATGGCCGACCAGACGCACAACGACCGCGCCCCGAGCGATGTTACCGATGCGGTCGCCGTCGACTCCAGCGTTCGTGACGCGATCACGCGATCGGACGGCGAAGCGGGAACCACGACGCCGCCCGCGCTCGACGCGGGCTTCGACGCACCCGACTTCGGCGGCAGTGACGCGGTCTCCAACGGTGGGACCATCACCTTCGAAACGATCGGTGCCGCGGGTTGGTATCCGAGCCGGCGCGATCCTGCCTCCGGGCAGTGCGATGCGTTTCAATCCTCGACCTGCTGCATGGCGAAAGCGAACATCACCTCCGACGCGCTGACGCCTTGGGACGAAGATCTGATCGTCTCCTTGCGCGGTCCGATGGACGTCAAACAGATGGCCGTCTACCAACCGGATCCGAGCAGCGGCGCCTGGAACCTCGTGTCGGCGTGGGACGCTGCTTCGCCGTCGGCGCCGCGCGGTCTCGCCTTCGACGGCAACAACACCGAAAAGAACGGCTTCCCTGGCACCGTCGGAACCGAGTGTATCGTCAACGTGTCGACGAGCGACGTCTTCGCGTGCGGCGCCGGCAGCACCCCCTTTTGCCCGCCTGCCGCGGGCAAGCAGATGCACCGCGGCTGGACGGGATCGAAGCTTTTCGTGGTGCTGGCCGGGATGCCGCATGCCGACAAGGTGCCGGGCGCGTGCTCCACGACGACGACCGGAGGATGGTACGACGCGCCGTGGATTGGTCTCAGCGTGGGCGAGCTCGTGCGCGCCGGCCAATTTCAGGCGTGCCAGTGCTACGCCAAGGACCAAACGAAGAGTTCCCTTGCCGACGGGTGCGGGCAATTCAACGTCTTCGAAGTCGTCAACGACAATAATCAATACAAGAATCTCGACATCTTCAGCACGAACATGATCGGCTACGCCGGCTACGTGGGCGAAGGGCCGTGCGGGCCGAAATGCGACGTCACGAAGATCGGCCCCGAAGTCGATCTCATGGACAAGACGAACGTTCGCGAAGCAGCGCAGGGCGCGGTGTCGAATCCGAGCAAGGGACCGGGAGCGGCTTTTCGGCGCCCCTCGGACGGGCTGCGCTATTTCCTCATTTTGCTCGATGTGCCGTCGCGCACCGTGCAGCTCGCCCTCATTCATCCGCGCAACATTCCGGGCGCGATTGCCCCGCTGCTTCCGAGCTTGCCCGCGAGCGTCGGCGCATCGACCGTCGAAGCAGCGCGCTCGCTGCGATTGCCGCACTGAGCGCGGCTCTCCGCGCGATGGCCGCGAACCGTGTCGCGCGTCTCGCCGTCAGTGTGGAAGCGTCACGTATTTTTGCCCGAGCGGCGTGAGCTGCCCCGATGTGGGAGCGAGCAAGTTGACGGGCGGGGTGCTGGTGAAGCGCCCCGTGAACCACGAATAGCGAAAGACCATGGGATCGGCCTCGAGCGCGGCGACGGCTTCCTGCATGTACGCGAGCTCATCGGCGTCGTTCACTTTGGCCTTCTCGTCGAGGCACGAAAACTCCGTCACCCACAGCGGCTTTCCGAATTGCTGTTCGTATTTGGCGAGGGTGGTGGTGAGGGCGGCCTTGGTGCACGCGTACCAATGCATGGCGACGTAGTCGACCTGGCACGCCGTGCACGCGGCGAAGAATTTCTGCAGCCACACGAACGGATCGGTCTCGTTGCACGGCGAACCGCAGTAGTTGACGGCAGGTGAAATGATTTTCATGCCGCGCGCCTTGGCGAACATTTCGATTTTGGGCCACAGGGCCGCCGCCTGTTCCGGCGTGAGGTTCGCTTGCGCTCCGAAGTTGGGCTCGTTGAACGTGAGGAGGTACTTCGCCGCCGCCGGGACCTGCTTTTCGAGCGTGGCGGGGTCGAAGGTGCCGCCCCACACCATGGGTACGAATTCGACGCCGAGCCCGGGATAGCCGGTCATGAGCGTGGTCTCGGGTTTGGGAGACCAGTTGTACCACCAGCCGATCCCAGCCGAGAGCGCCGTGAGATCGGCGTCGCTGTGGTAACCGTACGCGATACCGCGCTTGCGGCTCGTGAGACCGCCGTCCGACGTGCCGCTCGTGCCATCCTTACCCGCGTCCATACTGCCAGCGCCACCGCCTGAGCCCGCGGTGCCGGCGGTCCCGCCTTGGCCGCCCTTGCCGGCAGCGCCGCCCGTCGCGCCCGCGGCGCCGCCCGCGGCGCCGGTCGTTGCTCCTGCGGCGCCTCCCGTCGTGCCAGTGCCCGCAGCGCCGCCCGTGCCGCCCTTTCCGCCGGTCCCACCCGCCCCGCTGCTGCCCCCGCCACCTCCGACGCCGGCGGTGGCTCCGCTGCCGGCGCTTCCGCCAACGCCGCCGCCCGCTCCACCACCCCCAGAGCCCCCACCTCCGGAACCACCGGTGGCGCCGGCTCCCCCGGTTCCGCTCTGACCCCCCTTGCCGGCGCCTCCCGCATCGTCGCGGTTCGCGCCGCCTCCGCCGGTGTGATTTTGCCCCGGGTCGGCGCTGCAGGCGGCGATCGCGAAAATACCGAGTGGAATGATCAGAAGAGATCGCATCGCCATGCCTCGCCGAGTCGCGCTAGTGGAGACCTCATTGGTGTTCGCAAAACGCCATCTCCGTTATCGGTGCGCACACCGGACTCGCTGACGAGCGCTTGCGCCAATGCCGTCGCTGCGCGAAAAAACCGAGCTGACTTGACGAACGCGCCAACCTCGGCCAATCCCTTCTATTGCAGCGGGGTGATGGGGGTGGCGGGGGTGAGGCGCTCGGGCATGGGCGAGGCGCCGCCGGCGGGAGCACTGAAATCGAGACAGTTGCGCCGCGCGGCGAAAAGGCGCTCGAAGGTCGAGGCATCGTCCTTGACGCGCCGCTCTTGGTGCGGCAAACGACGAAGCGCACTTGACCTCTCACAAAGAGACCTCATTTTTCCCTGCCCCCGGCGCACGGCTCCGGGCGGGACATGGGGCAACGACCGGAGAGGCCGATACGGTTCGGATCTCCTAAGTGATTGAAAAAACAGACTTGAGATTGACCGCAAAGCACCTTTTGCAAAAGAGCTTCGCCTGCCCCTTTCAGAGGGGCATTACGGGTGAGTGACGTGACGGTTCAAGGGGAGGGGGGCCTCGAAATCCCGCGCGATCGGCTCGCGCGCGAAGGCAAGCTCGCCAAAGACGTCGTCGCCGTCCGCGTGGATGGGAAGATCTATGATCTGATCACGCCCGTGCCGGTGAACGCGCCGCTCGAGGTGATCCGCGAAACCGACGAAGAGGGGCTCGAGGTCATTCGTCACTCGAGCGCGCACGTCATGGCAGATGCCGTGCAGCGCCTCTTCCCCGGCACGAAGGTGACCATCGGGCCAGCCATCGAAGACGGCTTTTATTACGACTTCGACCGCCCCGACGGCCATTTCACCGACGAAGATCTGGCGAAGATCGAAAAAGAGATGTTCGCCATCATCAACAAGAATTCGCCCTTTCGCCGCGAAGTGGTGAAGCGCGACGAGGTCATCGACCTTTTCCGCAAGATGGGCGAGACGTACAAAGTCGAGATCATCGAGCGCACGCCGACGGGCGAAGAGCTCACCATCTACAAGCACGGCGAGCCCGGCAAGGAGTGGATCGACTTCTGCGAAGGGCCGCACGTGCCGAGCACCGGCAAGCTCGCGGCCATCAAGCTGACCAGCGTGGCCGGCGCCTATTGGCGCGGCGACGAGAAGAACCCGATGCTGCAGCGCATTTACGGAACGGCGTTTCCGTCGAAAGAAGCGCTCACCGAGCATCTGCGTCTGATCGAAGAGGCGAAAAAGCGCGACCATCGCCGGCTCGGCAAAGAGCTCGATCTTTTCATGTTCCACGAGTGGGCGCCGGCCATGCCGTTTTTCTTGCCGCGCGGCGCCTTCGTCTACGAAAAGCTCGTCCAGTACCTGCGCGACCTCTATCTCGAGTTCGGCTACCAAGAGGTGCTGACGCCGCAGATCTTCGACAAGCGCCTCTTCGAAACGAGTGGACATCTCGCCATGTATGCGGAGGGCATGTACCGCGTCGCCACCGCCGACACCGCCGACAAGGGGCTCGACGAGGCGCAGGGCATCAAGCCCATGAACTGCCCGAGCCACTGTTTGATTTTCGGCGCGCGACGGCGCAGTTACCGCGAGCTCCCGTGGCGTATCGCCGATTTCGGGCGGCTCCATCGGTTCGAGCGCGGGGGCGTGGTGCACGGCTTGAATCGCGTGCGAAGCTTCTGCCAGGACGACGCGCACATCTTCTGCACCCCCGAAATGGTGGG
This sequence comes from Polyangiaceae bacterium, assembly GCA_035318505.1. GTDB lineage: Bacteria > Myxococcota_A > Polyangia > Polyangiales > Polyangiaceae > DASWDH01. Next base: position 34,368 of record DATHEQ010000393.1, on the reverse strand, counting down.
AGCCGAGATCCAGCGTTTCTTCGATTTGCTCTACCGCGTGTACGGCGCGCTTGGGCTCACCGAAGTCCGCATCATGCTCGCGACGCGACCGGAGAAACGCGCCGGAACCGACGAGCAGTGGGACATCGCCGAAAAGGTCCTGGAAGACGCGCTGCGTCAGCGAAAGATGGAGTTCGAGGTCACGCCCGGCGAAGGCGCGTTCTACGGACCCAAGCTCGAATTCCACGTCCGCGATGCCATCAAACGAACGTGGCAGCTCGGAACCATTCAAGTCGATTACATTTTGCCCGATCGTTTCGAGCTCGGTTACGTGGCCGAGGACGGCCATTCCAAGCGTCCGGTGATGCTCCATCGGGCCATCCTGGGATCACTGGAGCGGTTCCTCGGCGTGTATATCGAGCACGTCGCGGGCGCTTTCCCCGTCTGGCTCGCCCCGGAGCAGGTGTCTCTGGTGACGGTGAGCGAGAAACAGCTGGAATATGCGAATGATGCCGCGTCGTACCTGCGCGGCAAAGGGCTTCGCGTCGTTACTGACTTGGGAGCCGACAAACTTGGCGCTAAGATCCGAAGCGCGAGATTGATGCGTTATCCCTACATCGCGGTCATCGGCGACAAGGAAGCAACGACACGCACGCTCTCCATCCGCTCTCGCCAAGAAGGCGAGCTCGGACCCATTCCGCTTCCGGCATTTGCGGAACGTTTACTCGCGGAGGCCCTCCCTCCGCGTCTCAAGGAGGCTTCCTCGTAGGTGGCCTGGTTTAACACCATCCCATGAAGGAGGCGAAGGCAGATAAATGATGGGGCGACCCCGATTCGATCCAAGAGCACAGCAGCGCGGACCCCAAATCCGCATCAACCATCGCATCCGCGTTCCCGAAGTCCGCGTCATCGGCGCCGACGGCGGAATGATGGGCGTCATGACGACATCCGACGCCCTGAGAGCCGCACAGGACCTCGGGCTCGATCTCGTCGAAGTCAACCCGAAGGCTGAGCCTCCGGTCTGCAAGATTCTCGACTTCGGAAAGTACAAGTACGAAGAGAAGAAAAAGGCGCGAGAAGCCAAGCGCAAGCAGACCAACGTCGACATCAAAGAGATCAAGCTGCGGCCCAAAACCGACCAGCACGATCTCGCCTTCAAGACGAGGGCCGCCCGACGATTTTTGGAAGCGGGCAACAAGGTCAAGTTCACCGTGCGTTTTCGCGGTCGTGAGATCACCCACCCCGAGAAGGCGCAGGACCAGCTCGACCACGTCGTGCGCGAGTGCGAAGACCTGTCCAACGTCGAGGTTCGCCCGATGATGGAAGGGCGCACCATGACCTTGCTCATCTCGCCTAAACCCGCCGTCATGCAAAAGGTCTCGCAGTTGAAGGCAGCCGCCGAAAAAGCACGGCAGTTGGCCATCAAGGAAGGCCGCGCGTTGCCACCCGAGCCGGAAGAATTGCCGGACTTGATTGATGATGATGATGATGACGACGACGACGAGGACGACGACGAGGACGAGGCGGAGCACGACTTGCCCGCGACGTGACGTCGAAGGTGCCGGGGGGGCCGCGCTCGGCGGTTCCCCGACGCGCAGGTAGCGCGAGCCACCCGATCCGGCGGACGCTAATGCGGCGGCGCGACGCCCGGCAATAGCCCGGTGTAATACGCGCCCGCCGTCACCACGAGCAGGACCAGCACCACCACGAACGCGACGGCGCTGCTGGAGCCTTTGGCCGGCACGGGAGGAGGCCCTGCGGAATCCATGCTCGCCGGGATGGGCGGCGGTCGCGGCGTGGGAATCCCGGAACCGAGCGGCACGTCGTCGGGAAGGGAAGGAAGCGGTTCATCATCGGCGTCTTCGAGCGCCGCCAGGTTGCCGGCCTGCGGCAGCGCGGCGGGCAGGGAGCTCCCCGGCGTGCCACTCCTCGTCCGGAGACCAGGCTGGTTGATCTGGATTTCCCGAGACCAGTCGTGCCCCTCCTGGAACTTGTCGAGGCTGAGGGGGACGGCGCCCGCGGTGTGCCCCGCGGGGTTGCCCTGGGCGATCGAATCCGCCTCTTGCAGCGAGGTGAATTCGAACAGCGCTTCTTCGATGAGCGAGCCGATGATCGAATGCTGCATCGGACGCGACTTTTGTTTGTCGCGGATCGTCGACTGCACGAGCGTCGCAATTTTGAAGCTGCCGACCGATTTGCCATACACGTAGAGATAGTCGTTGAGCGCCACCGCGAAATCGCGCGCCGATTGGTAGCGCTGCGCGGGATCGCGCGCGAGCGACTTGTTGACGATACGCTCGAGATCGGCGGTGACTTTGGGGTTGGCTTTGCTGAGCGGTGGAACGGCGGCCTGCTGCACCAATTTGACGGTGGCGAAGTCGGTGTCACCGAGAAAGAGGCGACGGCCCGCCAGCATCTCCCAGAGCAGGATGCCCACCGCAAAAATATCGGTGCGGTGATCGACGTCTTTGCCGAGGGCCGCTTCCGGGGAAAGATAACTGAATTTGCCTTTGATGATTCCGGGCTCGCTCTTTTCGAGCTGGCTCGAAGCCTTGGCCAGCCCAAAATCCACGATCTTGATCTCGCCGTGCCGCGTCATGAGCACGTTGGGCGGCGAGACATCGCGGTGCACCACGGCGAACGGTCGGCCCTCGGAGTCGGTCAGCTCGTGGGCATAACAGAGGCCTTCGCAGATCTTGATGCCGATGAAGACCGCTTCCTCGACCGGAAGCTCGCGGCCCTGTTTTTTGAGCGTCTCGAGGACGGCCTTCAAGTCGGCGCCGTCCACGTACTCCATGACGATGAAGTAAGCGTTGTCACCGACGCCGATGTCGAAGACCTGGACGCAGTTGGAGTGCGAGAGGTGCGCCGAGAGGCGCGCCTCGTCGAGGAACATGGAGATGAACTTTTTCTTCTCCGACAAATGGGGAAGAACGCGCTTGATGGCGACTTGCTTCTTGAAACCTTCGAGGCCGGCGCTCTCGGCGCGGAAAACCTCCGCCATTCCCCCCGAGGCGAGCTTCTCGATGACGCGGTAACGCTGTTGCTGGTGGTGCTGCTGCGACTCGGGCATCTAGACCGATCCTCGGTTTTCTCTCGAAAACACGCCGCTCAACGTTGCCATCTAACGCGACACGGGGTCAAGGCGACCCGCGGGAGATCGGGCGGTTTCTCAAGCCGACTTCTTCAGGAGGTGGCGCCGTTCGTTGAGGCCGAGCTCGAGCATCTCCAACGTCATCGCGAGAAACTCGGCGAAGTTGGGGGCGCGCTCGCCGAGACCGTTCACCCACATGATGACCTCCATCTCGCCATCGGGGGAGGTTACGGCCGGGTTGAACGCGAAGATCGAGGTCGCGGTTGGGTCGATTCCGAAGGGGATCATGGAATCGGCGTTCCCCTCGGGTCGTGAGGGCGGACCGATTTCGGGAATGGGGGTTTCGTAGGCGGCGAAGGCCGCGCGCGTCAAGTGAAAGGGGCCCGGCTTGCTGAGCTCGCGCGTCCCGAGCAGGCTCGCCTCATGGAAGAACAGAGGCCACCCGTCATGAACATGGAGAAAGGCGCGGTAGCTCGGAGGGAGCGGATGGCGGATGCGCCGCTCGACCACGGCGATGGTGCGAAGACCGGCCCCCGGGGGAGGGGCAATGGCGGGGCCCATCGCCGGATCGAGCACCGAAAGCTCCGCCTTGACGTCGCGTATTTTGGCGATGGTGTCTTTCCAGTTGTCCATGCGTGCCGATCCTCCGCTGGCTCGGGCCGAGAGCGGCCTCTCCGGCAAGGTACGCAGGGGCGGACGATTGGAAAAGAAATCGGCCAGGCTTTCGCCCGAAACTCGAGGCGCACCTTGAACTAGCGCGAGATTTCGGTGCCGATGCCTTGGTCGGTGAAGATCTCGAGGAGCACGGCATGGCGCAGGCGGCCGTCGATCATGTGGACCTTCTTCACGCCGCCCGCGAGCGCCTCGAGGCCGCATTGGACCTTCGGGATCATGCCTTCCGTGATGATGCCGGAGGCGATGAGCTCCGCGACCCCGGCCGTCGTGAGCGAGCGGACCAAGGTGCCATCCGAGGCACGGACGCCGTCGACATCGGTGAGCAGAATGAGCTTTTCTGCTTTGACCGCTTCGGCCACCTTTCCGGCGACCGTATCGGCGTTGATGTTGAGCGAGCGGTTGTCTTCGTCGACCCCTACCGGGGCCACCACTGGAATGAATCCAGAGCGGACGAGGTGGTCCACGATTTCGGGGTTGATGTGCTGTACCTCGCCCACACGGCCAGGATCGACGTCACGTTCGCCGGCCTTGTCCCTGGCGCGAACCGATTCGAGCTTGCGGGCGCGAATGAAAGAGTCGTCTTTGCCGGAAAGGCCGACCGCGCGCCCTCCGTGATGGCAGATGAGACCGACGATTTCTTGATTGACCTGCCCGCCGAGGACCATTTCGACGACGTCCATCGTGGCTTCGTCGGTGATGCGCAGGCCTGAGACGAAGGTGGAGCCAACGCCCATTTTCTCGAGCGCCGTGTTGATCTGCGGTCCGCCACCATGCACGACGACCACCTGGATACCGACGTAACGCAAGAGGCAGATATCCTTGGCAAAGCTCGTTTTCAGCTCGGCGTCGATCATGGCGTGCCCGCCGTATTTGACGACGAACGTGCGTCCGTGAAACCGGCGGATGTACGGCAGTGCTTCGTGCAGGACCGAGGCCTTCTCGATGAGACTTTGCATCTTCGTTCCGCGACGCTTCTAGCACTCCGACACGAGGGGGAGCTAGGGATCTCCGTGCCAAGCCGGGGCGGCGCGCCAGGGGCGGGCACCCCCGAGCAACTATGCCGTCAATGGCCGAGTGCGTTCTCCGCGGGTTCGCTTTCGATCGCGTCCGACGGCGTGTTTTCGCGGCGCGCGAGCAGCAGAAAAGGAAGCGCGATGAGCTCGAGGAGCGCACTGACGACATAGGAAAACGGATAACCGAAGGCGTCCGCGGCGCGTCCCAGCGCTGGCTGCGCAACGACCCCGCCCGCTGATCCCATCAGGTTGTCGAAGGAGAGGACCGTGGCTCGCTGGGCCGACGGAATGAGGCCGTTGAGATAGGCCTGACGCACGGGCGTCACAGCGGAAAACGCCATTCCCCAGACGACCAGCGCACCGATCGCGATCCCAAAACTCGTGGTGCGCCCGATGACGGCGAGGCACGCGATGCTCATGACCAAGCCAACCAACAAGACGTCGGTGCGCCGCCGGAAGGCGCGGCCGAAAAACCGAACCGCGAAACCGCCGAGGATCTGGGTGCCGGCGACGATGGCAGCGGCGAGACCGGCCACGCCGAACGCGGTTTTGTCGCCATAGAGCTCGAGAAGGTACGGCTGAAGAGCATAAAAGGCGTAGACACCGACGCCGGTCGTAAACGGGGCCGACAGCATCAGCCATCGGATGGGCGGTTTGCGCCAGCCCTCGTCGAGGGATGCCCGCGCGACGCGGCGAATTTCCGCGATCGGTCCCTTGCCGCGCTGAGGCGTGAATCCGAGGTCGTGCATGAAGAAGAACGCCGCGACGAGCGTGAGGCCGAGCAGAATCGAGCGAAGGATGTACGGCACGCCGAGGTTGGTCAGCTGAGCCACGAAGCCGCCCGCGACCGAGCCGACCAACATCGCGACACCGGCCACCATCTGCCCCTTGGCGAAGACCGCGTCGAGCTTGCCATCGAAGCCGCTGAAGGCGAGCGCATCGACGAGCCAGGCTTCGGTTGCCCCCGAAAAGAAGGTAAAACCGAGCCCCAGCAGAATCGATGCGATCGCCCAGCCGAAGAGCGGCGCGTGGGCGCGCCACATCATCAGATAGAGCAGCGTCGCGAGAAGGAGCGTCGACGCGCCGAGCAAATAGGAGACGCGCCGCCCTCGCACGTCGGCGAGCACGCCGGTAGGGACTTCGAACATCACTTGCCCCATCGTGAAAAACGCGTTGGCGGCAAACGCTTCGGTGTTGGTGAGACCGGCGTCGAGGAGGAACAGCGTGTTGACGCCCCAAATGAGGGACGCGGCCAGCGTCGACAACAATGTCAGAAGCAGGTAGACGGCTTGGACGCGCTGGGCGGCGGCGGGCACGGTAGCCGCGAGCTTACATGTCGCGGTAACGCGTGGCGGCAGCGAGATCGCGGCGCAACTCTTCCGCGGTGCGACGCGGCCCGTAGCCCGGTGTATCGCGCTGGATGCGCCACCCTTCCGCGAGCGGGCCTGCGTCGACGACGTCAAAACCAAATTGATCGATCAAGCGCATGACCTTGGATTTGGCCTCGGCGTCGTTTCCGGCAATGACGAGCGCGCGCCGGCCGGCCGTGCCGGCGGGCAATCCGTGCGCCGTGAGGTCGGCGGCGTAAATGTGGTTGAACGCCTTGACGACCTGGGATTTCGGCAGATGGCCCTGCAAAAGCTCCGCCGTCGTCGTCGACTCGTCGTCGAGCTCACGGATTTGACCGTCGCGCTGTGGATAATAGTTGTTCGTATCGATGACCACCTTGCCCACGAGGGGATCGACGGGCACGGCGCGGTAGTTTTTGAGGGGAACCGTCACCACCACCATATCGCCGGCTTTTGCCGCCTCCTCGGGCTTTGCGGCGCGGGCTTTGGAGCCAAGCTCCTTGATCAGCGGGGCCAACGTTTCCGGTCCGCGCGAATTGCTCATCACCACGTCGTAACCGTTCTTCACCGCGAGCCGCGCGAGCTGGCTGCCGATGTGCCCCGAGCCAATGAAGCCGATGGTCGCCATGGGGGGCGAGCCTAACGACCGGTCCCGGGCGGCCGCAAGAGGGCCGAATTGCCGAACGTTCTAACGGCGCCGGGAGAAAGCTTGAGGTAAGATGGGCCGAATGCCGCGTGACGTCGCTCGAGCTCCGAGAATGGCTCAGCCTTCCGGCGATGGCGCGAGCGCGGAGGTCGAGGTAGCCGACACCGCGGTCCTCCTCGCGCTGTCGGGCCCCAACAACGAGCTCCTCAAGGTGCTCGGCGAAGAAGCGGGCATCGGCGTCGGGCTGCGCGGCAACAGCATTTTGCTGGCCGGCGATCCGACGCGCGTCGCGTTGGCAGAACGCTTCATCGGCGAGGCAGCAGGGCTGATCCGCGGCGGCACCGATCTCGATCCCAACGACTACATCCGAGGGCTCCGCACGATCCGCTCCGATCCTACGGTGCGCTTGCGCGATCTCTTCAGCGACGTGGTGCTGGTCACGCCGCGCCATCGACCGATCACGCCTAAGGGCCTCGCGCAAAAGAAATACATCGAGGCCATCCGCACGCACGACCTCACTTTTTGCATCGGCCCGGCCGGAACGGGCAAGACGTACCTCGCCATGGCGATGGCGGTGAACGGCCTCGTCACGCGAGCGTACAAGCGCATCATCCTCGCCCGGCCGGCCGTCGAAGCCGGCGAGAAGCTCGGATTTTTGCCGGGTGATCTGGCGGAGAAAGTCAATCCGTACCTGCGCCCGCTCTACGACGCGCTCCACGACATGATGGACATCGATCGCGCCGAGGGGCTCATCACCCGCGGTCAGATCGAAGTGGCGCCGCTCGCCTTCATGCGCGGACGCACGCTGAACGATTCCTTCGTCATTCTCGACGAGGCGCAGAACGCCACCAGCGAGCAGATGCGGATGTTTTTGACGCGCCTCGGTTACGCGTCCAAGGCGGTCGTGACCGGCGACGTGACTCAAGTCGATCTTCCGAGCGCGACGAAGAGCGGTCTGGCCGAGGCGAAATCTCTTTTGTCGGACATCAAGGGCATCTCCTTCTGCACGCTCACCGAGGTCGACGTCGTGCGCCACCCCCTGGTGCAGAAAATCATCGTCGCCTACGAGACGCGCGACAAGAACGACCGCGAGCGCATCGAGCGCGACAAGAACGAGCGCGACAGGAACAGAAACGCGGCCAGCACGTCATCTGGCTCGTGACCGGTCAGACGCGCCTCGACCTCGTCGCGCGCTGCGCCGAAGTTCTCGGCGCCGATCCTAGGCAAGCATCGACAATCGTGACGCGGCCGCACCCTTTGCTGGTGATGGCGCGGCGCGAAGCGTTCATCGTCCTCGTCACCGTAGCCGCCACTTGGGACGCGGGGCGCGAGGTGCTGGCTCCATTTGCGCGGTATTTGGCCGACGGCCGCGCCATGCTGGTTCTGCTCGGAAAGCCGCGCCACGGCGATCTGGCAAAGGCGCTGAACCGCGGGCTTGCTTCGCTCCTCGCCGAAGAGCCGACCGCCGACGACCTTTTGGTGGCTCTCCACAACGCTTTCGACCTCATGGAGACGAGGGCGCGCGCCGAGCAGCGCGGCAAATGGATGAACCGCTACCAATACGAGCTCGGCGAGGTCATCGAGTGCGCAAGAGCCATCGAAACCGAGCGCGACATCGACAAGCTGCTGGGCGTCATCTTGCTCAAGAGCCGATTCATCACCGGCGCCGACGCAGGGAGCATTTACGTCGTCGACAACGACGCTGCTGGGCAGCGACAGTTGCGTTTCAAGCTGTCGCAGAATGACTCGGTCAAGTTCGACTCGCGTGAGTTCGCCATACCGCTCAGCCCGCGTTCGATGGCGGGCGCGTCCGCGCTGCACGCGGCGCCGATCAACATCGTCGACGTGTATGACATGCCGGCGGCGTCGCCTTTCGGCTTCGATCGCTCGTTCGACGAAAAAACCGGCTACCGCACGCAGAGCGTGCTCTGCATGCCACTCGTGTCGCGCGCCGACGAGGTCATCGGGGTCATCCAGCTCATCAACAAGAAACGAGACAAGGACAAGCGCCTCTATTCCAAGGAAGACGTGGCGGCGCAGGTGATCGCCTTCGACAAGCGATCGCAGGAGCTTTTGGGCACGCTCGCCGCGCAAGCTGGGATCTCGCTCGACAATGCGCTGCTCTTCGAAGAGATCCGGCGCATCTTCGAAGGGTTCGTCAACGCCAGCGTCGAGGCGATCGAGTCGCGCGACCCAACGACCAGCGGACACTCGCGCCGTGTGGCCGATCTCACCGTCGGATTGGCCAAGGCGGTCGAACGCGTGGAGACCGGACCTTACCGTGAGGTCATTTTCAGCGCCGAGGATCTGCGCGAGATCGAATATGCGTCGCTCCTGCACGACTTCGGCAAGATCGGCGTCAGCGAGCACGTGCTGGTCAAGGCGAAAAAGCTCTACCAAACCGAGTTCGAGCTCATCAAGCAACGATTCGAGCTGGCTGCGTCGTCGCTCGAGGTGGAGATGCTGACGCGCAAGGTGCGCCTGGTGCAGCAAGGTGCGCCTTCGGCTGAAATCGAGAACCTCGACGCCGAGCGCGATCGGCGCCGCGCCGATCTTCGCGAAGCTTTTCGCGCCATCGAAAGCGCGAACGAGCCCACCGTGCTCAAGGCGGGCGAATTCGGCAAGATCGAAGCCATCGGGCGGCAGACATTCATCGCGCCGAGTGGCGAAGAAAGGCCGCTCCTTTCCGCGCCGGAGGTGACGAGCCTCTCCATCACGCGCGGATCGCTGACCCCCGACGAGATGCGCGAGATTCAAAGTCACGTCACCCATAGCTTCAATTTCCTCGCCACCATCCCGTGGGGAAAGAGCTTCCAGCGCGTTCCGCTCATCGCCGGGGCGCATCACGAACGCCTCGACGGAACCGGTTATCCCAATCGACTTCGCGCCGAAGAAATCCCGCTCCAGTCGAAGCTCATGAGCATCAGCGACATCTTCGACGCACTCACCGCGAGCGACCGCCCTTACAAGCGCGCCGTCCCCATCGACAAGGCCCTCGATATTCTGGCCTTGGAGGTGAAGGACAAACACATCGACGGCGACCTGGTGCGGATTTTCTGCGAAGCGCGCGTTTGGGAACCGGTCCTCTTACGCGCGTCGAATCGACCGAAGCCGCCGATCCAGAGGTGACGCGGGGCGCCCGTGCTGACGCCGACTGCAGTCAAGGGTTGGCGTACTCGGGGGGGATGTCGCTTTCGATGATTTTGGCGCCGAGCAGCTCTGCCGCCTGGGTTGCCTGGCTGAGAACGACTTGGTCGTGAAGCTTGAGGCCCCCCGCGCCGAAGAACGATACGAAACTGGCGCTCTGCTCTTGGTAGACGAAGATCTGCGTCAGGCGAGCCTGACCTTTGCCGAGCGGGGTGACGATGAAGGTCGTGCTCCCGGCAATGGGTGAACCCGTCAGGTACTCGTAGGCAAGCACGAAATCGCCGCCCTCGGGAGGCGTCAGCTCGAGCCGGGAGATGCGGCCGTAGTCGCTGGTAAGCTGATTTTCGATTCTACGAATCGAGCATTGGACCTCTTGCGACTCGATGGCGTCAGCGAACATCTTTTTCAACCAGCCCGCCTTGATCTTGGCTTGGAGCGCCTCGTCGAGCTCGTAGCGACCCTGAAAGCGCTCGTGAAAAGCGAAAGCCTGGTCGACGTTGGCGCGCTTGCGGTCGACACGAATCAGCCCAAAGCGGCGGTTTTTGTCGCGCATGACGCGATGAAACGCATCGGCCACGCCGGCCGCGCTCGCACCGATCACGATGTTGTGCACGTCGCGCTTGATGGTAATGCCGCCGCTCGGGTCGAGCGGCAGCACGGGCCGGGCGTCGAGCTCCTGCTCCCATTGCGAAGACTGGCTCGGCGACGACGCGGTCGGACAGCTGCCGCTGCCACACGCGGCTCCCGCAAGGGCGAGAAAGGCGGCGACGGTGAAATGAACTTTCGGGCGGATGTCGAGCATGAAATCTCCGAGAATTGGCGAGCTCACTGCGATGCGGCGGCGGGCGTCTCCCCTCGCCCCGCGGGGCAAAACAAACATCACCAACGGCACAAGGCAAGAACGCGGGATTCGTTCGCGACTGTAGCTACCGCGACGAGAGCGCAGACACATCATCCCGACCCTAAGGTCGAGAAGTACGCGCTTCACGCAGCAAAATCAACGTGAGTCGCAGCGCGCATGCTCGATCCGCAACCGGAACGACGACTCACACGCGCGGTGAAGCCCGGAGCAGCGATCGAAAACGCCGATAAAGAGGTAGGACCAACAGAGCGAGGACGTTCCACGGGGTCGCTCCGCGTTGCGAGCGCGAGACGGAACAGCCCGAATTGTCGTTCTTCTGTGAACCCGCTCCGCCGGTCGTTCCGCCACCACCGGCTCCGCCCGTCGAGCCTCCTTCGCCGCTGGTGCCCCCCGCCGCGTCGTTGCTCGTCGCTGCATCGGACCCGGTCCCAGCATCGGACGCGCAGGTCGCGCCGATGGCGGGCGCGATGAGCTCCCATTCTTCCGTGCATCTCGAGCTATTGCTATTGCCGCAAGCTGCACGCCCGCAGAGCGAGTCGAAGCGGAACAGGCCTTCGAAGGTGCTGCCAAGGTCGAGCGATCGTCCCACGGAAAACCCCGACGTCTTATAGTCGGCACAAGCGTAGAGCGCGTCCGGCGTCCACGTGAGGCACGTGGCTGCGACGTCAGAACGTCGCGCGAGATCCGACCCGTCGGCGGACCCCACCCAAATTCCGTCGCTCGGTCCCCCCACCGCGATCAGGGTGCCGTCGGGCGAGATGGCAAATCCGAGGAGCTGATCCGTCCCTTTGAACATCGTTTGGAAGGTGCGCCCGCCGTCGCTGCTCGTTTGAATCACGGTGCCACTCACGTCGTAGACGCGGAGGTAAAGCCGATCCGCGTCGAACGGGTGAACCGCGGCGATGTACGTGAGGCGATGCTCTTGCGTCTCGGGGATGTCGGCGCTCGTAAAGGTTACGCCACCGTCATCGGAGCGCATGAGCATGGAGCCGAAGCTCTTCGACTTGTCGCCGCGCGCCGAGAGATAAACACGCGAGGCGACGCTCGGCGCGATGTCGATGGTGAGTGGATAAATGTCGGACGGCAGAACGTCCGCCACCGGCGCCCAGCTCTGTCCGTCGTCGACCGAACGCACGATCTGCGAGCCGAACGTTCCGCCGGCTTGGAACTCCAACCAAAATGCGACGAGTTGATGGGGCGTGCTCTTGCTGAGCGCGAGATCGCCCATCGTCTTTTTGTCGAGCTCGGGCGCGGCGCGAAACGCGCAGCCGTCCATGGTGGTGGTCATGCCATTGAACATGGCGACCACGGTGGCGCCGTTTCCGGCGATGGACAGCATCAAATCTTGCTGCCCGGAGGTTCCGATCGCTGCTTCGCACAGCCAGCCGAACGTCTTGCCTCCGTCACGCGACTCGAGCAGGCCGAATGTCGCACTGACCACGATGTGCTGCGGATTCGTGGGATCGACGACCAACTGGCTGGCCGCAGGGTACCTTCCATTGGCGAGCGCGGTGGCGGGCGCCGCGAGAATTGCCGCGGCGGCGGCTAGAAAAATCGTTCGTTTCACGGGACGCGTCCGATGGGTACCGCCGCAGTCGCAATGACTCCCGTCGCGATCTGCAGCACTTTGGTGAGCGTCGTGAAATTGAGCGTGTCCGCCGTATCACCCGGCAAGTGGTAGTAGGGCGACTGGGTCGATTGGAAATTGTAGACGGTCGGATACCCCTGCTCGGAAAACGAGCAATCGTCCGACCGGTGACACGACCCCGTCCCGAGCGTCAGCGTGAGCCCGAGCCCGTAGGTGGTGTTCACTTGGGTATGCAGGTTTTTGAGCTCGGTCGAGTCGCTCCACACGCGGATACCGCGGCGATCTTGCGGATCGTAGGCCACCTCGTCCAAGTTGATGTACGCCTTGCCGCAAGTCTGCGGCTCGCACGACGCCTTGAGCGCCTGGGCATAGTGGGCAGAGCCGATGAGACCGAGCTCCTCGGCGTCGAAGATGACGCAGCGTATTTCGGCTTTGAATCGATAGTGCGCCATCACGCGCGCGATGAGCGCCATCCCGAGGCCGCCCGATCCATTGTCGTCCATGGCCACGGTGTTTTTGACGGAATCGAGGTGGCCGCCGAGAAAGTAGACCCCCGCGGCGGGATCGGTGCCGGCGATGGTGATCTCGATGTTGCGGTACCCTTCCCATTCGTCGAACTTCACCACCGCGGCGGGGGCTGCGGCCGCCAACATGTCGCGAACCCACTCGGTGATGGCCAGGTAGTTGGCCGACTTCGCAGAGCGGTCGGGCAGCGACTTGGCTTCGAGCTCGCGGTACCTCGCTTCGAGCTCCACCACGTCGAAGCGCGCGAGCATCTCGCGGATCAGATCTTCCGGACCGGAAGCGTCGCCCGGGGGCGGCGTGACGTCGAGGGGAGGCGTGCCCGCGTCGGGCATTGGCGTCGCGACGTCCGGACGCGGAGGCGCGGTGTCGGGCGTCGCGACGTCCATTCTGGTCGAAGTGTCGCGCGACGCGTCAGAGGACGAACCATCGCGCGTGCCGGGCGTCACGGAATCGAGCGTCGCGTCGCTCGACGTCGCATCCATGTCACCCGGCGGATCCGGTGGAGGCTCGTTGGCGGCATCGGACATTCCTGATCCGCCGCCGCTTCCTCCTGCGCCGGTCGAACCGCGGTCGGTGGTTTCGTTGGTCGACCCGCACGCAAGAAAGAGCGCTGCGAAGACGAGCAAGGAGTTCAAATCGAGACGATTCGAAAAGTTCATGAGGGCACCTCGACTCGTGCGCATTCGAACGTCCGGCGACGGCAGTCGCCACATCCGCACCGTTCGCGCTCACTCTAGCTCGGGCTCGCGCGCGTCTCGCGAAACATCTTCGTCGAAATGGGCGAATAAAAGCCTGCGCTTCCGCTTGCGGCGGAGATTTGTTTCACGCACAGAACCGTTCAGCGCGCGTCGTCGTCGCTCTCCGGACGCGGGCGAAAAAGCGGACACGCGAGCACCGGTTGCGGCGGATATTTGCGCGGCAGCAACGGGCAGAGAATGAACATCGACGTCGCGCTGCGTATGTAGCGCGGCGGCGCCGCGCACCTGTGGCAGAGGCTATCGGGAAACGGCAGATCGATGGGCGGCGCGGATTTCATCGGTGCGCAACGTCGTTGCTACTCGGTTCGCTCGAGCTTAGCGCGCCGATCGCAGGGCGGCCGCTTTCAGCGCACGGCGAACGAGCCCTGCTTTTTCACGACGTCGATGACGATCTCGCCTTGCTCGACCGTCACCCGGGCCACGTCGCCGGCGGCGAGCTCTCCGCGCAAAATCATGTCGGCAATGGGCGCTTCGACGAGCCGTGCCACGGTGCGTTTCATCGGACGCGCGCCGAGCTCGGGGTCGTAGCCGCCGGCCGAGAGCAGCCGCTCCACGGCGTCGTCATCGATGTCGAGCAGCACGCCGCGCGCGGCTTCGAGCGTTTTGCCGAGCGCGCCCAGGATGCGCCGCGCGATTTCCGCGACTTCGCTGCGCTTCAGCGGCGCGAAAGCGATGACCTCGTCGATGCGGTTGTAGAGCTCGGGGGGCAGCGCCGCACGCGCGGCGCCGACGAGCGCCGCCTCGATGCTCGCGGCCGCGCTCTCCGCCTTGCCGAAACCAATCGATCGGTTTCCTGCCGCGCTCACCTCTTCGGCGCCCAAGTTGGACGTGAGGATGATGACGGTGTTGGTGAAGTCGATCGTCCTGCCGCGGCCGTCGGTGAGACGACCCTCGTCGAAGACGCCGAGAAACGACTCCAGTACGTCGCGGTGCGCCTTTTCGATCTCGTCGAGCAGAATGACTTGATAGGGTCGGCGCCGCACGGCTTCGGTGAGCTGCCCGCCCGCGTCGTGCCCGATGTAACCGGGAGGCGCACCGATGAGTCGCGCGACAGCGTGAGGTTCCGCGTATTCCGCCATGTCGAGGCGCGTCATCGCCGTTTCCGAGCGGAAGAGCGCGTGCGCGATGGCTTTGGCGGACTCGGTTTTACCGACGCCGGTGGGGCCGAGCAAAAGGAAGGTCCCGATGGGGCGCTTCGATCGGAAACCCGCCGCGTTGCGACGCAAAATCGTCGCCATGCGGTGGAGCGCCGGAGCATGCCCGACGACGCGCTCGGCCAGGAGCGTTTCGAGCGCTAGCATGCGCTGCCCATCGCTCTCCATCAACCTTTCCACCGGCATGTCGGTGAGCTCGGCGATGACCTCGGCAATTCCCTGCGGGTCGACGGTGCGCAAGGCGCGGCGGCGTGCCCGCGCGCCGGCCAGATCGAGCACGGAGAGCGCCTTGTCGGGAAGCGCTCGGCCCGGCAAATAGCGTACGCACCATCCGACCGTCGAGGTGAGCGCCTCTTCGGCATACGTAACGCCATGATGCTTGGCGAACGCCGGAACGCAGCCGGCCAGGATTTCGCGCGCGACGTCTTCAGCCGGCTCCTCGACTTCGACCACCGCGAAGCGGCGCGCCAAGGCGGCGTCGGATTCGATGGCGCGGCGGTACTCCTCTTGCGTCGTCGTCCCGATGCAAGGGAGCTCGCCACGCGCGAGGGCGATCTTGAGCTCGCCGTGCACCTCTTCGGCGGCCTCGCGCGTGAAGAGGGTATGGATCTCGTCGAAGAAAAGGACGACCCGTCCCATTCCTTCGCGCACCTCGTTGCGAATCGCCGTTACGCGCTCCGCCAGCGAACCGCGCGCGTGGGTTCCCGCGAGAAGCTCGGAGATGGGCACCTCGATGATGATGCGGTCGTCGAGCGACGAGACCTCGTCGCGCTTGGCAATGCGTAGCGCGATCCCGTGGACGACCGAAGTTTTGCCGACGCCGGCATGACCTACGAGAAGAGGATTGTTGGCGTGCCGCTTGGCGAGCACGTCGAGCGCTTGATCGATCTCGACCGCGCGACCCACGACCGGATCGAGCGCGCCCTCGGCGGCCGCCAGCGTCAAGTTCCGGCCCATCGCGGCGAGCGTCGGGAAATGCTTGGGATCGAGCGCGAAGCGCGAATCGGACGACGGCGCGCGGCCCCGCTTGCGATTCGCGGACCCGCGGTTGGGAAGCGCGGGAATCGGCTCGGCAGCCGAGCCCAAGGCCGGTGCGCTGTGAAATCTGCTTAGCGGAATGACGACGCCCGCCTTCGGTGCCGGCGGGAGGGGCGTCGGCATCGCTGCCTTCGATGGCGCGCCGAGGGGAGGCGGGAGAATGGGGATTCGAACTGCCGACGATTGTCCGACGGTGCTCGCCGTCGCACGCGGCAGAGGGGTGGTGCGCTTCTGCGATTCTTGGTCATCGGTGTGCGGACGCCGGGGTCCGATGCGGCCAAGCGCGAGCTGCATGGCAGCGGCTCGCAGCCGCGCGACATCGACACCGCACTGCGCCAGCGCACGGTGCGCGCCGTTCTTGCGATCGTGAATGAGAGCCAGCAGAAGGTGGATCGCGCTCGGACCGCTCGTGCCCATGCGGGCGGCGAGCTCACGGGCGCGCTGCACCGCGCGCGCAAGCGGGTCGGGTTCTTCGTCCGTCGTCGCCCGCGCCGCTTTCAGCAGGATGTCGGGGCCGAGCTTGCGCTCGAGGAGAAGCTCCGCGGCTTGGCTGGGATGCGAAACGATAGCGGCCAGAAGATGCCCGCTCGTCGTTCGCTCTTTGCGGCTGTGGGCCAGCTCTTCCGCCAACCTGCGGAGAACCAACAAGTCCGGCTCGGCTTGTATCGCTCGCATTCGGATCACGCTCGAGAAGCGTTCTCATGGGGCCCCCCCCTGGGCCAACTTCGTAGCGAGCTGCCAGAAAGCTGCTCAAGGGTTGACACGAACCGTGCCGAACTTAACTAAGGCCCTCGTAGGGGCGAGAAACAAGGCTCGCAAAGGCCGGCGGGGCAAGGTGCCCGGCGACAGTGCCAGCGGGTCGATGAGCCCCTCCGAAAGGAAGGTACAGCCATGCTGTCGGTATGGGATCCTGCGCGTTTGTTCGATCGAATGGTGGATGACGTGATGCACGCTTCGCTTGGAACGGCGACCAATGCGCGAACCTATGCGCCCGACGTCGACGTTCGCTCCAATGGCGATCGCATCCTTTTCTCGTTCGACGTTCCCGGAGTGAAGAAAGAAGACCTGGATATCACGCTCGAGAACGGCGTTTTGACGGTCAAAGGCTCGCGCCAATTCGAGCCCAACGGCGCCAAGGAGCAGCTGCTTCTCGGACGATCCTACGGCACGTTTTCGCGGTCGTTCGCCTTGCCCGAGCACCTCGACGAAGAGAAACTGTCGGCCAATCTCGCCGACGGCGTGCTGAAGGTCGAGATTCCCAAGCTGCAGAAGGCGCAGCCGCGTCGCATCGCAATTCAAAGCGCGAATGAGCCTTCGAACGGCGAGGGCCAGAAGTGACGGTCAAAGGAGTTTCAGAAACGCCAATAAAGCGCCGCGGGAAGGGGCGTCGAGCGTGGTCTCGGCGCCCTGCCCGTCGGTAACGCTGACAGCGCCGCCCGAAAGCGCATGCTGAAAACCGTCGGGAAGAAATCGCGCCCCGGCGAGAACGTCTTCGAGTGAGCTGGCGGACCCGTTCGTGAAATAGGGGCGCTTCTTGTAGAGCCGTCGCAGCGACGGCACGCGAGCGCCCTTTTCGTGCACATACGGCAAGACGCCCGTTTGCGCGTAGGTGTCCGTGCCCCACACGACGGCGCCCTCGCGCGCCATCACCAAGCTTTCCCAGCGCTCGAAAGGAACACGGGAAGCAGGGTGATCGCTTGCCAAACGCGCTTCGTGACATCCTTCGCAGCGATCGCGAAACAGCATGGCTCCCCAGCCCTCGCTCTCGGAGAAGCCGTCGCGACCGAGCACGGCGGGATTGGGCCGATGCTGGAACGCGATGAGAAAACGAATGAGCGATCTGCGCATCGCCTCCGGCGTGAGCGCGGCCTCGGCGACGCCGAGCAAGCGCACCCAAGGCGCGTCGCTCGAGGCCAATGAAAACCAAGCATCGTGCCCGCTTTTGGCGCCAGCCACGCGAAATTCGTTGAACACGACGGCGGTGAGATCGGGATCGAGAGCGCGCGAGAAGTGCGGCCGGTTGTTGAACAGCCCGAGAAGCGGCTTGGTGACGGCGTGCACGTCGTCGCGTCCGGTATGGTGCGTTCGCCCGTCGACGTACCCCTCGTAGTGACATGTCTCGCAGGTGAACCGGCTGAGCGCCCCCTCGGCACGGTTCCAGGGCGCCATCAGCGTCGTAAAAAAGAGCGCTTCGCCCAAACGCGTTTCCGAGTCGAAACCATGCTCGCCGGCCGCGGCGGCAATGGGTACGACGGTGGGGGGCATGTCGTGGCTCGCCGCGATCCACGCGTCGAGGAGTGGATTGGCAAAAACGAGACGACCGTCCTCCAGCACTGCAACCGCGTTCGAGCCTGGGACGAAGTCTTCCGTGCGGACGGCGGCTTGACGCGCCGGTCCGTCTGGAAATGAAAGCTCGACGAGCTTATCCGAGGCGTAGCCCGCGACGGTCACGACGAGAGGGCGCTCGCGCAGCACGATCGCTTTGGGCGTCACCACGCCGAGCTCGGACAGGTTGACCGCGGTTTCGCGCACGGCTTCTCCACCCTTCGCGCCGACGCGATAGAGGAAGAGGAAGGAATCGATGTAACCGAACGCGCCGATGGTGCGATCGAGCGGATGATCCTCGACGCCCCCCGCGGCGATGAGCAGACCGTCCTTCGTCGCCACGGCGTCGAAGCTCCAGATAGGACCATCGTGCCGGATCACGACGGGAGGTTCCGTGCTGGGGGCTCCCGATGGCGCGAGCCGATGCACGACCAGCGCATGATCGAGCACACAATCGGCAATCAGCCGATCGGCGATGCGGAGGGCGCGAATGGGGCCGCGACAGATGCCCATCTCGTGCCTCGCGACGACGCGATCGACGCCGGCCGCCCGCGGGTTGCCCGCCGCGGCGGCGCCGTGCGCGAGGCGAAGGGCAATGAGGCGTCCTTCTCGTTCTTCGGCGACGTAGATCCATCCGGCAGGGCCGGCGGCGATGCCGCGAATCGCGCGGATGTCTTCGAGCTGCCAGATGCCGGCCGGCTCCAATTTCCCGTCCTCCCACGCGAAGCGCGCCAGCGTCGAAGCGAGCTCCCCCGCCACGAAGATCGCCCCATCGTCCGCGATGGTCAGGGCCACCGGCGCTGCGGGCGCGGGGAGCCGTTCGACTTCATGCAGGGCGTCGTCGAGAAGCACGAGTGCGTCATCGCCGCGCAGCAGGCCGACGAGACCAGGCGATTGCGGAGCGCGCGCCAAGACATACGGCTCCGGGCCGCTCAACTCGTCCCACGTGGGTAGGTGCGCGAAGTCGGCTCGGATGCGGCGTGCAGCGTCGAATTCGCGGAGCCGCTCACTCGCGAGCGCCATTTCCGCGTCGCGAGGGTCAGGCGGGGCCGGCGAGCGAGCGCGTCCCGCCGAGACCAGCACCCCGACGCCCACCGCTAGGGCGATAGCGAGCCCCGCATAGCAGCTACGCGCCGTGACGCGTGTCATGGCGCGCGGCGATAGCGTAAAGCGCGTCTTTCCACGCCGGTCAGCGGCCACGTGTACCGCTCTTCCGTTTCGATCTTCCAGTCCGTCGTTTCCGGCGCCGGCTCGCGCGCGAGGAGGACGCAAACTGCCCCGCCCGGTCGCACCATGCGCCCGCCGAGATCGAGCCACGCCGAGGGGGGTAGCGTGGCTCGCGCGACCGCGCTGTCGAAAACCTCGCCGCGCGCCGCCAGATCCTCTCCTTTGCCGCGAATGACTTGCAAGGTGCCCGCGCGCTTCGGCGCTGTCGCGAGATGCCCGAGCACGGTGCGCAGAAACGAGACGCGCTTGGCCAGCGGTTCGACCAGGGTCACATTGAGATCCGGACGAAGGAGACCCAGCGCGAGCCCCGGCCCTCCCGCCCCCGAGCCGACGTCGACCATCGCCGCGCCGGACGCTTCGTGTCGCGCCAGGACCACCGCGTCGGCGACCATCAGATCGACGAGCTCTTCCGCGCTGCGAGCGGCGGTCAAATCGATTTTGGCGTTCCACGTCGCCAGCAGATCGAGCCAAGTGACGATCTCCGTCACGACGGGCTCGTGGGAGGTCGCCCGAAGCCCTCGCAACACCGCGGAAATGAGCGGGCGAAACCCTTCGCCGAGCGGCAGAAGCGCACCGGGCATTTCGTCCTTTTAGCAGACCTGTGCAAGGGTGTCGCGACCGGGGCGCCCCCTCGTAGGGCCAAACGCTAGGCGCACACCACGCTGTCTGCTAAACGACGAAACTCGAACGACCGCGCCGCATGCCCGAAAATAACCCCTCCCAGGAGCAGCCGACACGCCTTCCCGACACGGGCCTTATGGGCAATGCGGGACGGCCCGAGCTCTCCATCGTGCTGCCGATTTACAACGAGGAGCTCGTCATC
The DNA here is from genome assembly GCA_035318505.1 of Polyangiaceae bacterium. Classification (GTDB taxonomy): domain Bacteria; phylum Myxococcota_A; class Polyangia; order Polyangiales; family Polyangiaceae; genus DASWDH01. Next base: position 14,165 of record DATHEQ010000393.1, on the reverse strand, counting down.
GACGAGCTCCACCGGCGCCTCGGTGAATTCTTGGCGGCCGTGGGCACGACCTGGGAGGTGATTTTCGTCGATGACGGCTCGATTGATCAATCGTTCGCCAAGCTGCGGGCGTTGGCGGACGGCGAAGGGCGCTACCGGCTCGTCTCTTTTGCGCGAAACTTCGGGCACCAATTCGCGATCACCGCCGGCATCGACTACGCGCGCGGCTCGGCGGTGGTGGTGATGGACGCCGATTTGCAAGATCCACCCGAAGTCGTGGCCGAGATGCTGGCGCGCTTTCGCGAAGGGTTCGACATCGTGCATGGGGTGCGCCGCAAGCGCGAGAAAGAGTCGCTGTTCAAGCGGGCTACGGCCTACCTTTTTTATCGCCTTCTTCGCAGCGTGGTCGGCATCACGGTGCCCGTCGACGCGGGCGATTTTCGGCTCATGAGCCGCCGTGTGGTGCTGACCTTCCGCGCGCTGCGCGAAACGAATCGATTTGTGCGCGGAATGGTGGCGTGGGTGGGCTTTCGTCAAACGACCGTGCTTTACGATCGCAAAGCGCGCTTCGCGGGCGAAACACACTATCCACTGCGCAAGATGCTGAAGTTCGCGTTCGACGGCATCACCGCTTTTTCGATCGTGCCGCTGCGGGTAGCCACTTGGCTCGGCTTCTTGGCGGGCGCCGTGGGGGTTGGCGTGGCGGCATGGGCGCTCTATGGGCGCCTCTACGGGTACATCGTCCCCGGCTGGGCCACGCTCATGATCACGGTCTCGCTGGGCGCGAGCGCGCAGCTTCTCATGACCGGCATTCTCGGCGAATACGTGGGGCGCATCTACGAAGAGGTCAAGCGCCGACCGCTCTACATCGTGGCCGAAGAGGTGAACGCCTCGCGCGAAGAGCGCTAGCCGCCGAGCGCGTCGACTCAGCGTTCGACGGAGCTCGACGGAGCGTTCGCCGGCTGCGCGTCGCGACGATAGAGCCACCACGTCCCCTGGTGGCTCTGCAGCTGGATGGCGGGATCGGCGGCGAAGGTGGAGCTGGGATCGGAGCGCGTTCGCACGAGAAACGTGTCGAACCACGCTCCGTCCTTGGTCACGTCGAAAAGATTGGGCATCCATTCCCAGCGCTCGGGTCGCTTGGGCGGAACGTTCGCGTCATTTTCCCGGTAGCGGATGGGGTGCAGATCCCAGGACACGAAATGCCAGGAGAGCCATCCGCCCTTCTCGGCTTGAATCCAGGCCGGCAGGTGGATGAACGGCGTGGTGGAGCGCGTCGACCCCGAATGATCGAACACGAGGTACATGAGCTTCGGGCTCATGGGGACCTCCCGCGCCACGGCGCGGAAATCGGCGGTCGCCTGATCGAAATCTCGAAATTGCGCCGCGACGAAAAAGGCGAGCGGCCCCATCGCGTACGCCATGGCGCCGACGATGGGAATTTTGAGCCACCACTGCCGCGGCATGTCCGGGAAAGCGCCGACGGCGATGAAAGCGGCGGTGACAATCTCGCGGGGATAGACGAACCACCACACACCGATGGTCATCGGCAGCACGAAGTAGCAACCGAGGTAGACCACCGTGATCGCGAGGGGCGTCAGCGTCACGCCGATCCCCCACCAGATCGCGCGCCCCGGTCGCTTGCGATGGCGGCCTTGCGCGAAGAAAAGGACAGTGGTCGCGCCGAAGAGCGCGACCGTGATCCACATCATGCGCGTCGCCAGCTCTTGTTCGGTCGGACCGATGTAGCTGCCGAAGAGGTGCGCCGGGATCTCGTGCACGCGTTCCCAGTGTAGGCCCAGCCCTTCTACGCTCGAACCGAGCGTCGCCCGGCGAAACACACGCCACACCCCGAACACCCCGAGCGCAGCGACGAGGGGCACGATGACGGGACGGACGCGGCGCGTGGCTGGGTACATGACCAAGGTCGTGCCGATGACGGCGGCGACCGCGAAGGGGAAGCGGTAAACGTGAGTGAAGAAGACGGCGAGAAGAGACGCGCCGAGCCCGATGGAGCGAAGTCGCGTCGGGTGATCGAGAGCGAGCAGCGTGAATCCGATGCTCATCGCAAAAAGACCGATGGCTCCCATGAAATTGAGGAAGCCCCAGTGCGTGAGCGTGCACCATACGAGGCCGAGCCCGAGCAGCCCCCAGAGGGGGCTCTTCTTCATCCCCCAGAACATGACGGAAAGACCGACCGGCATGAGTGCGAGCATGGCGATGGCCATGCCCTTCGTGGCCGTGACGATGGGCAGGATGAACGCGAAGAGGAGCCCCACCACGTACATCGACACGTACGGCGCGTCGAACAGGTTCAAGGAGAACTGCTCGCGAAAATGCCAATCGGGATCGAGGTAGTGGCGGAGGATGGCCGTCTCCGCCGCATGAAAGGGCAGATCGGTGATGGGAGGCAGGGCCGCTACCGCGAAGGGATAGACGATCACATAGCTGGCGAGTGCGATGGCGGCGATGCCGAGCACCGTTTCCATCCTCCGGTAGCGCACCTTGCGTGCAAGCCATGCCGGTAGCCCTTTCGCCATCCGCGGGGGTCTTATCAGTTATCTCGCAGCACCGCGAGCGCTGTAGGCGCCGCGCCGGCGGAGCGCGGGTCACGACGAATGGACCACGCCGGTACTGCTGGCGGCGCGACTTTTGCTATCGTAGTGCTATCTTGCCGGCCGCATGAGCACTCTCGAGCCGCCGGCTCCGGCCAAGTTCGATGATTGCGCGTCGACCTACGACGCCCTTCACGCCGAGAGCATCACCGCCAGCGGCGAGTCCACCGACTACTTCGCCCGTTACAAATTGGCGTGCCTACAGCGACTCGGTCTGCGGAGCCAAGGCGCGGTGCTCGATTACGGATGCGGCATCGGCAACTTGACCGAGCACCTCGTCACCTCGTTCTCCGACGTGCACGCCTTCGATCCCTCGCAGAAGAGCCTCGAGGTTGCGCGTCGCCGCGCTCCGACCGCCACATTTCACGAATCGGCGAACGACCTGCCGAACGCGAGGTTCGAAGCCGTCGTCGTTGCCGGCGTGCTGCACCATGTGCCTCCCCGCGAGCGGCCCGGCCTCGTCGCGCAGCTGCGCCAGAAGCTTGCGCCCGGCGGAAAACTCGTCGTTTTCGAGCACAATCCGCTGAATCCACTCACGCGCCGCGCCGTCAGCGCGTGCGCCTTCGACGACGACGCCATTCTGCTTTGGCCCTGGGAGGCGAAACGCCTCGTCGCCAGCGGGGGATTCGTCGACACCCGTCTCGATTACATCGTCTTTTTTCCACGCGCCCTCGCCGCGCTGCGGCCGCTCGAGCCAAAGCTTGCCTGGATGTGGCTCGGAGCGCAGGTCATGGTGGTTGGGGCGCGCGGCGATAAGGGGTAGTAAGCGGAACGTGCGCGAACCCTCCTGGCCGTTCCTTTTGGAGCTCGTACGCCGGCGCTATCCGGATACCGCCGAGCTAGACCCCTCGCCGATGAAGGGAGGCGCTTCCACCCGCCGCTTTTTTCGCATTTCGGTGGGCAAAGGCGGCACCCGCGCGGTGGCGATGTTCACCCCCGGCGCGCCGTCGCACGAAATTCACAAAGACGGAGGGCATGCGCGCTCGCCCTTTCTCGAAGTGCGCGGGCTCCTGGCCGAGCGTGGCATCCGCGTGCCGACGCTGTTCGCCGACGGCAGCGAGCAAGGGTGGTTGGTGGTCGAAGATTTGGGCGACGACACCATCGCCAATTACCTCGTCAAATATCCGGCGCAAAAACGCGATGTCTACCGCAAGGCGGTGCGCGATCTCGCCGACGCGCAAGAGCGCCTACGCGAGCTGCCCGAAGCCTGCATCGTCAAAAGCCGCGCCTTCGACCACGATCTCTTGCGCTGGGAGCTGGACCATTTCATCGAATGGGGAGTTTTGGCGCGAGGCATTGCCTTGTCCGCGTCCGATCGCGTAGCGTTCGAAGCGATCGCGGGGCGACTCGCCACCCGCATCGCCGACTGGCCGCGAGGCTTCGTGCACCGTGACTACCAGAGCCGCAACCTGATGGTCATCCCCGGGCAAAGGGACGGGTTCGAGCTCGCCTGGATCGACTTTCAGGACGCGCTACTCGGACCGCGCGTGTACGATCTCGTCGCGCTGCTCTCGGACAGCTACCAAGAATTCGACCCGGGGTTCATCGAAGAACGGCTCGACGAGTACGCAGAAACCGCCGGCCTCGACGCGGCAGAGCGCCGTGTGCTCGGCCGGCAGTTCGATTGGGTGACGGTGCAGCGCAAGCTAAAAGACGCGGGTCGCTTCATCTTCATCGATCGCACGCATCACAATCCGTCGTTCCTCCCGTTCGTGGAACCCACCATCGCCAAGGCCCGCGCCGCGCTCTCGCGGCTATCGGGCGACCCCGACATGCGCGCCCTCGGCGAGCTTCTGAACCGTGTACTCGGACCGTAGTTCAAAGCTCGCCGCGCGCGGGGCCGCCTCGTGAGCCGCGTCGGCTTCTCTCGTGCGGGCATCATCGTCGATGGGAGCACCGTTCCGCTCTACGCGGGAAGCGTCCATTACTGGCGCCTCGATCGCGCCGTTTGGAAAGACGCGCTCGTCGAAACGAAGAGGCTCGGCCTCGGCCTCATCGATACGTACGTCCCCTGGGGGGTGCACGAGACCGCCCCGGGTGAGGCGGATTTCGGGGAAAAGGATCCTCGGCTCGACGTCATTGCTTTTCTTCGTCTCGTGAAGGAGCTCGGTCTTCTCGCCATCGTGCGCCCCGGACCGCACGTCAACGCCGAGCTCACCCATTTCGGAATCCCGGAGCGCATCATCTGGGATCCCGCCTGTCAGGCGCGCTCCCCGCAGGGCAATCCGGTCATGCTCCCCATGGTGCCGGTGGGGTTCCCGGTGCCGAGCTACGCCAGCGCCGCCTTTTTGAGCGAGGGAGAGAAGTGGCTCGCCCGAGCGGGTGCACTGCTTTCGCCGCTGCGTTTCCCGGAAGGGCCCATCGTGCTCTCTCAGATCGACAACGAGGGCACCCTCTATTTTCGCGACGGTCTCTACGACCAGGACTACCGACCCGAAGCGATAGCTCTTTATCGCGCGTTCTTGCGCAACAAGTACGGGACCGAAGCCGAGCTCGCGCGCGCCTACGGCCGACGCGCCGACCCTTTCGACAGGGTCGTCCCCCCCACCATCTTCGCCGCAGAAAGCGCCGACGAGCTCCCCTTCCACCTCGACTGGGCAGAGTTTCAGGAACAGATGGTCGCCGGATCGATCGCCCGCATGAAGACGGCGTTCGTTGCGGCAGGGATGAGCGAGATTCCAACGTTCCACAACATGACGATGGGCCACGAAGCAACGCCGCTCTCGGCGGCACGGCTCGATGCGGCGGTGGACCTGGTGGGGCTCGACTACTACCACCGGGCCACCCCGACCGAGCGCCTTCTCATCGAGCGCCGCACGACCGAGCTCGTGACCCGGAGCGAAGGGCTCGATAAACCGTCGTTCGCATGCGAGATGGGCGCCGGGTTTCCGCCGTACTTCTTCCCCATCCCCGAAGAGATCGACAACCAGTTCAACGTGATGGCCGCGCTCGCCTACGGTCTGCGCGGATTCAACGTCTACATGGCGGTCGATCGCGATCGCTGGATCGGCGCGCCCATCGATCGTCACGGGCGCCCGGGTCCGAGCGCTCCGTTTTGGGGAAAGCTCTGCCGCGCATTGCGCGAGGTGCGCTTTCACGAGCTGCTCCGCCCCACCCCGGTGCGCATCGTCAACACCTCGCTGAAGCGGCGATTGAACCGCGTGCTCCACGCTTTCAGCCCCGCCACGCCGGCACTCTTTGCGGTCCTCGGCAGCGGCTCGCACGAAACGTGCTTCGAAGACGACTTTGGACTGGGCGGCAGGGTCGCCAGCGAGGTGGATGTGCTCATCGACGCCTTCGAAAAGGCGCTGTCCGCGCGCGGAGTGCCCTTCGCTCACATCGACGGCGAGATGGCTCATCCGTCGCTCTCGGGCGCGAAATGGATCATCTGCCCCACGGCCGGCGGTATCGAGCCCGGCCTTTGGGAGGAGCTTCGCCGGCGCTCTCTCGACGGCGCCTGGGTGACGATTGGGCCGCGCGTGCCCGCGCGCGATGGTTCGCTGCGTCCACTCACCGAGCCGTTCGATCCCGCGGGCTTCGAAGTCGTATCCGTGAGCGGTCCGCATCCCCACGTCGATCAGGCGACCATTGGCGCCCAAGTTGACGAGGCCATCCGCACGCTTGATCTCCCAGCATGGAAAATCAGCCCCCAGACCATGTCGCTGACGATCCACGAGGACGCCGAAGGCCAGCCGCGCCTCGTTTTCGTTGTCAATCCGACCTCGGTGGGCGAAGAGACCACGGTAATGCTCGACCGTCGGGCGACGCTCTTCGACCTGCTCGCCGAAAGCCGGCACGATTGTCCGGAAGGCGGTGCTCAGCTCTTCGTGCCCGCTCGTTCCGTGCGGATGCTGAGAATCGATCTACCTTGAGCAACGGCTGAAGATCCGCTAATCGCCGGCGCCCATGCTGCTCTCCGTCAATCCTTACTACCCGGAGCCTCGCAAGATCCGTCGCGCCGTCGAGGCGCTCGAGGCGGGTGGCGTCATTGGCTATCCAACGGACACCGTGTACGGCATCGGTTGCGATCTCTTCAGCAAGAAGTCGATCGATCGCCTTTATCAGATCAAAGCGATGGACCAGTCCCAAAAACTGTCGCTCATCTGCCCCGATCTCGGGAGCGTCGCGCGCTATGCCATCGTCGAAGACGCCGCGTTCCGGATTTTGCGAAAATACCTGCCCGGCCCCTACACCTTCATCCTCGAGGCCACGCGCGAAGTGCCCAAGATGGTGCAGACCAAACGCCGCACCATTGGCGTGCGCATCCCCGATAACCCGGTCATTCAAGCGCTCGTGCACGGCCTCGGCAAGCCGATGATGTCGACGACCGCCGCCCCGCACGGTCACGAGCCCTACATCGATCCGCACGAAATCGACGATCGATTCCCAGGATTGGCGATGGTGCTCGACGGCGGCGTGGGAGGAAGCGTCCCCACCTCGGTCATCGATCTCACCACCGCCTATCCGCAGGTGATCCGGGAAGGGGCCGGACCTATCGACGACTTTGCGCTCGCCCTCAGGTGAACACGCTGCACATGTAGCCGATCAAGATTCGCTCGAGCTGTTCCTGCGATTGCAGCGGGGTGATGGTGTGGTCGGCGCCATCGATGATCTCGAAGCGGAAGTTCTTGCGCCGCCGCATGCGGCGGCACCCGGCACCGAGGTGCGATTCGATGACGTCGATACCGCCGTCGTTTCCGCTATAGACGAGGAGCGAGTGGCTGCCGCGCTCGGAAATGTCGACGAACGAGCGCGCCACGTGACCGGCCTCGTCCGGTGACATGGAGAGAGCGCGCGAAACGCGCGCCGCGAGCTGCTGGCGCGAACGTCCGTAGAGCTCGTCGGCGATGCCGAGGAGGTTGATCTCTCGTCGATAGAGGCGTTGCCAAGTGTCCTTCTTGAGAATCGCTTGGCGATAAAAGCGGGTCGCCTTGTAACTCTCCTTTTTGATCTTGATCTCGAGCGAGTCCCCTTCGCGCCAGGCGAACGTCTGCGGGTTCACCAGGATTTGGCCGGAAACTCGCGCATCGGCGACCGTCGTGTGAAAAGCGAGGTAAGCACCCGAGCAAATGCCGAAGAGGATGAATCGGTCGGCCTCGATGGTTCGAGCGAGATAGGTCATCGCCTGCTGAACGTCGCCGATGGATCTCCGCGCATAGAGCAGGTTCTCTTTGGTGCCCGGGTGGGCACGGCTGTCGCCGAGGCCAGCCACGTCGAAGCGAAAGGCGCTGAACCCGAGCGCGGCAAGCTCGCGGCCCAAGCCCACGTACATACGGTGCGGTCCCACGTGGTGATTGGAACCGACGTTGAGGAAGAGAAGAGCCGTGCGCGCGCGACGACCGATGGGTTCGACGCGCTGAGTGAGGATGCCGAAAAGCCGCTCTTCGTCGTCATAAGCGAGAGCGCGCTCTTGCACAGGCTGACCGGCGCGGCTCGCGACGACGAGCGCGGCCGAACGGGAAGAGCGCGGCACCGGACCGGAAGGTTTCGGGGCCGGTTCGTGTGCGGCCGCCAGCCAGTCGACCATATAGCCGAGCGCGGCATCGGGCAGCGTGCTGAATTCGGCGTCGCGCATCATGCCCGCGTAGCCCGCCACGCTCGGGTGCTCGGCTTGCACACCCTTCGCCGTCAAATGCGCCACGAGGCGCGGCTCCGCACCGGGAAGGTCGTCGCGAGCGAGCACCAGTGCTCGTTTCACCCCGGCGAACTCCGCGGAAAGGAGATTGATGTGCGAGAGCGCGTCCAGCGTTTCAGCGGAAAACAAATAGCCGGCCACGACCTCGTCTTTTTGTGCGGGTGCGCCGTTGCTCGGCGAGGGTGTTTCCTTGACGGCGGTGAAGGCGCGAAACTCGCGGACGTAAGAGCGGCCACTTTGACCCGGCGCCCAGAGTACGAGGGTCGAAACGTCGTCGCGCCGGTCGGCCACGGCCGCCGCCAAGAGCGCCCCGGTGCGCACGCCGAAAAGGCACGTCCGGCGAATGCCGGTGCGCGCGCCAAGGTAGTCGATGGCCGCGTCGATGCTCGCCATCCATGCCGCGACGCGCCCGGAATCCTCTTGCCTACCCGACGAATCGCCGGTCCCGTGATAATCGAACCGCAGCACGTGGAATCCGAGCGCGCTCAAACGTTCGGCCAGGTGGCGGTAGGTCCGGTGAACCAGCATCGCGTCATACCCCACCGGTGGACACAGAACGACGGTGGTGGCGCGCGCAAAAGGGGGACGCGCGACGTGATGGAACCCGGCCAGCTGACCGCGGGGGCTCGCGAATACGATCGGCGACGGGCCCGGACTTTCATCGGCCGGTACGCTGAGCGGCGCCCGCTCGTCTTCGATGAGCACCGAAGGGGGCGGGGCGCTCACGTCGCACCCTCCTCGGACCTGACTTCGGCGAGGGCGAGGCGCACCGGCCCCCGCCCGTTGAGCGCCGAGACCCATCCCTGCGGCCGACCTTGACCCTTGCGGCGAACGAGCGTCACCGTCTTGTCCGCGCCAGGCGCCAAATGGAAGTAGTTGTCGTCGGGCACGCATCCTTCGACGGTTACCGCGACGGCGAGGGCGAAGCGGCGCGTGCGCACGGTCACGGTGCAACGTCCATCGTCGATTTCGGTGAGTGATCCCTCGAGCCCCAGATCGCACGGACCCAGCGACCCGAGCCCGCGCGGAAAGTGGAACGCCTGATCGAGAACTGCTCGGCTCGACGCATCGGTGAGGGTGACGACCGTCACGTCGTGGGCAGGGGGACCAAAGCGGTAAGCGTACGTCACGTCGAAGAAGCTCGGCAGAAGCGCGTTGGCGCGCACGGTGACGCCGGCGCGAGGTAGAACGTGTTCTATTCTATTCCCGGAGGCGATGAGCGCTTCGCCGTCGCGGTAAAGAGCGAGGCTGACCTCGCACACGAGCGGCTCGGACGTTTCGTTGACGACGTGCAGGTCGAGCCCGTTCACGCCTTCGTCGGTGGCGATGAGCGCAACGCTCTTCGCGGCGCGCTTCACGTAGTAATAGGCCGCCTTGGGCGTGCCGCTCGAATCGACGATGCCCCACCCCGCGCCCGGCCAAAGGTCGCGGTAAAACCAGATGAGCGCGCCGCGACAGGTCGAGCCGGGGCGGCGCCATTCACCCAACGTTTGCGCCATGACTTCACCCGTCGTCACGCGGCTCTGCGCCAGGTAACGCGCCATGTCGGCGTAGCGCAGCTTGGCGGGGTCGACGCCGAAGAGCAGCGCTAGGTAATGATCGCGGATGTCCTCGAAGTCCCATCCCGGACCGGAGTCGCGAGGAACGCGCGCCTTCCAGCGCGGATGGTGAAATGGAGACTCGCCCGATCCGAGCACGACGTCGACGGTGACGTCCTCGGGCACGTTGGAAAAGCCGAGGCACTCCGAGGTGAACCGCACCCCTGCTCGCCGCGCGTCCTCGAGCGGGCGCAGGTACGCGCCCACGCCGTAATAATGCGAGAGGCCCGTGTCGACGTCGAAAGGAAGCGTGCCCCCGCTCGGTGTCGAAGGCACGTAAGGCACGTCCGGGCAAAGCGCGCGCGCGATCTCGGGAAGTATTTCGTAAAAAAGCTTCGCTTTCCAGAGCTCGCGCGGCATGCCGAGCATGGCCACCTGTTGCTCGACCTCGCTGTTGCCGCACAGAACAGCGAGCGACGGGCGCGGCTCGAGCCGGTTCATCAGCTCGCGCGCCTCGGCGTCGACGTTGGCGCGAAAGGCAGCGTCGTCGGCGGGGTAGTCCATGTTGGCGAACATGAAATCTTGCCAGACCAGGATTCCGCGCTGGTCGCAGGCGTCGTAGAAGGCATCGGACTCGTACACCATCGTGCCGCCGACGCGGATCATGTTGAGGCCTGCGGCGCGCGCGGTGTCGAGCGCTGCCGCGACCCCGGCGCCGGTGCCGTCCAAGGTCACGACGTCGGTCGTCGTCCAGCACGCGCCGCGGCAGAAGACGGGCACGTCGTTGACGCGCACCTCGAACGCGCCCCCATCGGACGCGAGCTCGATGGTACGAAAGCCGACGCTTCCGCAGTCGCAAGTCACGTCGGTCTTGTCGACGCGGAGCTCGAGGGTCACCGGATAGAGCGGCTGAGCGCCGTGCGTATGCGGCCACCACAGCTCGACGCGGGGGACGAGAACCTCTCCCTCGAGCGTCCATGCGCCGTCTGCGCCGGCGGCGGAGCTGCGTTTTGGCGTCAGGGGCTGCCGCGTTTCGCCGACCGTGACGTGCGCGGCTTCGATCGCGCCCCCGGCGAGCACGCGCACCGTGAAAGCGACTGCGACCCGCCCTGCGGCTCCGTCACGCGACGCGCGCACGCTGGCGCGTTCGATGCTGACCAGCTTGCGCTCTTCGAGTACGACCGGGCGCCAAGGACCGACCGCAGCGACGGGCGGCGTCCAACCGGGGATACGACCGAGGAGCGTCGTGCGATACCAGCGCAGCTGCTGGCTGTCGACGAGCTTGGTGCGCCAGCGCGGCCGCCCGCGTCGCGCTTTGACGAGCGCCGCCAGGGAGCGAAATCGGATCGCGAGCTCGTTGACGTCGCGGAGCGCGCCGCCGACGTCGAGCTCGTAGGCGCGAAACATGTTGTCCGTCTCCAGGACTTTGACACCGTTCAGCCACACTTCGGCTACGGTGGCGAGCCCCTCGAACCGAAGGACCGTGTGCTCGGTTTCCTCTACGAGAGGCGTACCTCGCGCCTGCGCCCCCGCTGCTCGCGCGGTGAAGCGGGTGCGATACCACCAATCCCGAGCGTCGAAGTCGCGCGGCCTTTCGAAGTCCCAAGCACCCGCCCTGCGAAGTGCACCCGCGACCGTCCCCGGAACGGGGGCGGGCCAGAAAGTCCCGGCTCGGTCGAGCTCCGCCGGCGTGATGATGCTGTCTGGCTCGACCGACGCGACTTCCCACCCCTCGTCGAGGTGTTGGGTGCGGTACGAGGTCGCTCTGCGTATTTTGGCCATGGCCGCGCCGGCGCCCGCGTCAACTCGCGTAGCGTGACGCGAGAATCCCCATGCCGCGCTCCCAAGCCGATTCCATTCCCTCGAACGTGGGCCCGAAATCGACGGCTTTTTTCGCGCTCACCGCGCGCGCCGCCTTGAGAATGAGCGCCTTGGCCGCCCCCGATATGCTTTCGAACGCCTCGGCCGCCTCGCCGAGATCAACCCGGCCGTGCTCGGCGAGCCACTTCATGTAGAGCGAGGCGAGCTCGAAGTTGGCGCCAAACTGCCGCACGGTAGCGAACGCATAGACATGGTACGTCGCGAGCCCTTCGCCCTGTAGCCACTGCAGATCCTTCTCGAAACGCTGGCGAAAGCGGCGAAAAGGGTTGGTGCGGGGGCGCCGCGTCATGTGCCGTCGCAAGAGCACGCCCGAACGCGCAGCGAGTTCGTCCGCGCTTCGCTTCTCGACACGATCGAGACGCACGAACTCGGCGAAGAACGGGAGCCGGTGCGGGTCGGGCGGCAGAGAGAGGCCGAACACGCCGTCGAAGTCCCCCGCCTCGAGGCGGTGGTAGCTCGCGTTGTGGAAGTACCCGAGCGTGCGATTTGCAACGTCGATGGTCTCGATGACGATGGTCGTCTTGGTGTGCTGCGTTTTGTAATCGGTGCCCTGCGTGTCGGGAAGAAAGAACGCGTCGGCCTCGGTGAACACGAGCCGCCCGCCCGACACGTGCTCTTCGGCGTGCTTGAGGAGCGGACGCCACACGTTGAGCTCTTGTACGTCGACGCCGTAGAGGTCGTAGAGGTCGGAGTGCGATGGCTTGAAAAACGTCCACTGATCGCCGTCGAAATCGAGCGCAACCACGAAGGGGAGCATCGCTGCAGGGTCGAGCGATTGCGCGTGCAGCACCTCGATCCACACGTCGATGTAACAGTTCTTTTCGATCCAGAGCCGGTCTTCGCGGTGAAACGAATGCGGCTGGTACTTGGCGCGATCGAGGCCGAGGACGGTGACGGCGCTCATGGCCAGAGGAGCGCGCGCACCGTGCTCGGCCACTCTCGAGGGACGAACCCGTGCGTCTTGAAAAGGGCCATGACCAGCCTCTCCATGCCGAAGCCGAGACAGGCGGTGTGAGCGAGCTCGCCCGATTTGACCTTGATGTCGAAGATCTTGCCGAAATGGTCCTGGTGACAGTTGAAGGAGCAAACCGCGGTCGGATTCTCTTCGGAAATGACCGGGACCAGGATTTCGAACTTCAATTTGAGCTCGCGCTGACTGACAGCCAGCATGCGCCCCCCACGACCGAAGAAGGGGTCGGACGCCGTATCCGACCGGGCCGGCAAACCGAGCGACGTCAGAAGCGCGAGCCCTCGCGCGAGCCACATGTCGCGCCAGGCGACGACCATCTCGGGATCCCCCACGCGAACGAACTCGCGTACGCGGAACGCTTGCATGCGGGTCGGCTCCGGCGACGGCTCGTGCCGAAATACCCAGTTTTGCATATCGACGAGGCGCCCTTCGTCGGGCACGACCCCGGTGAAGCTCGGGTAGACGGGGTAGCAAGCGGCGGGGGTCAGCACCACACCGGTCATCCCCTGCAGATCGCCCCACGGCTTTTTCTCGTGAATGCGCTGCGTCAGTTCTTTGTGCTGCTTCTCGTCGCCAAAAAAGCTGAACACCGTGCCGGCGAGCTGGGGGAACGAATCGAGAAACTCGCTCTTTTCGAAAACGGCGCGATCGAGGATCGGCGGAAAAGCCATCACCTCGGCACCGTCGTCTTTGGCGATGCGCGTCACGAGGTCGTCGAAATGGCGCAGGACGTCTTCGAATACGGCGCCGCGCCCGAACGCGCCCGGCACGCCCACCGGGATGATGAGCCTGTGCTTGACGAGATCGCGATGAAACTCCTCGACGGAAAATTGACCCGGCATGGCGACTCCGACTTTCGCTCGACCCCGCGAGAGCGGGATCAGTCTTCTTTCAATACCAAGAGGAGTGATGCGTTCATGGCAAGAATACGGTCGTTTCCGACCATGAGCGCCGCCGAGTGCGCATCGCGCAAATGTCGGCCGAGCGCAAAAGGCGAGTCGTTCTTGTAACCCATGATGCCGCAGATGAGCAGCGTCTGGTGGACGACCTGAACCACCAACTGCGACGCCGCGATTTTCAAATTGTTCATCTTCAGCGCGAAGGAAATTGACGACAGGGCGTCGGTGCCGTCATGGGTCATGAGCTCCTCCGCTTCGCTCACCACGTCGTGGACGTTGGTGCGCATCGTTTGCAAGAGGCTCGACACTTCCGCCAGTCGCACCGCCGTGGGGGGCACGGTCCCCGGCTTGGCGCGCGCTTGCTGGCGCACGAAAGCGCGCGCGGTGGACACGGCTGAGCTGGCGATACCGAGCCACACGCTCGCCCAAAGGACGTGCGAGACGGGGACCATCGTGTGGCTGGCGACGTCCGCAAAAGGCACGGGAAGGACGTGGTCCTCCGGGCCTTGCGCAAACACCTTGAACGCCGGGCTACACGTCCCGCGCATGCCCATCGTGTCCCAGCCGCCCGTTTTCTCGACCCGGTAGTCGCCCTTCTTGAGAAGGACGAGCACCTGATCGTTGGGCTGCGCCTCCGGGGCGCGGCGG
>DATHEQ010000392.1:0-17514 GCA_035318505.1 Polyangiaceae bacterium | reverse complement strand
CGACGACGAAGCTCGCCAGCGGATCGACTTTGGGCGAGGAACCGAGCTTGATCGCCACCGCGGCGATCACGGCCGCCAGCGAGCCGAGCGCATCTCCGAAGAGATGGAGCCATGCGCCGCGTAGGTTGAGGACATGTCCGTGCCCGTGGTGCGCGTGATGCGCGATGTGGTGATGGTCGAAGTCTTCGCAGGGCGCATGCGCGGCGTCGTTTCCGCTGCTCGGTGCGTGCGCGTGATCGTGCTCGACCACGGAGGTGCCTTCGCCTGCACCGATGGCGCCATGGATGAGCCAGGCGGAGACACCATTCACGATGAGCCCCCCCGCGGCGACGTACAGCATGCGATCCGGCTCCGGCCCAGCGCTGTCTTTCCAAAGATCGGCGATCGCCTTCCACACCAGCAGGGACGTCGCCCCGAGCACGAGCAACGCATTGAAAATAGCCGCGACCGGTTCGACGCGTCGCAACCCGAAAGTAAACCGCGCCGTCGGGCGCCGCACCGCCACGCGCATGGCCAGCGCCGCGAGCCCGAGGGCCGCTACGTCGGTGAGGACGTGGACCGCTTCGAGCTTGAGTACGTCGCTCTCCGCCCAGATCGCGCCGGCCAGCTGGGCGACGAAGAACGCGCTCGTGATCAGCATGACCACGACCAAGCGCCGCACCTGGTGTCGCTCGCGCGCGGTGAAACCCGACGGCCGAATGACGCCCGAGGTTCGACCCCCGTATCCGGCGGCCGAGCTTTGCCCGCGCTCGCTCACGAGCGGCAACGGTTGGCGGGCGGACGACATGCGGCTTCGATTTCGTTCATGCGAAGGATAAAAAGCTTATTAGATGAGGACGTACTCGTCCGCGTTGGTCGCCTCCTGCGCCACGATGCTACGCGTCTCGTCGTCGCGTTTGACGGCGAGATCGTAGAGCTCGGCGAGGATGGTCGGGTGCTCGCGAATGAGCGACATGAACTTCTCGGTAGCAAGATGAAGCGTCACCGTGGGGTGCACGGCCACGACGTCCGCCGATGAAGGGCGGCGAAGTACGAGCGCCACTTCGCCCACGATGTCGCCCGGGCCCAGCGTGGCGAGCACGAAGGGCTCGTTACCTTCGTCGCGAATCACGGCGACCTCGCCGGAAGCGATGAGGTGCAGGCCGGTGGCGTTGCTCCCCTCGGCGATGAGCTTCTCTCCCTTTTCGTAGACACGCGTCTCGAAGCGCTCGACGAGCGCGGGCCGCTCTTCGGCGCGGACGGCAGAAAGGATAGGGCTCGTGCGCACCAAGTTTTGCACCATGCGGCGCCGGCAATGGCCGGCAAGCTCGATGGCCACTTCGGGCTCGCGCTCGGCCACCGCGTCGAGCGCGTCTTTGCGCCCGAGCAAGAGGATGCTGGGGCGACAAGCAACGACGCTCGCCGCGCGCGGCGCCCGCGAAAGGAGCGCCATCTCGCCGAAGAGCGCGCCGCCCGTCAGACGCGCGAGCGTGAGCGAGGTGCCATTCTCCATGGTGCGCTTTACCTCGAGCTCACCGCGGGCGACGATGTACGCCTCGGCGCCGCCCGTTCCTTCTTCGATCACGATCGTCCCCTGCGGGACGGTCGAAACCTCGAAGACCTCGATCATCGCGCGCAGCCCTTCGCGCGTGATGGACGAAAAAAGCGGCTGCGGCGCGATGGGAGGGGGTGCCGCGCGGGTGCTCACCGTCTCTTCTAAGGCGCGGCGCGCGACATGCACGACTTCGGTGGCCTTGCCGAGGAGCGCGGGACCGGTCAACACCGAGGCCAGCGGGTGAAAATCGTCGGCGGCCGGGAGCTTGGGCGGGTGTCCGCCGCCGTCGCCGAGCCGCGGCGAGCCGGCGGCAAACGCGTCGGCGATGGCATCGAAGTATTTGTTGGCGTCGGCTCCGAGCGTGCGAAGATCGCTGCAAGCCGCGACTGCGAGCGGCAATTGCCCGGCATCGATGGCGCGTGCCACGCAGATCTCGAGCGCCTCACGCGCCCCCTCGAGACGACCGAGATCAGCGAGAAGGCGACCCGTCAAGAGGAGACCCGAGGCCATGGCCGGGTCGGCCGAGACGATCGCCGCCGCCCACCGAAGAGCGGTTTCCTTCTCATTGGCGAGCGCCAGCGCGAGCGCACGATCAACGGGCGACTCGGCTGGCGGACCTCCAGGGAGCTCGGGCGGCGACGCCTTGGTCATTGTTCTTCGTATATCACCCTTCGCCACCTTCGCGACCGCGCCGGAGCGACGCGCTCATCGCGTCGGCCGTCGCTTCGACGAGCGGAACGACTTTGGGGTAATCCATGCGCGTAGGGCCGAGAACACCGATGGTTCCGACGACGCGACCCTGGTCAGTGTAGGACGCGGCCACGACGCTGAGATGACCGCCGACCAGGTCTCCCGCTTCGCTGCCGACGAAGATCTGGACGTCCTTGGCCTCGATGGTGCGATCGAGCAGCGACACGATGGTCTGTCGATCATCGAGCGCGTGAATGAGCTGGCGCATTCGATCGACGTCGGAGAACTCGGGGTGCTCGAGCAACAAAGACTCGCCCTCGATCACGAGCCCTTGCCGCTGGCCGCTCTCGCCGACCGCCAGGCGCCCCAGCTCGAAGGCCCGATGACGAAGCGAATCGATCTGTACACGGTCGTCCTGGAGTCGGCGCGCGAACAGCTCGCGAACGTCGCCCAAGCTTCGCCCCTCGATGACGTCGGCCAGAAGGTTGTGAACGCGGTTCAAATCAGCTTCGCTGAGGGGTCGTTCGATTCGAATGAAACGGTTCTCGACCGTGCCGTCGGCCAGCACGACGACGGCCAGAATCTCTCCGGGTCGGGTGGGGATGAATCGGAGCTGCGTGAGAGCGCGCGTTTCGCGCTGGGGGGCAATGACGACCGCGGTACCGGTCAGCTCGGAAAGGAGCCGTCCCGATTCACGGGTCCATTCCGCCCCCGGCGCCAGCCCGTGGAAGCGCTCGACGATGTGCTCACGCTCATCGACCGACAACGGCCGCACCTGCATCAAGGTATCGATGAAAAGTCGGAATGCCTTGTCCGTCGGAATACGCCCGGCCGAGGTGTGCGGTTGATGTAGGTACCCCCCGTCCTCGAGGTCCGAGAGGACATTGCGGATGCTCGCCGACGAGAGGTCGAGACCGTATTTCTTGGCGAGCGTCCGGCTGCCGACGGGTTCGCCCGAGGAAATAAACTCCGTGATAGCGGCGTAAAGGATGCTTCGGGCGCGATACTGCAGCTCGCTCATCGACCCTCTGTCTTTGACTGTGTCCGTAGCTGCCCGTTCCGTCAAACCGCGGCTCTCGTGGGTACGGGCCTTTTTCCCACGCGCGGCATGCGCCCGGAGAGGAAATCGCGCGCGCACCTCCCGGTCGGCCTCCCGGTCGGTCGCCGCTTTTTTCCCCATGTTAGTTGACACGGCGAGCACCGCGGCTGGATCATCGGGGCTCTACCCTGCCTTTGGGGCAGGCGAGCAAAGCCGGCGAACCCCGTCGGCCATTTCTATCGCAAAGAGGAGAACTTTCCGTGCCCACGACCCTGCTCGCCATCGACGACAGCGTCACGATGCGCAAAGTCTTGGAGATCACCTTCGCAGGCGAGGATTTTCGCGTCATCAGCGCAGAAAGCGCCGACGCCGCGTTTGCGAAGCTCCGATCCGAGCGTCCCAGCATCGTTCTCTGTGACGTCACTTTGGACGGGCCCGGAGGCTATGCCATCTGCGCCAAGATCAAATCGGAGAACCCAACGGTCGCGGTCCTCCTTCTTGCGTCCAAACAGCAGCCTTACGATGCCCACAAAGGGCAGAGCGCGCGCGCCGATGACTTCATCGAGAAGCCGTTCGACACGCAGCAGCTCATCGACAAGGTCAAGCGCCTCGCGACGCGTCCCGCCGAAGCAGCCTCGCCGGCACGCCCGGCCGCGCCCGCACCCATGTCCATCGGTCCGGCCACGCAACCCGGTGTGGCTCCCGTCGGCGCCGGTCCCGGACGTCCCCCGCCCGCACCAGCCGCGCCGGCTCGAGCGCCAGGCCCCATGGGGGGTCCGCCGCCGGCGCCACAAAATCGTCCGGCACCCGGCGTTGCCGCGGGCATCGGTCGTGGGACGCTCGCCTATGGCGCCTACGCTCTGCAGAATCCCGCCGCGCCGGCGTCACCGCCTCAACCGCCCGCCGCCCCGGCTCAAGCACCCGCCGCGTCGTCTGGTGGCTACGGCGCCGCGCGCCAACCCGCCCCGCCGGTCGCTCCCACTCCGCCCGCGCCGCCCGTCATGGCTTCGGCAGCTCCGCACGGCAGCACTTCTCCCGGGCTCGCCTCGCCGGTTGCGGCCACAGCCGCCGTCGCTACGTCGACGGTAGCCGCGGTAGCGAGCGCGTCGAATGGCCAGCTCGCCGCCAAGCTGCAGCACCTCGGGCTGAACGACGCGCAAGTCTCCGCCGTGCTCGCGTTGTCGCGGGAAGTCATCGAAAAGGTGGTGTGGGAAGTCGTTCCCGTGCTCGCCGAAACGATGATTCGAGAAGAGCTGAAGCGGCTCACCTCCGACTGACCCAAACCGAAGCGGCAAAAGCGTCGCCTTCGTGCTAACTCCCGGGCCATGCCCGCGGAAATGCCCAAGGCTTACGAGCCCGCTGACGTCGAATCGCGGTGGTACGCATTCTGGATGGAGCGCGGTGTCTTTCGCGCGACGAGCGACGCTTCGGACACGCGGCCCGTCTACGTCATTCCCATGCCGCCGCCCAACGTCACCGGCGCCCTGCACATGGGACACGCGCTCACCGCGGCGCTCGAAGACGTTCTCACGCGCTGGCATCGCATGCGCGGGTACAACACGCTCTGGCTGCCGGGCATCGACCACGCCGGGATTTCCACGCAGATCGTGGTGGAAAGGCAGCTCAAGCGCGAGGGCGTGACCCGCCACGAGCTCGGGCGCGAAAAGTTCATCGAGCGCGTTTGGCAGTGGAAAGCGGAGAGCGGCGGCCGCATCGCCTTGCAACAACGCGAGCTCGGTGCTTCGCCGGATTGGGAACGCTCGAAGTACACGATGGACCCGGACATGGTCCGCGCCGTGACCGAAGCGTTCGTGCGCCTCTACGAGGACGGTCTCATCTACCGCGCGACGCGCCTCATCAACTGGTGCGTGTCCTGTCAAACGGTGCTGAGCGATCTCGAAGTCGAGAGCGAAGAGAACGTGAACGGCGAGCTCTTCGAGTTCGCTTACCCGGTCGAAGGGACGAACGAGGAGATCGTCGTCGCCACGACGCGCCCCGAGACGATGCTCGGCGACACCGCCGTCGCCGTGCACCCCGACGACCCGCGCTACCGACATCTGCACGGCAAGATGCTGGTGCATCCCTTCGTCGACCGGAAGATTCCCATCATCACCGACGCCATCTTGGTCGATCCCAAGTTCGGCACCGGCGCCGTCAAGGTGACCCCCGCCCACGACCCGAACGACTTTGCCACGGGCAAGCGGCACGGCCTCGCCGAGATCACCATCTTCGCCAACGACGGCACGATGAACGAAAATGGCGGACCGTTTCGCGGCCTCGATCGCAAAGAGGCGCGCAAACGCGTAAAGCGCGAGCTCGAGCAAAAGGGCCTCGCGCGCGGAAGCAAGGCGCACCTCCTCACGCTGCCCAAATGCCAGCGCTGCGCCACCGTGGTCGAGCCGATGATCTCGACGCAGTGGTTCGTCAAAATGAAGCCGCTCGCCGAGCCGGCGCTCGCCGCGGTCGCCGACGGTCGCACGCGCATCATCCCCGAAGAATGGGTGAAGACCTACAACCACTTCCTGGAGAACATCCAAGATTGGTGCATTTCGCGGCAGCTTTGGTGGGGACACCAGATTCCGGCGTGGTTTTGCGTCGATGGTCACTGCACCGTGGCGCGCGAAAAACCGGCTGCCTGTGGGGAATGCAAAAAGACGGAGCTCACGCAGGACAGCGACGTGCTCGACACCTGGTTTTCCAGCGGACTCTGGCCGTTCGCGACGCAGGGATGGCCCGACAAAACGCCAGCCCTGGCGAAGTTCTATCCGGCAACGGATCTGGAGACGGGCTACGACATCATCTTCTTTTGGGTCGCGCGCATGATGATGTTGGGACTCTATTTCATGAAAGACGTCCCCTTTCGGCGCGTGCTCTTGCACGGGATGGTCGTCGACGAGAACGGCGACAAGATGGCCAAGACGCGCGGCAATGGGCTAGACCCGCTCGATCTCATTCACGGCGCGAGCTTCGACCAGATCGTCGAGAAAGCATTGCCCGGCGCGCCGCACGAAGAAGCACTCGCCAAATTCAAAAAGAGTTATCCGAGCGCGGCCCAGATGGGCACGGGGTTTCCCGCCTTCGGCGCCGATGCGCTGCGCTTCACGTTCAACAGCTACTCACCGCAAGCCAAGCGCATTCTCCTCGCGCCCAAACGCATCGAAGGTTACCGCCACTTTTGCAACAAGGTTTGGAACGCCGTCCGTTTCGCCTTGCCGTACCTCGAGACGCACGCCTCCGCCGTCGGCGCGATGCCCCAACCGACCTGGCGCGCCAACCGCTGGATCCTCTCGCGATTGGCGGCCGCCATCGCCGAGGTCGACGCCGGCCTCACGGAGTTTCGGCTCGACGAAGCCTCGGGCGCGCTCTACCGCTTTTTCTGGGACGATTTCTGCAGCTGGTATCTCGAAATCGTAAAACCCGTGTTTCTAGACGAGGCGTCGGCCGTGGCCGGTGAAGTCGCAGCGACCTTGGCACACGTCCTCGAGACGTCGATGCGCGCGCTGCATCCGTTCATGCCCTTCATCACCGAGGAGCTGTGGCAACGTTTGCCGCGCCCGGCCTCGCGCCCAGTGTCGATAGCGATCGCGCCGTTTCCCAGCGCGGCCGACGGCATCGCCGATCCCGAAGCCGATCGCGAGATGGCTCTGCTCACCGCCGCCATCAGCGCGGCGCGCACGATCCGCAGCGAACACGAAGTCCACCCCGGCGCCCAGGTGCCCCTCGTGCTGCGCGGGCACGACCCGCAGATTCTCGATTTGTTCCGATCGGAGCGCGTCACCATTCGCACCCTCGTGAAGACGGAAGGCGATCCCCTCGTCGAAACGAGCGGGGGAGGACGGCCTCTCGGCAGCGTGATGAGCGTGGTCGGCGACGTAGAGGTTTTGGTCGGACTACGCGGTTTGGTCGACGCCGGCAAGGAAGCCGATCGCGTCGAGCGCGAGATCCGCCGCGCCGACAAGGACCTCGCGTCATTGGAAAAGAAACTCGGATCCCCGGCCTTCGTGGAAAGGGCCAAACCCGAGATCGTGGCGGAAGCCAAGGGCCAAGTCGAAGCGCTGCGCCGTACGCGCGCCCGCCTCGAGGAAGCGCGGCAATTGGCGGGCGAGCTCGCGTGAGCGGCAAAAGCCGCCGCGAGAGTAGTGCTAGTGCTGGCCCGGCAAAGTTGCTAAGTCTGGCGGCCATAAGAAACCCCTAAAACAGTCTTTTTCGACGATGAGCGACTTGGAGGAAAACGAGGTCAAGCCCGGTCCGGCCGTAGCTCCTCCCGTGACGGAGGAAGCGGCGCTTGCCCCGGCCCTGGCCGTCCCCGCGAACCCGCCCGTCGCCAAAAAGGGACTTTGGGCATGGGTGAGAAGCGCGCCCATGGCGCCGTCACTCAACGGTAATCGTCTGCATCCCATTCGCGGAAGTCTCATCGCGTTGGGCGGGGGACTGCTGGCCTTTGTTTTGATGGCGCTCGAGGCTCAGTTCCGCTGGGGCGTGCCGCTCGGCATCTTGGGCGTCTTTTTGGCGGCCATCGGCATTCTCGATTTCATGGGGACCTTCGACGATCCCGATGATCGCGTCGCCAAGCAAGTGACACTCGGCGAGATCAAGCGGCCGCTCGTCGCGGCGCTCCTCAGCCTGACCGTCACGCTTTTGTTCATCGGACTTGCATCGGCCGGACGGCTTCCGCTCGCCGCGGCGGCCGTGTTGATCACGGCGTCGTTTCTCGCCTTGGTAGGCGCCGTTTTCCAAACGGGCGTGGCGCTCGGCCCCTGGGCGCTCGACGAAACCGGCCAGGCGCGCCCGCTCGTGAAGCGCGAGGGGTTCTGGGTCGTCGTCACGGGGACGCTGCTCTACTTGCCCATGCAAGGGAGCTACTCGCTCTCCGATCCATGGGAGACGCACTACGGTGAAGTCGCGCGCGAAATGCTTTCGCGCAACGACTGGATCTCGACGTGGTGGGCGCAGGACGGCTGGTTCTGGTCCAAGCCGGTGCTCGACTTCTGGATGCAAGCCGTCGCCATGGGCATTTTCGGGGTCAACTATCGCCCCGGGCAAATGCTGATTGGCAGCGGAGGGCGCACGACTTGGCCGGAGTGGGCGGTGCGGATGCCGGTTTTCATCCTCGCCATTCTGGCGCTCTACATTCTCTACAAGGGAGTGGCCAAAGTGTTCGGCCGCCGCGCGGGAATGCTCGGCGCCATCGTTCTTGCGACGATGCCGCAGTGGTACCTGCTCGCGCATCAAACCATCACCGATATGCCGCTCGTCGCGGCGCTGTCGATGTCGATGGGGCTGCTCATGCTCGGCATGCACACCGATGCCGAGCAGCAGGTCCACGCGTACGAAGTCTCTCTCTTCGGAAAGAGGATCCGCCTGACGGGGTTTCACCTGGTCTTCGGCATGGTGCTCCTCTCGGCGCTGCCGCAGATCCTCTACCTCTGCTCGCGCAACATCGAGCTGCAGTGGCTGCCCAAACAGCCCGGCTTTCGATGGCACCTCGATGAATTCTGGTCCGGCTCCAAGGGCAATTGCGGACTGCCGGGCAACGAGGCCTGCAACGCGCAAAAGCCGGTGAACGTCGACTTTCAGCCGATCAAACAGGCAGCCATGTGGGCCGGCCTCATCACCGGCATTCTGTACGTGAACTGGGGCGAACGCCGACTGCAGCGGCTGTACTTCTTGGCAGCTTGGTATTTCGCCGCCGTCGCGACGATGGGCAAAGGGGTGGCTGGTTTCGGTCTGCCCATTTTGGTGACGCTCTCGTATATCGCTGCGACGCGCAAATGGTCGAAGCTGCTCGTGCTGGAGATACCGAGCGGACTATTGCTGATCGCGGCAGTGGCCATCCCTTGGTACCTGGCCATGTACATCCGCCACGGTCAGCCGTTCACCGATCGGTTGATTTTCCACGACATGTACAAACGGGCCATGACCCACGTTCACGACACGAACGAAGGAGACGACGTCAGCTTCCGCTTTTTCATCTGGCAGCTCGGCTACGCGTTTTTTCCGTGGACCGGGCTCGTGCCGGCGGGCCTCGTGTGGTGGACGCGCCGCCGCGACGACGCCGGTGGCGGCCAGGGGGACGTGTCCGTCTTTCTCGCCATGTGGTTCGTCTTCGCCTTCGCCCTCTTCACGGCCATGCTGACGAAGTTCCATCACTACATCTTCCCCGCCCTGCCTCCGGCGGCCATGCTGACGGGCGTCCTCATCGATCGCATGCTGGGCGGCGGCTGCGTGGCCAAAGCGGGTCGCACGCCGCTCCGAATCGGCTCGCTCGACCTCGGCTCGGTGCCCAACTACGGCGCCTACTTGGTCGGGCTCGGCGTCGCGTCGCTTTCCCTCGTTTACGGCTTCATTCGCGCGTTCCCCGGCTGGGTGGACGGCAACGTCCCCGACGCGACGACGGGGTCTTCCGCGCTCCGACCTCCTTCGTCCACACTCGCCTCCGTGCTCATCGCTTTGGGGGTCGCCCTCGCGATTTTCTGCGCGGGCAAGTTTGGCCGACCTGCCGATGAACCGTCCGCCGAGACCCCGGAAGAGGCGCGCACCCGCCGTCACGAGCAACTCATGCTGGGAGGCGTCGCGATCGCGGCGGCGATCGTGGTGGGCTTGGTGGGCCGCGATCTCAGCGCCAAAGGAGAGATGAGCGATGTGCCGGGCCAGTCGCGCCTCATCCATCTCTTCACTTACAATTACCGCCGCCCGTGGCCCGATACGCTCGACTGGAGCGGACTTCTCGCAGGCTTCGGCGTCTGTTGTACCGTGCTTTGTCTCTTTTTGATGATCGCACGACTGCGACGCCATGTGATGGTGATGCTGCTGGCGACCTCGCTCATCTGGGCGGTGTGGGGACTCGACGTCTATCTGGTGAAAGCGGCGCCGCATTGGGGACAGCGCGAGGTGATCGCGGCGTATTACAAGATGCGCGGCCGTCCGGAAGAACCGATCGTCGCCTATCAGATGAATTGGAAAGGCGAGAATTTCTACACCGGCAACCAGACGCCGGCCTTCGTGTCGAGCGGCGCGCCGTTCACGACCTACCTCCGGCAGCAGCAGGACAAGGGCATCAAGACGTTCTGGTTCGTGACCGAGCATAGCCGCACGAGCGCGCTCAAGAACGAAGCTGGCAATCCCAAGACGTTCGATATCGTCACCGACAAGCGTCTCAACAACAAGTTCTGCCTGGTCAAGGCGAGCTTCGATTGATGCATCGAAGCGCAGCCCGGTAACGACGCTCAGGGCTCGGCAGCCTCGAGCTTGGCTGTCGCGGCAGGCTCGGCGTTCTGTCGAATGGCGTGCATGAGTAGGAACGCCATCACCGCGAAATAGAGCACGGTCGCGTAGCGGAAATGCAGCGTTTCGTCGTGCTCGAGCACCGTCCAATATTGCGCGGCGCACACGCCGAGCACGGCGAGCCAGACCGGCGCGTCGCTCTCCGTCATCCACGCCTCGCCTTGCGCGCGCGCGCGAAGCTCGTTGGCCAATAGGGGCAGCAAACAGACGTAATGCAAGTAGTAATTGGCAGGGTTGAAGATGATGGGAACCAAGAGCAGCGCGATGACGGCTGTCTGGTCGGGCCGCCGGCGGCGGGCCGACCAGAGGACGCTCAGTGACGGGATGGCGAGCGCCAGCGTATAGAGCGGCCAGCGATTGCGTAAAATGACTTGTTGATCGCCACCTGTGCCGGCGATGAAAGCGCGCAAGCTGGTTTCGTTGGTGGAAGGGTCGTGATCGAGCGCCGCCACTTTGCGCAGCCAGTCGCCCCACGCGCCGAACGAGAAGACGAACGACGAGACGAGCCCCGCCACGAGCACGCAAATGGCGGCGCCAGCCACGATACGCACGAGATCGCGCCGCCGCCGAAGAGCGGTAAAAAGAGCGCGCACACCGCCCTCGCCGCGCTCTTCCCATACCGCCCAACCGATGGGCAGGGCCGCACCGAGCAAGGCCAACGCCGGAAAGGCGCGGATCATGGCGGCGAATGCGAGGAACGCGCCCCCCGCCGCCCAGCGCTCGAGCTTCAGCGCGGCCAGGCCGATGCCTAGGTAGGCGAGCCAGTCGTGTCGCAGCGTGGCGCCGGCCCAGTTGGAACCGAACATGTAAAAGTCGTTGGCGCCGAACACGACCATCGACACGAGCATCGTCCTTACGCCGTAAGCCTTCCCGATGGCGAGGAACATGAGCAGGAGGAGCAACGGATCGAGCAGAGCCGCGACGAAGAGCGTCGTGTGGCTGGCGTCGGTATGAAAGAAGATGAGGCGCGCCACGGCGAACCACACCGGTGTGGCGTTGCCTCCGTGATCGGTGATGCTACCGAGGTAGTCCTGTACGCCCATCGTCTCGCGGAAGTAACGCATGTCGCGCTTGAACTCCCGCCATCGCTCCGGAGAAAACCGCTTCTGCACGGCGCGTATCTTCCATTCGACGTCTTGGACGCGGGTCATGCGTAGCGTATCCATGTCGCGCAGGGGCGTCATGCCGAGCGAAGCGAGCGTGACGCCCGCGTCGTCATCGGCGTAGGCGGCGACGCTCGCCAGATAGGTGCCGTCGAAGCCGAGCTCCTCGAAGTATTTGGCGATGGGGAAGTACACCCGCATGTCGTAGGCGTGGATAAAGCTGGGCTCCCCCGTACTGCGATCGAAAAACTGCGGGCGCCCCATGTTGTAGAAAGCCGCCACGCCGAGAGCGGCGCAAACGCCGAGCACCCCCAGCACGGGCCGGCGAGCTGGCCGAAAGCGCGGCGCGAGGAAGATGGACGTCCATGTCGCCAGCGCCGCCACTCCGGCCGTCGCGGCGCGGATGAGGGAGATGTCGAGCGGAGCGAGTGGCCACGCCGTATCGACGATACGGAGCAGGCGAAAGGCACTGAAGAGCAGCGGCACGAGCGCAACGAGCGCGCCCACACGACCAAACGCGCTCGCGGTCGCGAGGAGAAAGACGACGAGCGCGGCCGCGAAAGTGAGTGTCGCGCCGCGAACGGCCTCGCCAATCTCGACGCCGCGCCGCGTGGGTACGGTCGGTGGAAATTCCGCCGGACGCTCGGCGAAAAGTTGCAGCTCGCTGACGCTGAAGTGACCATCGCCGCGGCCTGGGGACAGGCGCACGTAGCGGCCGTGACCCTGGAGATCGGCGGCCGACCGCGGCTGCTGTCCGCTTTCGGAACGCGTCGGCGCGATCCAGAGCGGCGCAAAGTTCGCTCCGTCTTCGGAAAGACCGACGACATACTCGTCGTTGTGGTCCCCTTCCAAGAACGCCGCCGAGAACGAGTAGGAAGCGCCGAGATCGTATTCGACCGCCGCATGGGGCGACCCGAAATGGGCGGTCAGGTCGGTCATCCAATCGTCACCGGGCCGCGCCGCGATTCCGTCGGTGAGCACGCCGGCCCTGGCGACGTCCCATGTCTTGGTCGGTTGGCGACCGGCGAGGAGGTTGCCGGAAGCGGGCGCGCCGCCGCAACCCGCGGCGAGCAAGAGCGCCGTCCACGCGAGCGCCAGGGCGCGCAGACGGAAACCGAGCGAGGACACGAAATCTTTGGGCATCAACGTTCCAAGAGCTCTACCAAAGCTCCCGATCCTAGCCCCAGGATTTTTGCCGCCGACGCGTCGCGCGCCGCGATCTCGAGCAAACCGTAGCCGCCGAGAACCAGGACCAGCTCTCCGCGTCGCGCTGCGCCGTAGCTCGACGACAGGGCGGTAGCGACGAACGTTCCCGCGGCGAGACGGGGCCGACGCAGCGCGCTCCAGTCGGCGGAATCGAAGTTGGTGATCAGGTTGCCGAAGCGATCGACCGACATCACCGTGCCCCGCAGTCCACGAGCAAGGCGGCGCGGGCGCGCGCGCGTGAGCTTGACGATCCGGCGTTGTACCGGCCCCAAGCTCTCGAAGGAGACCCCTGCGGCGAGATGGGCGGCGACGGGGGCGAAAATGTCGCGGCCATGAAACGTGGGTGAGATGGCGGCGCGGAAATAGGACGCGCAGGTGAGCGTGACCGCGCGCGGACGCCGGGCCGCGAGAGAGAGAAGCCCGTTATCGGGGCCGACGAAGAGGTGGCCTTCGGAGCGAATGGCCAGCGGTTTGCGTGACGTCCCCACGCCGGGGTCGACGACGGCGACGTGCACGGTCCCCGCCGGAAAATAGCGAAAGGTTTGCTCGAGGAAGAAAGCGCCGGTACGAATGTCCTGCGCTGGCACCTCGTGGGTGATGTCGGCGACGTTGGCCAAGGGGCAGATGGTCGCGATGACGCCCTTCATCATGCCCACGTAGGGATCGGCCGAGCCGAAATCCGTGAGCAGCGTGATGACAGGCCGCATCGCGCGCGCGCTTAGGTCCGAGATCGCGTCGCGAAGTGGCGCTCGAGAGCGTCGAC
Source organism: Polyangiaceae bacterium (assembly GCA_035318505.1). Classification (GTDB taxonomy): domain Bacteria; phylum Myxococcota_A; class Polyangia; order Polyangiales; family Polyangiaceae; genus DASWDH01. The sequence continues at coordinate 3,895 of DATHEQ010000392.1, read as the reverse complement.
CAAGCCAGCGACGGTGTACTCGTCGGCGACCAAATCGACGCGCAGCCCTTCCTCGCGCGCAACGTCCGCGGTGACGGGTCCGATGGCGGCAACGGTCGTTCCCTCGAGCAACTCCCGCGCGCGCGGCGCGATGGCCTGCACGAATTCGCGCACCGTCGAGCCGGAGGTGAACGTCACGGCGTCGATGGCGCGCGCTTCGAGATCGCGCGCCACGGCCTGCACGGCGGCGAGCGGTGCAGCCTTGGTCTCGTACGCCGCGACGATGTCGACTTCGACGTCCGCGGCACGAAGCGCCGCCGGAAGCGCGTCGCGCGCCACGAGGGCGCGTAAGATGAGAACGCGGCGGCGCTTACCCGGGGGCGCCGGGAGGCTGGCGAGCTTGGCGAGGATCGCCTGGGACAAGCCTTCGCCGCGAAACTCCGCAGCCACGACGTCGGCCACGATCGCGTGACGCGCCAGGGCACCCTCGGTACCGGGACCGATGGCGGCGACGAGCGCGCCGCCGAAAGCACGGGCGTCGCGCCGTAGCCGGCCGAGCGCCGCGAAAACGCAATCGACGCCATTGGCGCTCGTGAAGGCCACGAGATCGTACGATCCGAGCACATCGAGCGCCGCGTCGAGACGCGCCGGCTCGGGAGGAGGCGCGATGGTGATCGCCGGTACGACGATGGGCTCGGCGCCTTTGGCGCGCAGCTGCCGCGCCATTTCCTCGGATTGGTGCGCGGGGCGCGTGACCACGATGCGGCGGCCGAACAGCGGCTGCGCATCGAACCACTTCATGCTTGCGCGCAGCGAAGCGACGGCGCCGATAACGACAACGGCGGGATTGGCAATATGAGCCGACGCCGCGCGTTCGGCGATGTCGAGGACCGTCCCTTCCACGACCCTCTGCCGCGGCCATGTACCCCACTGCACAACCGCCGCGGGTGTGGCTGGGTCGCGGCCGTGCGCGATGAGGGCCGCCGTGATCTCGGGGAGCCGCTTCATGCCCATGATGACGCAGAGCGTCTGCGTGGCCGTCGCCAGTTTCGACCAGTCATGCGACGTTCGCTCTTTGCCGGGACTCTCCGTACCCGTGATGAAGGCAACGCTCGATGACAGGTCGCGGTGCGTCAGCGAAATGCCCGCATACGCGGCAGCTCCCGTTGGTGACGGAATGCCAGGTACAATCTCGAACGGAATTCCCGCGTGGGCCAGTGTCTCGAGCTCCTCCGCACCGCGCGCGAAAAGGAGCGGGTCTCCGCCTTTCAAGCGCGCGACCACCTTTCCGGCCAGTGCCAGACGCACGAGCTCCGTATTGATGGCTTCCTGCGAAAAACTCTCCTCCCCGTAGCGCTTGCCTACGTTGCGCAGCTCGGCGCCGGCGCGGGCGTGCTGGAGGAGCGCGGGATGCGCGAGCGCATCATAAAGAACGACATCCGCGAGACCGAGCACGGCGGCGCCACGCAATGTAATGAGACCAGGATCCCCGGGACCCGCACCGACGAGATAGACCTTACCTGCCACGTCGGCCACTCTAGCCGTTCACCGAGCTCATCGAAGAAGATCGTTGACTTAGCATTGCCTCGGCGACGAGCCCGCCCCGGTCTTGGCGCGCTGCGGCGCCCCACGATCCGCTCGATGACTTGATTGCTTCAGCGCTCATGACGGTGACGAGCGGGGACTCACACGAGACACTTGTCCTTGTGCGTCCGGTCCACGCGCGCGTGCATGGGGGCGGCCAAGATGTTCACTATGAGAGCAAAAGAGCCGCGATAACAGAACCCTGGCAGGTTGACTACATGGGTTGAACGAAGTAGGAGCATTTTACGCTGCGGGGCTGAAGCCTCTGCGCATTCCTTTCGCCCGAGCGCTGCTTCGGCGCCGCCGGTAGAAGGTTAACTTTCGAAGGAAAATGGAGACGCCATGAGTTTTGCGCGGTTCGCGATGCCTGCAGTTTTTAGCGTCGTCGCTTGGTCCCTGTTCCAGGGCTGCAGCTCAGAGACGTCCACCACCACCTCGGGCACCCGATCCGGCACGGGTGGCGCAACGACGAGCGCCACGGGCGGCCAAGGCGGGGGCGGGGCGGGCGGCGCCGGCGGCACGAGCATCGGCGGGAGCAGCGTCGGCGGAGCCGGCATCGATCCCACTTTCGATGCCAGCAGATTCGACGTGCAGTGCGTCACCACCTGTGACCCGCTCGGCGGGCAGTATTGCGGTCGCATCGGCGACAACTGCGGCAAGTTCAAGGAATGCGGAGACTGCAAAAATACCGCATTCACTTGCGGCGGCAGTGGCACGAAGAGCGTGTGCGGAACGGATCGCGACGCGGGCGGGTGCACGCCCACCAGCTGCCAGCAAGCCACGGGCCAATATTGCGGCGTGGTCGGCGACCAGTGCGGCGGGCCCATGGACTGCGGGATGAACTGCAGCGAACCGGGATGGACGTGCGGCGGCGCTGGCGTCGAGCACGTCTGCGGCACGAACCCCGACGGCGGCGCGTGCAAAAAAGTGTACACGTGCAATCCGCCCAACGGGCAGTACTGCGACAAGATCAGCAACGGTTGCGGCGCCACGCTCGACTGCGGCACGTGTCCGACCGGGCAGGCGTGCGGCGCGCGCGCGCCGAACGTGTGTGGCGTCGATTGCCCACTCTGCAAGCTCATCCCCAAATGCCAAGCGGGAATGACGACGAGCATCAGTGGCACCGTCGTGACCGGCGCGGCAACCAACCCGGATCCGGTCTACAACGCGCAGGTCTTCATTCCCAATGGTGATCCGCCGAAGTTCAAAGACGGTCCGAGCTGCGACAAATGTACGCCGCTCACCTCGGACAACTCGGTAGCCGGCGCCATCACCGGCGCCAACGGTACGTTCATCCTCAACGATGTCCCCGTTGGTAACGACATCCCCCTCGTCGTCCAGCTCGGCCATTGGCGGTACCAGACCAAAATCAACATTCCCAATCCGTGCGTCGACAATCCGCTCCCCCCTGGCACGGCGCGCCTGCCACGCACACAAGCGGAAGGCAACATCCCGCTCACGGCGGTGTCGACGGGCAACGTCGATGCGCTCGAATGCATCTTGCGCAAGATCGGCGTCGCGGACAGCGAGTTCTCCAACCCGAGTGGTTCCGGCCGCATTCACTTCTACCGCAACAACGGCGCAAGGTTCGACGCGACCACGCCCGCCCAGGGCACCCTCGTCGATACACCAACCGCTTGGGACAGGTATGACCAAGTCCTTTTCCCGTGCGAGGGGATGCAGTCGAACGAAACCCCGGGCGCACTGACGAACTTCATCGACTACACCGGCAAGGGCGGTCGCGCCTTCACGACCCACTTCAGCTACACGTGGCTCTACCAAAACGGCGGCTTCGCCACGGCGGGAACGTGGCAGGTGAATCAGCAGCAGCCACCGAGCCCGCTCATCAGCAACATCGATACAACGACGCCGAAGGGCCAGGACTTCGCAACGTGGCTCGGGCTCGTGGGCGCGCTCTCCAACCCCGCTCCGCCTCAAGTCTCGATCAACGACCCACGACGCAACCTGAACGCGGTTCCGGCAGGCCAGGGCGGGCAGCGCTGGATCTATACGGATACCCCGGCGATCGTTCAACACATGGTGGTCGACACACCCGTCGCCGCCACGCCGGACAAGATCTGCGGTCGCGTTATCTACAGCGATTTCCACGTTGCCAACGCGATGAACGGGAACCTGACGTTCCCGGCCCAGTGTCCGACGAACGATCTCACGCCGCAGGAGAAGATCCTCGAGTTCATGCTGTTTGACTTGGCGGCGTGCATCGGCCCCACCACGGCGCCGCCCCCTCCCCCGCCGCCGCCCCCTCCCCCGCCGCCGCCTCCTCCCCCGCCGCCGCCCCCTCCCCCGCCGCCGCCGAACTGAGGCAGCGAAA
>DATHEQ010000391.1:0-30611 GCA_035318505.1 Polyangiaceae bacterium | reverse complement strand
CCAGCGCCGACGACGTCGATCGGGCCAAGAAGAAGGCCGAAGACTTGGTGGGCGAGGGCATCCGAACCGTCGACACCATCATCGCCAACAAAGAGAAGGACATCCTGGAGGTATAGTTTCGGGTCGCGCGCTCCAGTCAGTGGTAGCGGTTCCGAATCATCTAAAGATGGAATCCGCTAAAAACGGGGCAGAAAAGCCGGTTCGCCCGAAGGCGAAGCTCGTCGCGCCGAAAGGCGCAGCATTTTATCCCCCTCCTCGAAGCGTAGCTTTCCTTGACAGAGCGAAAGCCACGTGAAAACCTTAATTTGGCTCATCTACCGGCGTTCCGTGATTGGGGACCGGTGGCGGGTCGTCCGCTGAAGGGAGCGACCGGGCAATGCGCGCGATCGCGTCGGGTGTCAGTGACGTCGGCCTCCAACGAGAACACAATGAGGACAGCTATGTCGTCCTCACTGAATACGACCTATTCATCGTGGCCGACGGTATGGGGGGCCACCGGGCCGGCGACGTCGCGAGTCGCCTGGCGACCGACACCATCGCGGAGTTCTTCCGTTCTACGGCCACCGAGGACGTGACCTGGCCATTCCACTTCGACACCAGCCTGTCGGAGGAGGAAAACCGCCTGCTCACCGGTATCCGCATCGCCAATCGCCAGATCTTCGAGCGCAGCGCCAAATCGCGCGAGTGCCGGGGCATGGGGACCACCGTCGTCGGCGCACTCTTTTCGCCCAAGAAGAACCGCATGTACATCGGGCACGTCGGCGACAGCCGCTGCTACCGCATTCGGCGCGGCGAGCTGCGCCAGATGACGCGCGACCATTCGCTCATCAACGACTACCTCCTCGCCATGCCCGACCTCACAGAAGAGCAGAAGAGCGAGCTGCCGAAAAACGTCATCACCCGCGCGCTCGGTATGCAGGATCAGGTGATGGTCGATCTGCAGGCTGACGAGCCGCAGCCCGGCGACATGTACCTGCTCTGTTCCGACGGCCTATCGGGCATGATCGCCGACGACGAGATTCTCGACATCCTCATGTCGACGGGCGACATCGGCGAGGGATGTCGCCGGCTCGTCGTGCGCGCCAACGAGCACGGCGGCGAGGACAACATCACCGCCATTCTCGTTCGCATCGATGAAGGCGGGCCGGCGAAGGGCGACTCGACCAAGCCTCCACCGCGTTCGGAAGGCGAGACGACGGCGAGAGGGTTGCCGGTGGTGTCCGTGCCGGCGGGATACGGCACGGCACCGGCCGAGCGCCCTAGTCCCGCGCCTACCGGCGGCAGCGGCGAGGGCAAGGAAGCGGGCCGACCACCGTTTCAAAACGGCGAGAACTAAAAAGCCGCGCTTCCGCTGGGCGGTCAGACGTCAATCGACGTCTGACCGTCACTCGCCAACCGAGTCCTGTCTCACCTTGTTGGCCCCGTTGCTCGTCGTCTTGGCAGTCCCGGTACCCTTCGCGCCGCTGCCGACGGCGGGCCCTGCGCGTTCCGGTGCTTTTGCAGCTTCCGCGGCAGCCTTTTTTGCTCCCATCCGATGTCGGATCGCTCCAATGAAGAGCGGCAGCACGGAAACGATGATGATGAGGTAAACGACTTTCTCGATCTGCTTCGCACCCAGCACCTTGCCGAGGAAGTACCCGAGGAACGTCATCGAGCTGACCCAACCGACGGCACCCATGATGTTGAAAGTCGCGAAGCGGCGGTACCCCATCTGGCCGACGCCCGCCACGACCGGCGCGAACGTGCGCACGGCAGGCATGAAGCGCGCGATCACGATCGTCTTGCCGCCGTGCTTCTCGTAGAACTTCTGGGTGGCGACGAGGTGGTCTTTGCGAAAGAGAAGCGACTGTTCGCGACTGAAGATCCTCGGCCCCGCTTTCAGCCCGATGCCGTAACCGACGGCGTCGCCGACGATGGCCATGGTGATGAGAACCACGTTCATGAGCAAAAGATTGCCGAACATGGAAAGCTCGAAGGGATTGAGCAGCCCGGCGTTGACGAGCACCCCCGCCGTGACGAGCAGCGAATCACCCGGCAGGAAAAAGCCGATAAGGAGCCCCGTCTCCGCGAAGATGATCAGCATGAGGACGGGGTAACCGCCCCACGTGAGAAGCGCTTCGAGCTCGCGCAGCCGACTGAAGAATTCGCGTAGAAGATCGATCACGCGGGACGCCTTAGCGCAACTCGGCCCGCGCGTCGAACCTCTTGCCTGTGACTATCGAGAACGCTGGTGTGGCGAACGGTGCTGCCGGGTCGAAGCGCTACTTGTCCGCGCAGTTCTCGAAGATGAAGTAACCGTCGTCGACGAGACAATTCGAACCCGGGGACCGCTCGAAGCCGAGATTCTCGCAATGGACCTTGGCCCAAATTTGGCCGGCGCCGATGCCGAGCTCACCCCCCGATACCGAGTACGTGCAATCCGTGCTCTCGTACGTATTGATGGAGGCGGCATCGGAGAGCGCAAGCCTCCCGGGGGCACTCGAATCGTCCGGCCCGATCGAAGGGATGCTGATGTTGACGGTGGCCGGACTGATTTTCTTGACGGCGTTTTCGGCGTACCCCTGAGCGCTTGCCGTCACCAAGAACTTGGAGCCCGACGGCACCACCCTGCATGAGATCACGTTGCCGTCTTGGTTATTGACGGCGACGGCGCCGTGATCCGTTTGGTTGGGGCCCTGGGTCTGTTCGCGCGGCTCTCTGCCGCGCTGGTAAGGGATGTTCACCCAATGTCGATCGGGCGGGCAGCGGTCCATCGGATGGTTGATGGGGTCGTCGTACGCGTTCACGTGAATCGAGACCGAGGCTTGCGCAGCCGGCGGAACGGGGTCTCCACACGCTGCCACAAAGCAGAGCCCACCGAGCACGCCCATGCCTGCCATCATCCGAGCCTTCATCCGAGCATCCTTTCGTGGGGGTGACTGGCGGCGCGCAAGGCGAGCCTTGGTCCGTCCAGTCGGCTTCGTGGGCACCCTTTTAGCCCAGAGCCGCACCTTTAATCAAACAACGGATGCACCGTGAAGGGCGCTTTCGATGTCGCCCCACAGATCGGCTTCCGATTCGAGGCCGACGGAAAGGCGGACCAGCCCATCGGAGATGCCGATCTTCTCCCGGATCTCGCGCGGGATGGAGGCGTGCGTCATTGACGCGGGGTGCTCGGCCAGCGATTCCACGCCGCCGAGGCTTTCGGCGCAGGCGAAGATGGTCAGCTTTTCGAGCAGTTTTTGCGCCCTGGCGAGGCCACCTTCCACCTCGAAGCTGATCATCCCCCCCGGTCCTTTCATCTGGCGTGCGGCAAGGGCGTAGCCGGGGTCGCTCTTGAGACCTGGATAAAAGACGCGCCGAACCGACGGGTGCTTGCTGAGTCGCTCGGCAATCGATTGGGCCGTGGTGACGTGCTGGCGCATCCGGACGGGGAGGGTTTTGAGGCCGCGCAGGACCATGTAGCAATCGAACGGGCTAGGAACGGCGCCGATGGCATTCTGTAAAAAGCGCAGCCGCTCGGCGAGGCCCGCGTCACTCGTGACGATGGCGCCCCCCACGACGTCGGAATGCCCGTTGATGTATTTGGTCGTGGAGTGCACGACCGCCGTGGCGCCGAGCTCGAGCGGCTTTTGCAGGATCGGCGTAGCGAACGTATTGTCGACGAAAACGGGCACTTTGGCTGCTTTTCCGATTTCGGCGATGGCGCGGATATCGAAGATCTTGAGCAGCGGATTGGACGGGGTCTCGAGCCAAATCAACTTCGTGTTCGGTCGCAGCGTCTTTTTGACGTGGTCGGGGTCGGTCATGTCGACGAAGGTCGATTCGAGCCCGAGCGGTCGCATCACTTTGTCGAAAATCCGGAATGTGCCCCCGTAAACGTCGTCCCCCGAGATGGCGTGCCCCCCCGCGCCGAGCGCGTGGAGCAGCGTGGTCGTCGCGCCGCATCCGCTGCCGAACGCAAACCCTTCGGTCCCGCCCTCTAGGGCGGCGATGCAGGCTTCGAGCGCGTTGCGCGTGGGATTGCCGCTGCGCGAGTACTCATACCCCTTGTGGCGCCCCGGGCCGTCCTGCGCGAAGGTGCTGGAGAGCACGATGGGGGTCATCACCGCGCCGGACGTCGGATCGGGCGCTTGCCCTGCGTGGATGGCCAAGGTGTCGGGCCCGAGCTGCTTCTTGTCGATCATGCGCGGCATCTTAGCGCTACTCCGTCAAACGCTCGGCGCGAGATCGATTCCTTGTTCGCTGGCGGCGTTTTGCATCAGCGGGGTGAAAGCGCCCCGAAGCGTGCGGCGAGCTCACTGGACGACGTAAGACGGTGCTCTCTATCGTACTGCAAAGCTTCAGCGAGCGCGGATCGAAGCTCGGCGGCGAGGTCGGTACGCTCGTCGATGCGCTTCCATAAAATCCCCTCCGAGCCTACTTCGAAGAGGCGCGCTGCTTCGGTCGTGGCACGCACGAGAGGCGGTCCGACCGCGACGGCAAGCAGCGTTGCGGCAAGCGCGTAGGTGTCCGTCGCGTCCGTGGCGCGCACCTCCTGCCGCGCGAGCTCCGGCGCCGCATAGGGCAGTGTCCCGCGGTCGCCCGCCAGCGCCGGCTCCGGCGCATCGCGCCAGGTCGCGCTCGAAAAATCGATGAACGTGATCGTCGACGGGGGCTCGAAAAAGAGGTTGTCGGGCGAGATGTCCCCGTGCACGAAACGAAGCCCTTCCGCGTCGCCGCGCGCGTGCAGGGCGGCGAGTGCGCGCGTTGCCGCTCGCGCGAGTTCGAGCCATTGCGCCGCCCCGGGCGGTGCGCGACTGTCGATGAGATCCCGCAACGGCCCCCCCGGCGCCCGTGTCTCCACAAGAAATCCACCGCGCGCGTCCTCGCCGAAGGCGACGAGCTCGGGGAGCTCGGGCCTTAACCCCAAGGCGAGGACGGCGCGTTCGCGTTCGAGCGCCGGGGCAAATCGCTCGTCGACAGCGCGTTTGCAGATGAGGTCACGTTCGAGCGCATCCCGACAGAGCGCCACCTCGAAGACCGTTCCGACCCCCAGCCGCTCGATGGTGCGAAAGGCCGAAGGAACAAAGTTCGTCGTCGAAGTGTCCGTTGCCATGCGAGCGGGAATGAGTATGCTGCCCCCCCGGTTCTCGGTGGGTGTAGCTCAGTTGGTAGAGCACTGGATTGTGGCTCCAGTCGTCGCGGGTTCAATCCCCGTCACTCACCCCAAAGTAGGCATCGACAATCCGCCCGCGGGCTGCCTTAGAGAGAACACGAGCAGGGAGTCAGCTGCAAGGGCCTCGACGGAGATGGTTCGAGGGCGAGGGAGGTTCGAGGGCGATGGGAGGGATGGCAACGACCCTTTTCTTCGCCTCGCCCGTAATGAGAGGAACGCCATCATGATCAGCAACCGAGAAAGCGAATCCGAGAGTGCCCAGGGTGGCGGTCCGCGATCGCCGTCGAGTGGTCGCGGATCGAAAGGTCGAGCGAGTCGGCTGTTCATCGTTCGGTTTACCGGCGAGTCCGACGTGCGATGGCGCGCCGTGAATGCGCACAGCCCCGACGAGGCTCGCGCCCAGGCGCTCATCCTCTCGCACGGCGATCTCGTCGACTACGCGTCGGTCGACCGCGAATCTGGGTCCATTGCCGTCCTCGGGACCATCGGCGGCTCTTAGGACTCGTCATACACCCGACGACATGTCGGGGTCGAATGCTCCGGTCCCGCCTACCCCTGTGGTATGCCCGCGGCCTCGCCGTACTTGTCTAGCTTCCCTCTCGATTGGCCGATCGTGATCGTATATGGCCAGGAACTGAAACCTTAGTGGTGCTCCGAAATCGCGCATTGGCGGCCGAGCTCGAAACTGCTGTCGCGCGCCGCAGCTATACGGCGCTCTTCGCAATGCTTCGGCGTCTGTCGGGTTTACCTGGTCCTCGCGCCAACGATCTTCTGGCGTGGGCTTTTGGCGAAGAAGTCGCCCGCGCCGGGGCGCGTGCCGACGATTTGATCGCCGAGCTCTGTGCCATGAGCCCGGCGCGCGCGCCGGCCGGTACGGACAGTGAGTTTCTCCCCGTCGTCGGAGCTGCCTGCATCGGGGCACGGCTCGTCGAAGGACCCAACGTCATGCTCTTGGACCAGCTTCGCTTGCTTGCGGAGGATCCTCGTCATCTGGTCCGCGAGGGCGTCTGCCGTGCGCTCGTCGAGGCAAGCCGTGCGCGCAGCGACGGTTTCGCGGATGATTTGTCAGCCTGGACCGACGGCTACCTCGGCGCAGCGGTCGCGCTCGAAGCACTCACCGTGCGCACTTGGCTCGATCGCGCGAAATCCGCCGCCACAGTGCTGAGCAGGCTGGAAGAATCGTTCGATTTGGCAGAACGTGCGCCGCGCTCCGATCAGCGGTCACAAGGCTACCGTCTCCTCGTCAAGTTGCTACCCCAAGCGGCGGCGCGACTGCTCGATCGATTTCCCGAGGCCACGCTGGCCTGGCTCGAGTCGAAGGCGGTGACCCGTGACGTTGCGTTGCGCGCCGCACTTTCCGAGGTTTTGCAAAAGGCGGGTGCGCGCGGACATGGAGCGCGATCGCTCGAGAAGCTCGGGCAAGCGCTCGACGCGAGCGCTCCTCCGCGTCGCGATCCCAGAACCTACGTCGGGCCGACTCGAAAACGCGGCGCACGCCGTCACTGACGCCAAGATACGCTAGTCGAAGACGCGCCAGTTTCCCTCGAGCGCCTTTTTCGTGCGCTTGATCTCTGCTTCGTGCACGGGTTGCGGAGGGGGCACATCGGTCGGCCCGGGGGCAAGCTCGCCGAGTACCCTCAGGCTCGCGGCCAGACTCTGTTCGAGCGCGCCGAGGTCGTACCCGCCTTCGAGGAAAAGCGCCATGCGTCCGCTTGCCGTCTTCTCGGCCAACCGCAAGAGCTGCGCCGTCATCCAGCCGTAGGCGGCGGCATCGAGCCGCATCGCCGCCAGCGGGTCGTCGCGGTGGGCGTCGAAACCGGCCGACACCAGAATGAGCTCCGGGCGGTACCCTTCGAGCACGGGGAGGAGCACGCGCTCGAAAGCCGCTGCGTAGTCACCGGAATGAGCCCCCTGAGAGAGAGGAATGTTGAGGGTGTAGCCGCGGCCTTCCCCTTCGCCGATCTCCGGCGCGTTGCCCGTTCCAGGATAAAACGGCCATTGGTGGAGCGAAGCGTAGAGGACGCGCGGATCGGAGAAGAACATTTCCTGTGTACCGTTGCCGTGGTGCACATCCCAGTCGACGATGGCGATGCGTGACACCCCGCGCGCCAGCGCGTGCGCCGCGGCGACGGCCACGTTGTTGAGCAGACAGAAGCCCATGGCTTGGTTCGGTCGCGCGTGATGCCCGGGCGGCCGTAGTAGCGCGACCCCCCGCTTGAATCGCCCGGCGAGCAGTCCTTCCACCAGATCGACGCTCCCGCCCGCCGCGCGGCGAACCGCCACGACCGAATCGGGCGCCAAGTACGTGTCGGCATCGAGCTGCGCGCGTCGCCCCGCGAGTGCGGCCAGCTGATCGAGGTAGGCGCCCCCGTGCACGCGCGCGAGCTCTTCGGTCGTTGCTTCGCGGGCCGTGACGGCTTCGGTGCGGAGTCCGGCGCCCCGGAGTCCCGCGCGAGCGGCCTGGAGTCGTTCGGGGCGTTCGGGGTGGTAGCTCGTGCTCTTGTGGAGATCGAACGAGTCGTCATCGACCACCCCGACGAGGAGGCCTGTCTGCTTTTGCTCCGATGTGTTCTCGTGTGTCATGGCGATTGGACGAATCTTGATACGAAAGAAGACGGTCTGGTACGCTGCTCAGTCAGTACGGGAGGACGGAAAAGCGCAGTAAGCATCCACCCATTTGGGCACGGCCGATAGTCACGGCGACGCAGTCGGAGATACCACCTCATGCGCTGGAAAATCATCGCCGTAAACTCGATCATCGTTCTTTTGGTCGGCGTCCTTTCATACGCCCTTTTGCGTGCCGGCCTCGGAGAGCTCGCCTCGAATCCGACCCAGCTCAAGGCGGAAGCAGAGCGTGCGCTCGCGGCTGCCAACAGCAAGCTCGAGCTCGACGCGGTGCGCACCGAGCGATGGTTGGCGACGATGGCCAACGAGAAGGCGAGTCGCGAAGTCTTCAAAGGGGGCACCATCAGCGCCCGCCAAGAAGAAGCGACCGAATTCTCCAATCGCGTCATCTCCGCGGCGGTAGGCCACCCCGTCTTTTTCCAGATGACGCCGACGCTCGTCGCCGTCGTCGATGCCAACGGCATCTCGCTCGGTCGCAACGGCACGAACCTCGGCCGCGGCGAGGACCTCGGAGCGGGGCACCCTTCGCTGAAGGCCGCCGCTGCGCAAGGCGTGACGGTGACGGATGTCTGGGCCGACGCCAAGACCTCCGAGCTCATGTCGGTGAGCTATGCGCCGGTCCGCGACGACGATCGCAAGGTGCTCGGCTTGTTGCTGGTGGGCACGCCGCTCAACGACGGGCGCCTGCAGCGCACTGCCGAGCTCACGAGCGGTCGTGGGCTCATCCTCGGCATCCCGGCGGGGACCAACATCGACCTCAAGGCCAAATCGACCAATGTCGCGCCGAATCTGCTCTCGGCCGTGGGACAAAGCCCAGTAAAAGACGCGGTCCTCGCCACGGTGACGAGTGGTCATGGCGCGTTCGTCGCCAATGGCCCCGCCGACGTGCTGCTCACCGCCGCGCCGCTCAGCGGCTATGGCGACGGCAAGCGCGCCGTCCTCGTCGCCGTCAGTCCCGCCAGTCTGATCGAGAGCATCAACGGCCTGCTCTGGCCGGTGCTGGCCGTGACGGGACTCGGTGTCCTCTTGGTGTGCCTGGGCGGCTTTCTACTTGGCAATTACATCTCGCGGCCGATCGAAGATCTGGAAGAGGGTCTGCTCGCCATTCTCAACGGCAAGACCGATTTGCGCTTCGAAATCGAGCACGCCGAGCTGGGGGGGTTGGTCTTTCGTCTCAACTCGCTGCTGAACCAGCTGATGGGCGTGCAAGAAGACGACACCGACGAGGAGGGGCGCCCGTCGCGACCGCCGGCGGCCAGTGATTTTTCCGACGCCTTGGCTGTCGACGAGCGACAGGTAGCGGCCGCCAACGCCGATCCCGGTCTGGTCGCGACACTTCGATCGGAACCCGCCGAGTCGTATTATCGTCGCCTGTTTCGCGATTACGTTGCGGCCAAGCGTTCGCTTGGCGATCCCATCGACCACATCACCGAGCTCAGCTTCATCGGTCGCATTCGAACGAGCGAAGGAGAAATGAAGGAAAAGCACGGCAAGCCTGTGCGGTACCGGGTCGAGACGCGTGGCCGGGAGGTCATCCTCATCGCCGTTCCGCTTGCCTGAGAGCGGGCGCGTTTTCCGCGGGCTCACGGCATCAGACGACCGTGCTATAGACGGCCACGCGAACTCGCGCGCCCGCGCAAGACCGGAGCGCACGGCCAGCGAAACGACCGACATGGGACTTTTCGACATCTTCAAGAGCAAGGGCAAGACCGATCCGCAGGCAGCGCCGGTCGCGGACAAAAACGTGGCGCGTCTCGGCAAGGTTGCCGCCGACAAGCACGCCCAAAATTACGATCGCATCGAAGCCATCGAAAGCCTGGCGCGCCTCGGCACGAGCGAGGCCGCCGCGGCCCTCCTTCGACGTTTCACCTTCCACATCGACCCGTCCATCACCGACCAGGAAGAGAAAGACGCCGCCGCGCGCGGCATCCAAGCAGCAGGCGAAAGCGCCATCGAGCCCATTCGCGCATTCTGCATCAAGGCCGAAAGCCTCACCTGGCCGCTCAAGCTCCTGAAAGAAATCGTCCCGTCGGATCGCTACGTGCAGGAGATCATCCAGCTGCTCGACCGTCTCGACACGGAGTACACGCGCAACATCGACCCCAAGGCACAGCTCATCTCCGAGCTCGAACACTACAGTCAGCCCGCGATCCGCCCTGCGGTCGAACGCTTTCTCGACGATGCCGGAGAAGGTATTCGCTTCGTCGCGGTCACTACCGTCTTCGCGCAAGAAGACATTGCGTCGCTGCCCGCGCTCCTCAAAGCACTCCTCGCGGAAGAGTCGTTACGCGTAAAAATGCGCATCGCCGAGGGTCTCGCGGCGCGACGATGGACCGTTCCACCCGAGCTTTGGGACCAGGTTCGCCAGGCAGTGCCGCCGCAGTTCGGGCTCGATGCCGAAGGGCACGTCAAGCGTCGCTGACAGCGTACCGGGAGCAGGACTGCGCGTCGGCGCGACACGTGTTGCTCGAGCTTGGAGGAGACGGACGCCTGCAAAGCTGGAGAGGAGCTGTGCATTCCGCAGGGGTTGTCGAAAAGGCGTGGTCGGCTTTGAGAGCGGCACGATCACTGTGAACGTCAAAATACGTGATTCCTCGGCTCGAGGTAACCGCACCGATGAAATCTCGACGTGCGATAGCTCGAGGCCCCCACCTCCGTTCGCGGCTCGTTCTTGAACCTGGGCGTCATTCTCGACTTGTTCACCCGCGACGTTGTCGCTTGAATGGTTGCCGAACAAGAGAACAGCGCGCTCGCCAAGCAATCGTTCATCGAGGCCCTAGGCCGGCGCCGCGCGGCTGAACCCTTGTCTTCATAGAACTCGTGAAGGCGCTGTCTCATTCGTTGTTTGACACGTTCCGCTGGACTCTGGCGAGCGCATGACCGCCTCGCTCGTTGGCGAAGCGCTGGAGTCCGCCGAGACACTGCGCGGGCCTGGACCAACCTGATCTTTCATAGCGATCGGCCAGCCACTAGGCCAGCGTTCCTCTCGGCAACGTCGGTGGTCGTTAAGGATGCGCTATTGCATGAGCCGAAGGGCAACTGCTGGGACGCGGTTGCCGACAGTTTTTGCAACGCTCAAAAAGGGGGGCTCAGTCCGCCACCACGTGCCCAACACGCGTGTCCATGGGCCACAGTTGAGATGCGAGTACATGGAGGGGTCCTACAGCCGGCAACGCGCTACTCGGTCGTCGGCTACAGACGCCGAGGACCAACTCCACTCTGGGCAGTCGTCGGATGGACATGTGCGCCAGAGGGGATGCCCCGGCTTCTGGTGAAAACGTGAAAGTAGCGGCGGATCCCGTGGAGCGCATCCGCGATCTCGTCGCCCGCCGCGGCAGCTTCGGGTACGAAACGCGTCACAGCGCTGCTGAATCGTCAGACCGCACAGCCGCGCGTGAATCACAAGCGAAATTACCGCGTGATGAAGGACGGCGGTTTGCTACTCCCGCGCTACACCGGCCGCGTCTCACGCGCGCACGACGGCAAAGTGATCACGCCCGCGAGCGACATGCGCTGCTGCTCCGACAGCTTCGAAGTCCGATGCTGGGACGGTGAACGTGTGCACGTAGCCTTCGCTCTCGATTGTGGCGAGCGCGAGGTGATCGCGTGGGTTGCCAAGCCAGCGCACCTCCTCGGACAGGACATCCGCGACCTCATGGCCCAAAGGCATCGAGGATCGCTTCGGCGCCGGCGCTACGCGCGTTCCGCATCCGATCGAGTGGCTCAGCGACAACGGGCCGCCGTACGCAGAGCACGAAACGCGCGACTTGGGGCGCGCGTCCGGCCTCCTCGTCTGCACGACGCCCTCGTACTCGCCAGAGTCGAACGCCATGGCCGAAGCCTTCGTGAAGACCTTCAACCGCGACTATGTCTACCTCGCCGAGCTTCACACCGCAGACGCCGTGCTCCGCGTCATGGGCGCGTGGTTCGACGACTACAACAACCACCATCCCCACAGCAGATTGGGAAAGCGTTCACCGCGCCAGTTCCGCATTCACGCTGCCTGATCGAAAATCTTCAACCCAGACCTGTTCGCTCTTGCGGGCGCAACTCCAGAGGCATGCCCGATAACCTCGCCCAGACCAGAGCGTAACAACTGCCTTACGCCTGCCGCGACGGATCAGCCCTCAAATGGCATCGTCACGCCGTTCCAGACAGGACCCTGAGCCCGCTGTCGCAACTCGTCGCGCTCCGCCGGCACTAGTCCGAGCTCTTCGGCTTGGTCGGGAGGTAAAATCCGAGGTTCACGCTGAGGACCTGATTGAACTTGAACTCCCGGTCATCGTCATTCACCTTGTTGTCGGGGAAACGACCGTCGGGATTGGCGCCGCGCGTGTCGAAGCCACCGGTATTCCAGGCGAAGGGGATCCCGCGCCACTCGAGCCCGAGGGCCATGAACTTGGCGAGGTAGAAGTTGAATCCTAGACCGAAGCTGGGGGCGACGGCTACGCGCGACGCGCGTCCGTAAGCGTCCGGCTCGCCGCAGTTCGCCTCGCAGCTCTTACGTTCGCTCAGCCCGATGATGGCCGGGCCACCGAAGACGTAGGCGTCGGTATCGACGAAGATCTTTTGAAAGATGGCGAGCTTGCCGCGGAACGGAATGAGCGTCACCTGCGGGGAGACGATGAAATCGATGCGGCCCAGTTGGTCTTTGAACTGGGGGCCGATCGATGCCCTGGTGCGCAGGTTGTTGATGGAAATGTCGCCGGGGTAGTCATTGGCCTCGCCACCTGGCAGGCCGCCATCTTCGGGCCGACCCGAGCGGCGGATCTGCGTGACCTCTTGGATGTGATCGGTGAGACCGGTAGGAAGCTTGACGGCGCCGAACGCGCCCCAGACGCCGATGGCGAGCCAGTCGGCCAAATTGTACGTGAGCCGTCCACCCGGCAAAATCGTGCGCTGGTACTCGTCGAGGAGCGTGAAGGAGACGGTCGGTGCGATCTCGACCCTGCCTTGACGCTGCAGGCGAAGCTGCCGCACGGCCGGTGCGCCGGCCAATGGACCGGTGAGCTGAATTTCCTGCGCCGTCGCACGGGTACTCGCGAAGACACCAAGGAGCACGGAGAGTACCGTGAGAAATCGCCGCATCGTCGCCTCTTTCATGGGTCGTCTCGGGTGGCTCGAAGTCACTTGGCTAGCCGGTACTCCCATGCGAATGGGAGAAAGATAGAAACGCCGAGCTGCGCTTGAACGTTGTTGGTGAGCTTCTGCTCCCCGTACCAGTTGCTGGTGTTGAGCGCGTCCTGCCCCGTGAAGACCGTGGTGTTCTCGAGCTTGTCCAAAAAGATGTAGTCACGGACTTCGAGCACGCCGGCGAACCAGCGGTTGAAGAAGATGCGAAGACCGATGCCGACATTGAAGTCGATCTTGGGCTTGTCCCAATTGAAAGAGCGGTTGTCGGGATCGACCACGGCGATGGGTCGCGTCGAAATGGCGCCGACGCCGCCGACCAGGTACGCGTCGTAGTGGAAGATGAAATCGCTGAACCCGGCAAACTTGCCGTAGATGGGGACGTACGTGAAGTTCAGCGCGGCCTGCCACTGGTACTCGGTGAGCGGCACGGCGACGCGAGCGGCTCGTCGCGTCTGGAAATTGAACTTCGAATCGTTATTGAAGTAGTAGCCGCCACTCACGCCCACGGCCAAGACGTTGGTCACGTAGAAGTTGAGAGCCGCGACTGGGCCAGGGTGGCTGACGAACTGATCGTTCATCGTGATCGCGTTCCACGCCGGCTGAATCTCGAAGCGGTGATAGCGGAGCGCGTAAATCTGCTGCACCGCGTACATCTGCTCTTTGAGATCTTTCTTCGCTTCCTCCGCCAGGTTCATGGTCGGGCACGCAGCTGGGTCGATCTTGCAGATTTCACCGAGGTCACCGGGCTCAGGTGTAGGTCCCTCGGGGGCGGCGGGCTCACCAGGCGTCGCTCCAGCAGGGGCGTCCGCATCGATCTCAGTGGGACCCTGTGCAGGTGGCAGCGGAGCCACGCCTGCAGCGGCCGCATCCACAGGGGGAGCCGACGGGGGAACGGCCGGAGCCGTAACAGCAGGCTTCGCCGCGGGTTTCTTCTTCTTTTGCGCGTGCGCAAAGCTCGGAGCAGCGATCAACGCTGCCATCACGAGTAGACCTATCCGAGCCTGGTTCATAGCTACCCCTTCCGATTTCTGAGGGCAATAACTGCTGAGAACTATTGGGGAAAACCGCCAACCGCCAAGCCCGGCGGACTATATCATGCGCAAATTCCGGATATCAAGAACGAAATCGGCAACGCGCTGCGTCGGGGCCTACGCGGCAGCCGTTTCTTCCGCGCTGGCGCCGAACAACGCCTCGACGAATTCGTCGGCATTGAACTCGCGTAAGTCATCAGCTCGTTCGCCTAGACCTACGTAACGCACCGGTATTTTGAGCTCGTCAGTGATACCGAGGATCACCCCTCCCTTGGCCGTTCCATCGAGCTTGGTGAGCACGATGCCGGTGAGAGGGATCGCCTCTTGAAACATTTTCGCTTGCGAGACGGCGTTCTGCCCGTTGGTCGCATCGAGCACCAGAAGGGTCTCGTGAGGCGCCCCCTCCATTGCCTTTTGCATGGTGCGCGCGATCTTTTTGAGCTCGTCCATGAGCGGCGTCTTCGTTTGTAGGCGTCCGGCGGTGTCGGCGAGCACGACTTCGATGCCTGACTCCTTCGCTTTCTGAATGGCGTCGAAAATCACGGCGCCGGGATCGGCGCCTTCTTTGCCCTTGACGACGTCGCACCCGATGCGCTTTCCCCAGACTTCGAGCTGCTGAACGGCGGCGGCACGGAAAGTATCGCCGGCCGCGAGCAAGACCGATCGGCCGTCGCTTTTGAACTTGCTGGCGAGCTTTCCGATGGTCGTCGTTTTGCCGACGCCGTTGACGCCGACCATGAAGATGACCTCCGGCTTGTGCGAGACGGCGACTTTGCCGCCGCCGATGCCGAGGATGCGTTTGGCATCGGCGCGAAGGGCGTCCCACACGGCTTGGGAGCTTTGCAGCTCGTTTTTGCCGAGCCCGTCGCGCAGGCGCGCCAGAATGGCGTGCGTCGTCGCGACGCCGACGTCCGAGGTGAGGAGGATCTCCTCGACCTGATCCGCGATCGTCGGATCGAGCTCTTTTTTGCCGGCGAAAAGGTTGGCCAGGCGGCCGAGAAAACCGCCCTCGCCGCGCGCTTTGGCGAGCCCCTTGCGCAGCATCGAGAGGTCGCGCGGGGCGGGTGGCTCGGGCGCGGCTTCCGGCTGCAAGGCAGCTGGTTGCTGCGCGGCGACGGGTCGTGCTCCAGCCGCGGGCGCAGCTTCTTTGGGCGCTTCAGCGGGTTGGGGTTCGGCACGGGGCGCCCCTGGAGCGGCGGGGCGTGTGGGCTTCGCTGGGGGCCGCGGTAGCGCAGCTGGCTTCTCAGCCGTCGGTGCCGCGTCTCCGCTCGACCTTCTCGAGATGAGGACGAACAGCACGACGACGACGAGCACAACGATGGCGATTATCGTGTAGGTCATCCGGACGGCAGCGCTCCGCTTTGAGGGGGGCGAACTATAAACAGTCGACTGGCGGCAGTCGACCCCTCAAGCACGCGCTGCGTTCGTCACGCGCGGTACCAGAGCACTTCGCCTCGTCAGGTGTGCGTGAACTCCGTCCAGTTTCTGGCCTTCGTCCACTCCGCCACACGATCGGTCGATTTGGCGCCGACGGCCAAATAATGTGCGGCCCATCGCGATCGGCACGAGGACGTCAGTTCTTCTTCGGATGGCCGCCGTCCGGGGCAGTCGTTGCAACGTCTTCGTAGCTTCCTTTGGGTAACGGCTCGCGCAAAAATACGCCGCCCTCGGCACGTTCATCGACCGGTGCTCGGTCGAACACGGTGCGCTCGAGCTCCCGGGCCCAGGTTTTGACGCGATCCGCGCGTTCGCGCTTGCCGACGTCTCCGGGCGTCATTTCCGCCGCTGCCCGCGCAACGACCTGCCCGGGGGTCGGGTCGGACGGAGCCCCCGATCCCCATTCGCGCGTCGACCATTGCACGAGTCGATCGAGCAAGCGCCGGCGTCGAGAAATGAGTGGAATGGCGAGCTCGGAGGGCGGCGGCAGCGGCTCTTCGAAGGTCGCGTGCAAAGGCGCCTCGACGCGAAGACGGGCGTCCGACCGAGACGACGTGGCGGGAAGCGCGAAGCTGCCGCTCTCGCTGGTGGCCGTGGTGACGACGACGCCATCGCCGCCGTCGCGCGCGCCTGGAAATACCGGCACCACGATCGAGACCTTGGCTCGATCGAGGGGATGCCCGTCGTGGGCGTCGATCACACGTCCCGTCCAATCGCCGCTCTCTTTGCGTGGCCGCACGACTTGCATTTCCTGCCCGTCTTCATGTGCGGGACTTGGCTTCGGCGAACGCCGCGGCATCCGCAACCGCGCGCGCAGCGAATCACGCGCCATCCACGCCGCCAGTGCGAGCGCCAATAAAAAGAGGGGCGCTCGCCGCCACGGATTCGGAGGGCGGATATGCATGGTGAGAGGGAGCGGGTCCCCAGGTTCCCACCACGGCGTATCGGGAAGGTAACGCAGCTGCGCCGTCGCCATTTTCGCGCGGCCCGCCCCGAAGCGCGCGACCACCAGCGCCTTGCCGGCTTGCACGCGCGCAGCGCCCACCGGCTGATCGCCGATGGTCATTTCCACGACGCCGGTCGGAACGTCCCCGCGTACCGATCGCGCGCGCACGGCGACGGCAATGCCTTCGTCTGGGTAACCTTCGGCGCGACCGGCATCGACATCGAGCTCGACGCGCGCGTGACGCTCGACCGCGTGCGTCGTTGCGGAAACCGAGAGCGGCACGTGATCGAGCGCAGCGGAAAGGGAACCCGTTCCGGGCCCGGCCAGGTCTTCGGTGCGCACCTCGATCCGCGCGTAGCCATCGTCGGAAACGGCGGCAGTGCCGAGCACTTTCTGGTGTTCGTCGCGCAGCGTCACGTGCCAGTCCCCGCGGGGAAGGCCGAGCGCGGCAATGCGAAGGCCCTGAACGTAGAGGGGACGATCGAGCGACACGACGCGTGGCTCGGGATCGAATTCGACGGCTGCCAGAGGCTGGCCCAGGTCGAAGGCAACGTCCGTCGTGCTCGGCTCGAAAAACGCGCTGCCCTGAAAATGAAGGCGCACCACGCCGCGCTTTAGCAGGAGGTCATTGCGAATACAGAACGAGCCGGCGGCGTCGGTGTCGACCACGTACTCGTCGGGAGCGATGTGCGGATCGTGTGCGTCGGGCGCAAGCCCCGGGCCGCAGCGCTGTGCACGAGGGAGGGGAAGAGCGGGACCGCGACCGCCTTCGCCGAGGATGGATAAGCTGACGTGGCTGTTCGGAACCGCTGCGCCGACATCGTCCCGCAATGTCCCCCGCAGCACCACACCGTTCGAAGTTCCCGGCTCGCGGTCCGCGCGCGCTTCGAGTCGCGTCGCGGCGAGCACGCGCACCTTCACCGCTGCCGACGGCTTCGTAAGGAAAAGGACGGCGCATATCGCCAAAAGGGAATGTGCCCATCGTTCGGCGCGCGGGGAGAAGCGCGGACCAAAGCGCGCGCGCGAGCGTCGAGCATCTGAGCTGGCGCACTCGGCACCGCGGCGCGCTGCATTCGCACGTGCGCCGATGTTGACTCTGATGGGTGGATTAGGGTTACGTTTCATGAGCGACGTTTGTGCGTAATTCGTCGCAATGGGGGCGGGCCTTGCTTCGTCAAACGGAGATACCTCGGACCGAAAGGGAGCATGTTACCCTGAAGATAGCGATGATCCGTTTGCCGCTTCGAGCTCTCGTCGTAGGGCTCTTTTCGATCGTCGTATCGTCGCCGCTGCCTTTGGCGGCCGAGGGGCGTGTTTCGTTTCTCATCGAGCAACTGAAGAATGCCACCGACTTCAGGTTGCGAACACAGGCGGCGCTCGCGCTGGGGGCGAGCGAGGATCCAACGGCCGTATTCCCGCTCTGTGGAGGCCTCGACGATGCGAGCGACTCGGTTCGCAGCGCATCGGCCGCCGCGCTCGGCAGGCTGAAGAATCCCGCCGGGCTCGTTTGTTTGCGACGCCACGCCGGTGACTCGAGCGTGTCGGTGCGTTCCGTCATCGATCGGTCCGTACAGCTCTTGGAATCTGCGAACGGCAAACCCGGCAAGCCGCCGCCTCCAGGACCGAACGACTCCGTCTACGTCGCGATCGGCACGGTCACCGACAAGACCGGGCGCAGCGATGACTCGGTGACGCAGCTCGTCGCCAGCGCGATGCAGAGCAAGCTGCTTTCTACGAGAGGCTACGCCATCGCGCCGCCGGGCGAGACGGGCACCCTCGCCCGCAAGGTCATGCGCCAGAACAGCCTGCGCGGGTACATGTTGCAGGCGCGGGTCGAGCCCCCGCGCTCGAACGGAAGCGATCTCACCATTCTCATCCGGGTGACGATGTGGAGCTACCCGGACAAGGCCCTTCAGGGCGAGTTCACGCCCAAGCTCACGATGCCCGGTGCATCCATCGGAGATCGCGACTCGGAAGACAATCTCATCAAGATGGCCGTGGAGCGCGCGGTCGACAGCTTTGCCCAGGTCGTGGCGTCATCCAACTGAGCATGAACCCCAAAATCTCAGGCATCCGCACATCATTTCACGAGGAGTCGCCAAGTAATTTCAAGGAGTAAAAATCAATGTCGGTCTCTCCCTCCCTCGACCCGCACGCGTCCGGTCGCCATCAGCGACGGTTGCGAAACTACCTCCTCGATTCGCATTTTCAGCTGAAATACACGGGGTATCTCGTGGGAACGGCGATCTTGCTGTCGTTCGCGCTGGGAACGTTGCTCTGGTCGGTGAGCCGCGAAGTCATCGCGGAAAGCCACCAAACGGTGAAGCAAGGCCAGGAAACGGTCCAGCGCGGGCAGGAAGTGGTGCGCGAAAGTCAGAAGGTTTCGGCGGTCGTGCACATGAACATCGTGAAGGATCCGGTTTACGGCTCGAACCCCGAGCTGGCGGCGGTGTTCAACGAAAGCGCGCGCGAGCAGGACGAGCGGCTGAAGGATCAACAAGACAAGCTCGAATCCGACGCGCTCTCCCTCCAAAAACGGTCGCAAGACCTCGGCCGCCAGCAAAACTACATGTTCGTCGTGCTCATCAGCCTGCTGTCACTCTTGGTGGCCGGTGTCGGTGTCGCTGGAATCATCGTCACGCACAGGGTGGCGGGTCCCATCTACAAGATGAAGCGGCTTCTCGGTTACGTCGGAGATGGCCACTTGATGCTCACGGAGAAGCTTCGCAAAGGCGACGAGCTGCAGCACTTCTTCGATGCGTTCGAAAAAATGGTGAATAGTCTGCGCAAACGTCAAGAATCGGAGATCGATCTGCTCGACCGCGCCATCGCCGAGCTCCAGGGTACCGTCTCCGACGAGCACTTGACCCAGCTGCGGGCGCTGCGCCGCGAGATGCAGGACGCGCTGGAGACGTCGCCTTCGTCGGTCATCGCCGCGCAATGACGCTTCGGACTGCCGTGCTGGGGTGGTCAGCGCGCGGGCGTCTCGGCTAGAGCACGCCGCGCGCGTACTCGATATGCGCTTCGCCGCCGGCATCGAAGGTCACGACGGCGACGTCGAAACGCATGCGGTTGACCCGCGCATCGCGTAAAAAGCGTTCGCGCCATAGTCGCTCGCCTGCTGCGCGCACACGCTTGGCTTTGGCCGGCACAATACTCTCCATGCCCGTCTGCCAAGCGGTTACACCGCGATGGCGCACCTCGACGACGATGACGGTGTCGCCATCACGGGCCACGACGTCGAGTTCGAGCTTTCCCAGCCGCAAGTTCGTGGCGAGGATCGAGAGCCCCTGGCGCGCGAGATCGCTCGCCACCGCCGTTTCGGCTGCGCGACCGGACCGCAGGGCGGCCCGTCGCTCCTCCGCTTTAGATCGGACCGTTGTAAAATCCGCAGTCGCCCGGCGGGGTCGGCGGTACGGCTTCGGGGTCGTTCGGCGTGCAGGAGATGCCCTTGGTGTTGTCGGCTTCGTCGTACTCCGTGCCGTCCTTCACGCAGTAGGCGCCCGCGAGCTCTTTCGAACCGAGACGCTCCACGTAGTCGAGGAGATTGACGCACTGAAATCCCGTCGGGCACTTGCAGTAGCGGCCGTTGGGATCGGGGCCAGAGCAGCGGCACGAGCAGTACACCGAGTTAGCCGGCGAGCGTCCCGTGAACTGTTTGTTGACCGGGACTTTGATGCGGTTGTCTTTGCCCTCGCCCCCAGGAACGTGACACAGCTGATTCTCGGGACGCGTGTCCACTTCGGCCTGTCCGTACGGGCAGGTCACGCGACCGCTAAAGTGGTTGACCAGGCAGAGGCGAGTCTCGCATTGAAACGAGCGGCTCTCGAGGTTCACCTCGGTTTCCGAGTAACCGGAGAAATACTGCTGGTATTCGTCCTCCGGTATGCATGGATCGCCGATTCCGCCGCTCTGACAGCCGGACAAGAGGATACCCATGGAGAAGGTGACGGCGACAGCTGCCCACGTCTTCTGATTCATCGGTGCGGAGCTCCGTTGGGAGGGAAAACGAGTGTTGCGAGCGGCCCCACCTCGGACGCTGCTTGCGAGGTGGCGTGACGCTAGCCGAGGCACTCGCACAGAGTCAACACCATGTTTCCTCTTTACGTTCATCTGTCTCCGCAGCGACGCGAACTGAGCGCAGCGTTGGCGCCAAGAGCGTTCCGGCGCAGAGCGATGGCCCCGGCGGCGCCGCTTTCACGACCCGCCGAGCACCCTTTGAGCTCGCGCCCGCGCAGCTGCTAATGATGTCCCGCTTGACAACGAAGACCGCCGCTCACTAACATCGCGCCGTTCGCCGCCTATATCTGCGGGATTCGATTGATTTTTTTCACCTTCCAGCTGTCCACGAAGAACTTTTATCATCCCTTATTGTCTTGATTCGTAGTCTTCCGCCATCCCAAACGTGATTATCGCCGGCGTGCAGTACGCGCCGGTTGTCGTTTCAGGAGCTCGGCGCTCCAGCGAAGGTGCCGAAGATCAGGTCGATAGGATTCGCCATCAAACTCCGTCTAGTTCGTTTCGCCGCACCGAATGCTGTGGCCGTAGAAAGCGAGGAAGATGATGCGTAATTGGGTGGCGCGTGTATGCCTGGTGAGTGCAGCCCTCCTTCTCGTGACGGGCGGTGCAGACGCCCAGAAAAAGAAGAAGAAGGGTGGCGCGGCGGCGCCCCCTGCTGCCGCGGCTCCGGCCGCGCCGGCCCCTGCGGCTCCTCCGCCTGCCGTGGCTCCAGCCGCGCCCGCGGCTGGGAAAGGTCCGGCTGGGAAAGGTCCGGCAAAGAAAGGTGAGGCCCGCGACATCGAGCTCGACGATGCTGGCGGTGGCGCTCCCGTTCAAGCCGGTCAAATGACAGAGGAGGCCGCCAATGCGAAGCGGCTCTTCGATACCGAGCGCTGGAGCGAAGCCGCTCTCGGCCTCTATCGCGTTTACAAGGGCGAGACCGGCGACGACGGCGGAAATCGGCAAGTCGCACAGTACCACCTCGCCATCGCGCTCTATCGCCTCAAGTTCTTCCAGGCGAGCTACGGCATCTTCTCGGAGATCGCCGACAAGCCGAATCATCTCAAGTTCGCCGAGACGCTCCTCTGGTTGTCCAAGCTCGCGACGCAGCTCCCCGAGCCGGCCGACATCGTCGAGCGCGTCGGCAAGTACACGGGTGACGCGGTCGGTCGCTTCAAGAATCCGCAGCAGATCGATCTCTACTGGCAGCTCAACTACATGCTCGGCCGTTACAAGTACCGTAACCGCCAGTACGAAGAAGCGATCCAGCTGCTCAACCTCGTCGACTCGAAGTCGCGCTACTTCGTGCAGGCGCAGTTCTTCGCCGGCATCTCCTACGTGCAGCTGCGAAAATCGGTCCCCGCCGTGCAGGCGTTCCAGAAGGTGGTCACGGCCATCGACGAAGGCACCGAGGGTGTCGAAGACGAAGCGCGCATGCGCGACCTCGCCTTCCTCTCCATGGCGCGCACCTATTACTCGGCCAGCATCAAGCTCGACGAGAACAACTCGCCGAGCATCGACAGCAACAAGCTGTCCGCGGCGGTGAAGTTCTGGAACAAGGTCGACGTCGGCAGCGAATACTGGATCGACGGCCTCTTCGAAGAGTCGTGGGCGTACTTCATGGCCGGCGACTTTCCGCACGCGATGGGCAACATCCACACCATCGGCGCGCCGTATTTCCCCAAGTCGTTCCAGCCCGAGGCCGAGATTCTCAAGGCGGTCATCTACTTCGCCAACTGCAACTATCCCGAGGCCACCACGGTCGTGGCGAGGTTCAAGGCGAAGTACGAACCCATCCGCAAGGACTTGGAAAGCGTTCTGGCCCGCTTCAAGGGCGAGAACCAGGAAGAACCGTTCTTCAAGTTCCTGAAGGAAGTGCGTTCCGGTAACGCCAATCTTCCGGTCACCATCAAGCCCGTCGTCGAAGCGGCACTTTCCGATCGGCAGCTCCTCCGCAACATCGAGTACGTGCGCGTGCTCGACGAGGAGCAGGCTCGGTTCAAGAAGGCGCCCGGCTCCTTCCAGAGCTCGGCGCTCGGTGGCGAGGTGCAGGACGGGTTGCAGCTGGCGCGTGACCTCGCGGTCCGCAACGCCGGCAACTTGGCGCGCGAGCGTTATCAACGCGCCGTGGACGAGCTGGCCGAGCACATGCGCGACGGCGCGAAAATCCTGATCGACATCGTCGCCGCCCAGCGCAATCAGCTCGATTCGGCGATCACCACGGGACAGATGAGCAAAGAGGAATCGAAAGTCTATGGCGTCGTCAAACCCGACGAAGAGCACGTTCTATGGCCTTTCGATGGTGAGTATTGGCGTGACGAACTTGGCTTCTACCGCCAGGTTGTTGTCTCAAGGTGCGGGAGGTAGCTGATGAATTCGTTTGGTAAGGGTTTCTCTCTCGTTGCCGGTCTCTCGGTCGCGCTCCTGCAAGGGCAGGCGCTCGGGCAGGCCACCAAAGCTGCTGCACCGAAGGCGGCCGCGCCCGCAGCAGCTCCCGCTTCGGGCGCTGCTGCTCCCGCGAGCGGTGCCACGGCTCCCGCGAGCGGTGCCACGGCTCCCGCTGGGGGCGAGTGCATTTCCGCGCAGGCCAACGCGGCGTACAGCACCTGCCCTACCAACGGTCCCACCATGCTCGGCGAGTCCGGCAAGGGACCCAAGGCGCAGTTTCACTCCGCGCCGCCGCCGCAGGATCTCAAGAAACGGGATCAGCAGACCAAGCCCACCAATCCCCTGGAGAGCCTGCCCATCGCCCAGCGCGACGAGCGGCGCAATCGCCTGCAGGCGCGCGTGCGCGCCATG
Organism: Polyangiaceae bacterium; assembly: GCA_035318505.1. Classification (GTDB taxonomy): domain Bacteria; phylum Myxococcota_A; class Polyangia; order Polyangiales; family Polyangiaceae; genus DASWDH01. The sequence continues at coordinate 7,504 of DATHEQ010000391.1, read as the reverse complement.
CTCGTGACCGAGATCCAGGGAATGGAGAGCCTCTTTGCTTCCACGCCCAAGGCGTCTCCCGACCGGCAGCAGCTCTGCCGTCGTTTGGCGGAAGACTACGTCGAGCTCGAGTCGGCTGCCTTCCGCGACAAGACGGAAGCGGGCGTCAAGGCCGAAGAAGCGAAGAAGACCAATCCGCAGAACGCCGCCAAGCTGCAAGTGACGGTCACCCAGGCCAGCAGCATCATGGCCGCGGCCCGCAAAAAGGCGATCGACTACTACACGCTTCTGAAGAACGGCTACCCGAACTACGCGCAGATGGACGAGGTTCTCTATTACCTCGCCTACGAATACGAGCAGGGGCAGGACTATCCCAACGCTCGCAAGGTCTACTACGAGCTCATTCAGAAGGCCCCGCAGTCGAAGTACATCCCCAACGCGTACCTCGCCTTCGGCGAACTCTTCTTCAACGAAGCGCAGGGTGACCCATCGAAGTGGGATCTGGCGGCCGGCGCGTACTCGGAAGTCATCAAGTACCCGCCGCCGAACAACAAGGTTTACGGCTACGCGCACTACAAGCTCGCTTACGTTTACTGGAACAAGGGCGAGTTCCCGCGTGCGCTCGACGAGTTCAAAAAGACGATCGACTACGGCACGCAGTTCGCGACCGTTCCCAACGCCGCCCAGCTCGCAACGGCGGCGCGCCGCGATCTCGTTCCCGTCTACGCGCTCGCCGGGCGGCCCGACGCCGCTTACAACTTCTTCAAGAATCTCTCGGGCGACGCCGGTGGCGAGAACACCAAGACGCTCAAGATGATGGACGACCTCGGTACGAACTACCTCGATACCGGGCATTATCCCGAAGCGATTGCTCTTTACCACGACCTCATGGGTCGCGATCGCGGCGACAACTTCTGCCGCTACCAGAGCCACGTCACGCAAGCGACGATGGCCATGAAGTCGGGCAACAAGGAGCAGATCAAGACCGAGCTCGACCGCCAGGCCGAAGTCTACTCCACTTTCTCCAAGACCAAGCACTCCGACGAGTCGCAAGCGCAGTGCGCCAACCGCACCGCCGAACTCCTCGCCGAGACCGCGATGGCTTGGCACCTCGAGGCCGTCGGTTCCGGCGGCGTGCGTGGAACGGGCGACCAGAAGACGATGGCGCTCGCTGGTTACCTCTACAAGAAGGTCATCGACAACTTCACCTCCGCGGACTTCGCCAAGTTCGAGTTTCCGCGCATCGTGAAGGAGGATTGGCCGACCATCTACAAGATCAAATACGAGATGGCCGACCTCTTGTACTTCCAGCAGCGCTGGGCCGAGTGCGGCCCGGCCTTCGACTCCGTCGTCGCCGAGAACCCGACGTCGGCCGAGGCCCCCGAAGCCGCCTACGCTGCGGTGCTCTGCTACCAGAACATCTACCAGGCGCAGCACGCCGACAAGAGCGACCGCAAAGGCTCCGGCAACATGCCGGGCGCCGAGGAGAAGACGGGCAAAAAGAAGGGCAAGGGCGACGATGCCGCCCAGTTCAAGCCCAAGGAGTTCACCACCAACCAGCAGGGCATGATCACCGCCTTCAACCGTTACGTTTGCTACATCAGGCCGAAAGAAGGCGACAAGCAAGCGTTCGATCAGTTCGTCGAGGTGAAGTACGCGCGCGCCCGCACCTACTTCGAGGCGCAGCACTGGGAGGAAGCGGCGCTCGGTTTCCGCGACGTGGCCGTCACCTACCCCGACAAGGACGTCGGCATCTACGCCGCCCAGCTCTACCTCGAGTCGCTCAACGTGCTCGGCACGCACAGCGAGCCGCCCAAGCCGGGGTGCTTCGAGTCGATGGCGCAGGACGTCCCGCTCTTCATCAAGCTCTATTGCGAAGGGCCGAACTTCCAGAAGAACCAAGAGCAGTGCACGTCGCTCAACAAGATTCAGTGCGACATCCACCGCTTGAAGGCTGAGAAAACCGTCGAGCTCGCCGACCGCGGCGGCGCGCAGGCGCTGCGTCTCTACGAGCAGGCAGGCAACGACTACATTCAGATCTGGCGCACCTACGGCGACGAGCCTCTCAAGGCAAAGCAGCCCATTCTCTGCGAGAAGCTCGATGCGGTCGTCTACAACGCCGCGAAAGCCTTCGCGGCGGGGCGTCTCCTCGCCAAGGCCATTCAGGCGAGGCTCATCTTGATCAACCCCGCCAACAACATGGACAAGACCGATCTCGCCAAGAAGGCGGTCTACGAGATCGGGAACAATTACCAGGCCATTGCCGTCTACGACGAGGCCGCCAATTGGTTTGAAAAGTACGCCAAGGAAAATCCCAAAGGAGAAAACTCCGCCGACGCGCTCAAGGACGCCACGCTCTTGCGTCTCGGTCTCGGCCAAGAAGAAGAGGCCATCAAGGACGGCGAGGCCTACAATAAGCAATTCGGCAACACCAAGGCGGCGACGAGCGCCGCCATCGGCTTCGCTATCGGCGCGCACTACGCGGAGGCCGAGAACTGGGACAAAGCGAAGACGCGCCTATCGGGGGCCATGGGGCTCATCGAGAAGAGCGCGACCTTCGACGTCGTCGTCCAAGCGCACGGCCTGCTCGCCCGAACGTACTCCAGCTTGAAGCGCGCCAAGGATGCCCGCGTCGAGTACGGCAAGGTCCAGAAGCTCTGGAGCGACGCCAAGGCGGCCGAGGGCAAGATCATGGCGCTGCCCGACGAGGACGAGGCCGGTAAGATCCGGCGCCTCGGCAGGGCGCTCACCTCGGTCGGCGAAGCGTATTTCTACTTCGCCGAGGAAAAGCGGGAAGACGTCGAGAAGATCAAGTTCCCCGACTACAAGGGCCCCGGGAACAAAGAGGCCGTCCTCAAGCACATCAAGGGGCCGGTCGTCGACTGGATGAAGAAAAAGCGGCCTGCCATCGAAGCCGCCATGCTCGAGTACAAGAAGATCGTCGATCTCCAGCCCGTGCCGCCTCCCCGTTGGGTCATCGCAGCCGGATCGCAGGTCGGAGGCCTGTGGGGCAACTTCGTCCGCGAGTTCCGCGCGGCACCGATTCCCACTGACATCAAAAAGGACACCGAGCTGAGAAACGCCTATTACGGCGCTCTCGACGAGGCTTCGGAGCCGGACAAGTTGAAGGCCAAAGGCGCTTTCGAGATTTGTCTCGGTTACTCGGTCAAGTACCAGTTCTTCGACGAGTACTCGCGAAAGTGCGAGCTCTGGCTCTCGAAGACCTACAAGAACGAGTACCACGCCATCGACGAGTTCCGCGCGTCGCCGGTCAACATCGGCAGCGGGCTCAACGACCGTCCTTATCCGCTCCAAATCGGCGGCGACGTCTACAACGAGGCGCCTCCGCCTCCGCCCCCGCCGCCTGTCGACAAGAGCAAAGAGAAGGACGACGACAAGGGCGACAAGCCAAAGAAGGGTGGCGGCGGCAAGCCTGCCAAAGCGGGCGGACCCGCACCGGGCAAGTCGCGCGGTAACCTGCCCGGCGGCAAAAAGAAGTAAGCCAGATGACACGCGAAGAGAATCCGAGGAGTCCAGCAATGAAACGATTCAGGTCTGGCGTAGCGTGCTCGATGATGATGTTGCTGCTGGCGGCTTGCGGTGGTGCGGCACAGGAGCCGGCCAAGGCGCCCAAGGCCAAACCGGCGGAGGGGAGCGGGCCCAACCCGCTCTCCGCCGAGGCGCAGAAGGGCTACAACGACGCGCTGCAATCGATGGTCGCCCACGACAAGGCCAACGATTGGACCGACGCGACGTGCACGCAGCTCGCGAAGAGCTTCATGGATGCGTCGGTCAATCAGAAGGCCACCATGAACCGGGATTTGCCCGAAGCGCTCTACAACGCGGGCCTCGCCTACCAGCGGTGCAACAAGGATGCGGAGGCCAAAGCGCAGTTTCAGGCGGCGCTGAACCTCGACACCAAGTTCCACCACGCGCGCGTGCAGATCGCCCTTTATGACTTGAAGGAGAAGGGCGATGGCGCGATGGAGCCCGTCATTCTCGAGCTGCAACAAGCGGTCGCCGACGCGCAGTTCCAGAACGTACAGGCGCTCGTCAACCTGGCCATGCTGCAGATGAAACGCCGCAGCACGCACACCGATCAGGATGGGGCCAACGACTTCGATCGCGCGAAGAAGAACATTCAGCGCGCGCTCGCCATCGACGACGCCTACCAGCCGGCCTTCAACCAGCTCGCGCTTTACTACCTCGAGATGGCCAAGCAGAAGGCCGGTCGAAGCGGCAAAGCGAAGACGGCAACGTTCGCCAAGACCAAGAAGGCCGACCAGGCGCAGCTCGAGCTGGCGGCACTCGTCTGCTCGCAAGCCATCAAGAAGAACCCGAATTACGCCGCCATTCACAACACCGCGGGGCTCATCCAGGTCGAGCTGCAGGTGCTCAACACCGCCGTGCAGGAGTTCCAAACTGCGGCCAAGCTCGATCCGTCGTTCTTCGAAGCACAGATGAACTACGCGGCCGTGAATCTGTCGTTCCGCGGGTTCAAGCAAGCCGAAGATGCCTACCGCAACGCGCTCAAGGTTCGCCCCAACGACTACGACGCGCACCTCGGTCTCGCCCTCGCCATTCGCGGACAGATCAACGACTCGAACTTCGACAAATACGTGGCCGATGCTCAGAAAGAGCTCGACGAGTGCAAGAGACTCGCCCCCGACCGCGCTGAGACGCTCTACAACGAGGCCATCCTGACGCAGGAGTACAAGGCCAAGGGTGGAGGCGCTAATGCCGTGCCGATGCTGGAGCAAGCGGCTGGCATTTTCGACGCCTTCATTCAGAAAGCGGGCTCGGGGCCCGAATTCGCCGTGGCGGTCAAGCGCTCGAAGGATCGCGCGCAAGACATCCGCGACACGGTGAAGTTCGTCAAAGAGGGTCAGAGCGCCGCTGCCATCGAGGCCGCGCGGCAAGAAAAAGAGGGCGCAGCCGCGCCGACAGACGAAGGCGCGGAAGCACCGCCCGAGGGTGGTGGTGACCAAGGTGGTGGGGCGCCGCCGCCTCCGCCGCCTCCGCCGGCTGCCCCCCCACCGAAGCAATGATCAAGCATGCCGAGGGCCTAGAGTATTTGTGGGCCCTGGGGAACTTCGAAGCGGGCCGGGCTGTCTTCTACCTGCACGGTACGCGGAGCTGGGAGCAATGGCGCGACCAACGGGTACTGGGTGATTCACAGGTAGGGTCCCTCGCGACACGCGTTGCCATTGACGGAGACTTCTGATTGGTAGTACAATGTCACTGTAATTGCAGCGTAAGTTTCCAAGGAGGCTGAACCCATGATTCGATCAGGACGTAGTCAGCTGAGTGCACTCGCGGGTTTGGCGGTTGTTTTGATGTCGGGCATTGCCGCTGCGCAGCAGCCTGCAGGCCCTCCCGCCGCACCTGGTGGTGGGGGCGAGAAGAAAGACGGATACGGTTACGAGTTCTCCGACGATCCGCTGAACGCCGGTGGCTTCGGACCTAACGACGCGACGATTCGCGTGCGACCGGGCCCGGTGCGCACGACGCTGATTCGTCCGCGGACCTCGTTCGTGAATGAGATGCTGAAGTCGGTCGAGAACCTGTGACTTTGGTGAATTTCGCAACGCATAGCAAAGAAAGACGAAGGCAAAGCGATGCAAGGCCAGGGTAAGGCTAGGGTTTCCCTCACGTTTGGGTTGTACGAAGGAGATCAACTCGTTCGACGAGAGACGGTGACGCAAGACATCGTCAAAGTCGGAAAGGACCCGAAGAGCCATCTTAGGGTCGATGACGAGCTCGCATCGCGGATGCACGCCGTCATCGAGGTGGCCTCGCCGGAGGACATCACGTTGATCGATCTCGGCAATGAGCCGGGAACCATCGTGAACGGCGCGCGCATCAACAAGTGCAAGATTCAGCCGGGGGACATGATCCAGATCGGCGGGACGCGCATCCAGCTCGAGAACGCCGAGGTTGCAGTCGCGACCGCGGTGCCGGCCGGTACGCAGCTGGGTATGGGGGCTCCGCCTTCGATGCCGGTCGCTGCTCAGCCGCAGGCATTCGATGCACCCACGCCGCCTCCGCCCGCCGCCTTCGCGCAGGCTCCCGCGGCCAATCCTTTTGGTGCGGCTCCCGCAGCTGCACCAGCGGCCAACCCGTTTGCGGCCGCGACTCCTGCTGCGGCCTCGGCGGCCAACCCGTTTGCGGCCCCCGCCGCCGCAGCAGCAGCCAATCCGTTTGCCGCTGCAGCACCCGCGGGAAGCCCGTTCGCAAATGCGGGCGGTTTTGGCAGCCCGAATGCGTTTGGTCAGAACGGCCAGGCAGGTGCCCATGGTCACGGGCACGGTGTTCCTGATGACGCTCCCCCCGGATCGTACACGTACACCCTCATCAAGAGCGGCCCGGACGTGAATCCGGACGAAGTGGAGCTCGGGCACCTCACCGCCGTCGAAGTCATGGTCCTTTGGGACACGACGGTTCTGCACGTGCAGCATCTGAGTCCGCCGCGATCGTTCTACGTCGGTGAAGAAGAGGGGAAGAACTTCGCGTGCGACTACTTCATCCCCTCGGAGAAGCTCGGCACGACGCGAGCACCGATCGTGCTGGCGGATCACGGTTCGATCAGCTTCGTGATTCTCCCCCGTGCGCGCGGTACGGTCGAAATTCCGAACCAGCCGCGTATGACGCTCGAAGAAGCGGTGCGCAGCGGTCGCACGCAGCCGTGCGCCGAGCTGTCGGGCGCGCAGCAGATGGCGCTGCCGTCGGGCGGCAAAGCGCGCATGGAGATCGACGGCCTCGTTTTCCAAGTGGCAGCCGTACCGGCTGGCAAGCCGATCGCCCATGGACTCGCCAACGCCGACACGAGCTCATTCCTTTACGTCGGACTCTCGCTCCTCGCTCACATGGGGCTCATCGCGGCGATGGCGTTTTTCGTCCCGCCCATGGGCCTCACCGATGAAGAGGGTCTCAGCCGCGATCAGCAATACCTGATTCAGCAGTACCTTCAGGCCGCGGCAGAGCGCGAACAAGAGCAAAAAGAGACCGAGCAGATGGCCGAAACCGACGCCGACAACAAGGAAGGCGGCACGGGCACGCGAGCCAAAGGTGAAGAAGGCTCGATGGGCAATCCGAATACCAAGGAAACGGGGCACCGCTTCGGTATTCAGGGTCCGCAGGACAACCCCGATCCGCACATTGCACGTGCGGCAGCGCTCCGCGAAGCCGCGGAGTTCGGCATGATTGGTCTACTCAATACCGGCGCCGGCGGCGACCCGAACGCCCCGACCGCGCCTTGGGGTCGTGATGACTCGCTCGGCAACGATCCGATGAGCGCCCGCGGCAACATGTGGGGCGATTCGATCGGTGACTCCTTCGGCGCCGGCGGACTCGGTCTGTCGGGTATCGGCGAAGGCGGTGGTGGTCGCGGCGAGGGTATCGGCCTCGGTTCGATCGGCACCATCGGTCACGGTGCAGGTACCGGCACGGGCCAAGGCTTCGGCTCTGGTCACGGCCGACTCGGTGGTTCGCACTCGACCCGAGCCCCGCAGGTTCGTATGGGCAA
>DATHEQ010000390.1:0-7632 GCA_035318505.1 Polyangiaceae bacterium | reverse complement strand
ACCGCGGCGCTTGTCGTCGCGCGCCGTCCCGAGCTGGAGGGTAAGCTCGTGGTGATGATGGTCTGCGATACCGGCGAGCGCTATGCGAGCACGCCACTCATGTCGGCCCTCATCCGCGGCGCCTGAACGGCGATCCGACCGGCGCCACCGTCAAGACGATGGCGGCTCCCGAAGTGCCCCGAGAACGTTAGCCGCACCCTCGTCTCTTGCAGGCCTGGGCGGACTCGCTATTGGCCGTGGTCAATCGATCATGTCCAAGACGCCCTTATCAGAGCACGGCGCGGCCGCTTATGCGGCCCTTCGCATCCAGCGTCGTCGCCGTCGTTATTTGGAAGGACGAAGGCATCATCGTGGAGGCGAACGGCGCGCTGCAAGCGCTCTTGGGCTACGGCGGGGTCCGACTCAGGGTTCCGTCATCTTTGAAAGCCTAGCGCCGAACGCTCGGGTGCGCGGGGGCCTCCTAGCTTCCTTCGAGGTGTGGCGGCACGACGTGGAGAAACAGAATGAGGAGGCCCTTCTCATGCCGAAGGCCCGGCCGGGCCGGGCCCGCCGTACAAGAAAATGCCTCGTATGCATTTTGTGCCTGAATCACCGTCGGCCCACGCGCCTGGTCCTGCCGCTTGCCGAGGGGGAAGGGAAGCGTTTGGGTAGCGTACCTCTAGGGCTAGAGACGCAGTGGCGGTCAAGGTCATCCCTGCATCGGTCGCAGAGGATGCGACGATCATGATGCGCTTCGAACGGGAGGCGACGGCGGCAGCCCGTATCAAGAGCCCTCACGTCGTTAAGATCTTCGAACATGGAATGGCCGAGGAGCGCATCCCTACATCGCGATGCGCTCTTCTGGACGGCGAAAGCCTCGGACGCCGTTTCGACCGCTGTGACGCTCTCGGCGTAAGCGAGACGGCAGCCATCGTGAGCCAAGTGTGCCCGCGCGCTTTCCAAAACGCACGCGAGCGGCGTCGTGCATCGCGACATCAAGCCCGACAACATCTTTTCTCACCGGCTCGGACGGCGAGCTCTTCGTGAAGGTGCTGGATTTCAGGATCGCCAAGGGCGCCACCGATGAGCAGCTCGGAATGACATCACCGGCATGGCCGTCGGGACCTGGGCTTCCAGCAAGGTCAGCACTCTGCGGCCACCACCGGCCCGGCACACGCACCGCAGCTGGTGCGAGCTCAGACGGCTCAGCGCAGCCTCCTTCGAGACCAAGCGCAACGGCTCAGACACCCTCACCCCGAATCATCGACCTCAATAGCCCGCAACGAGGCGAAGCGGCTTGACCCCGGCTTGCGTCGACAGCTGCAGGAAGGCCGCGGCACTGCTGTCAGTAACGAGCGCTGGACAGGAGAACACTCCCCGAGTCGCTTGTGCATAGGCAATGGGGACCGAGCTCCAGGCGACGCCGACCCAAGCGATGTCGTCCCGCCCGTCGTTGTTGAAATCGCCAGATACCGGCTTAGCACCGGCCGTGGATGCAAATCCCGGACACAGCGGAACGGTCGTCTGCGTCACGCTAAACTGTCCGTCCCGGTTTCCGAGGGAGTAGGCTACGAAAATGCTCGTTGATCCCGGTAATCCGACCACCGCAATATCGGAAAAGCCGTCGCCGTCGAAATCGCCTTCCACCGGCACAGCTGCTGCAGAGGTAGACGGCGTCGGCGACGGGCTGTTGCTCGTTCTGAACGACCCGTCGCCATTCGAAAAAGCAACCGGAATGTAGGACCACGGAACCCCGCCAAACGATCCGCCCACCAGCGCGAGATCCGATTTGCCATCTCCGTTGAAGTCGCCCGCCACCACCTTTCCGCCTTGCGTCGCGTAGGTCGAGAAAGCCGTCTCGGTCGTGTTGGTTACGGTGAACGCGCCGTTTCCAGTCGAAAACGCCACCGGAATCGAGGCCCATCCCGCCCCGCCAGTCAGTGCAATATCGGTCTTCCCATCACCATTGTAGTCGCCAGCAACGGCCTTCACGCCCGCAGTGTTCGCCCATGACGGGAACGAGGTGACCACGTAGGCGGTTATGGTGGGGAACGACCCGTTTCCCCCCGAGAATGCAACCCGCACCTGGGTCAACCCAGGAGGATTAGTCACGGCGATATCCATCGACCCGTTGCCGTCGAAGTCCCCGGCGATCGCCTTCGCGCCAGCGGCTCCGGCCAGCGTCGCAAACGAGCCCACGGCGCCGTATGTCGTCAGGGCCGTGAATTTGCCATCGCCGTTCGAAAACGCGATCGGTATTCGATAGGGGTCGGCACCAAGCAGCGCGACATCGCCCTTTCCGTCGGCACCACCACTTGGACTACCAATGTCGAAGCGCGGCAGAGGTCGAACGGCGTCGGAACCAAAGGCGCGAATGCAACTCCCATTGGGCAACGCGCAATTCGTCCCTTGTTGCATGCAGGTGAGGTTCGGGGGGGTCCCCGGATTCGCCTTGAATCCAACGCGAATCGGTATGGAGTTCCGCGGCGTCACCCCCGGGTTGATAATGCCATTTGCGACGATGCGTAGCTTAGAATAGCCCGTTATGGCCGCCGGCACGCCGCCGGTTACCACCGGCCCGCTGTAGGTCAGGACCGGGTTGCAGTTGGGATAACTGTATGATCCACGAACGAGGATGGTCTCCCGTAATATCCATTGGGTCCCGTTCCATCCGTGCGCGTCCAAATTGAGTTGGACTCCCGCGCAATCCGTCTGATAAGGCGCTGTGCCGGGTAGCGCCCCAGGAAGCCACTGAACATACGGCGTGAGCGGCGTCGATGCCACGTTGTTCACGTCGGCAATCAGCTTCCCAGGGCATTGCTGCGCAGCATGGCCGTAGTTTTCGATCGGCTGAGTCTCCGAAGCCGCGCATGCATTGAGCGGATCGGGAAGCAAAATGTCGGGGGCCATAGTAAGGCAGGCAGGGTCCGTGAGCTCCGCTGAGGTCTGCTCGATCTGCCCAAGCTTTTCGCTACAACCAGTCAACGTGGCCCAAACCCCTGCAGCGAAGCAGATGTGACCCGTTGAGCGCCCAGATAGCTGTATCCGAATAGCCATTATATGTCCCCCATTATCTATATCGCCAAACTTTGTCAAGAGCGTACAAACCACAATCTCGCTTTTGAACTCTCAACAGTTGACCCGTCAACAATTGACCCGATTGGATTCGTGTCGACAAATCGGACCATTTCTAAAATAATAAATAATAACAGACCATTGGCGATTGGGTGCTTGACAGCTCGTTGGTCTCGATCTATTGCGACGGACCATGAGCAAGGTGACTCGTCTTCCCGGTCTAGCGTCGGCGCTAATCGCTATCGCCATCGTCGCCCCGTCCTGCGCTGGCGATCCGGGGCAAACGAAAGAGGGGGATCCGGATCTCGATTTGCAGGCGGCTGCCGTCAGGTCGACCGGGACACTCGTCCGCACCTACGGAGCAGCAGAGGGCGCTGGGTCGACGACCTACACGATCCGCACAGAATCCCACGTGAATGCGAAGGAAACCTTGATCCACAGCTCGGTCCGAAATGCGTCGAACACCGAGCTTTTTAGGACGACATTTACGACGCTGTGGCCGGCGGCGACCAACGTGCAGCCCAGCGTGGTTTTGCACTGGACGTGGTTGACGACGATGACTTCAGGATACCTGAACCTCGGACAGCTTGGCACCGCCACACCCACTCTGCCGAATGCCAACCGCCTTACCTACATGCTGCTGCGTCAGATACCGCAGAGCGATACGATGCCACCGCTCGACACGACGGGATGCACGCTCGGAGGTGCCGCTCAATATACGAGTTGTTCCGAGGTGGGTAAGTGTTGCGACAAGCACGATCAATGTTATGCGGACAACAATTGCACGCAGAAGAGCTGGACCGGCACGAGCGAAGGCGCTGCATGTATCGGGTGCAACATCACCGTGGTCGCATGTTGGGCAATGACGATTGCGGGCCCTCAAGGGCCCAGCGATTGCTGTAAAATGGAGAATTGCGACCAACCACAATGCGAGGCCATCGGCTCGCACAAGATGGTCGACGGCCACCCGGTGACGTGTGACCCAATGAAATGCGTCTGGGGAAGGTCCTGTGACGCGCAATACGCCTGCAACCCTCATCCGGGAGAGGCGGCTGACAATTGTGCTACGCATTGCGGCCCGGTCTACGCGAGGGGCCCGTTCCTAACGAACTATTTCGACTCTCAGAACAACGTGACGTTCGCCAAGTTTGAATGTCTTTCAGCGATCGCTCCCTTGCAACAAGGAGAGCGGTGAGCCACGAATTCCGCGATCGCCTTGAGCACTGCGAACAAATTTCCGTGGAGAGCCTTGTGCGGTGCGCTTTTCATCGCGGCGGCGAATGGATGTGGCAGCGGTGCCGTTGCCGATGCAAATGACCGCCAACGGGCCGAAATCATCGGCGGCACGCTGGACACGACGAACGTCACGGTCGTCGAGTTAAGGCTGGCTGGCGCGGCGTTTTGCTCAGGGACTGTGATTGCGCCGCACGTCGTATTGACGGCGGCCCACTGCGTCGACGCTCTATCGGCGGACACAGTCTGGTCGCCCGAGCAGGGGAGCTCGAGGATACTACGCATCGCGAAGCATTCCACCTACGATCCCTCGCAGTTTGCAGACGATCTTGCACTGCTGCTGACAGAGCATGCGCTCGAAAGCGAGGTCGCGAGCTTGATGGACGACGATTCGAGCTTGCGCGACGGTGTTTCCGTCGAAGTGGTCGGATTTGGCTGCACAGAGATGGGGACCAATCGCGGGGTGGGCGTTCGGCGGTTGGGAGTGGCTTCGGTGGCGGCGCGAAACGGGCATGAGCTCACGCTCGTCGCAGCGCCGGCGCTTCCATGCGGCGGCGATTCGGGCGGCCCCATTTTTTCCTCGGTGGAGGGCCGGAAGCGTATTGCCGGAGTCATTTCGCACGCTGGTGAGGACTCCAATTCGGTCATCGGGCGCACGGTCGCGGACGCGCTGGAAGGTTTCATTCGGCCCTTCGTTGCGCAGGCAGCGCGGGGATCGGTTATGCTCGGCTACCGTTGCTCCTACGATGAACAATGTGCCAGTGGGGAATGTTACGAGCCGCCCGATGCGCCGGGAATCGGCTATTGCACACACGACTGCGTCAGCTCCGCCGATTGCGAGATCGGAGTATGCCAGTGGGGCGCTGAGAGCGTGGGGATATGCGGTTATCCCTTGCCGAGTCCGGGCGCCCTCGGTGCCAAGTGTTCAGTGGACGAGGATTGCTCCGGCGGACAATGCGGCACCCATTCGCCCAGCCGAGCCAAGCGATGTACCACGACTTGCTTCGCAGATGATTCGCTCAAGTGCCCGGATGGCTACCAATGCTTGCCCAACCGACAGCTCGCGACGTATGCGGAGGCGTGCTTCAGGCCTGAGGAGCCCGACACGGTCGAGCCGGCTGCATCGGGATGCGCGATACGCTCTTCCAACTCCACGCGTAGTTGGAGGGGCGTGCCGCTGCAGTTGATCGCGGCGCTGGCGCTGTGGGTCCGACGGCGACGCCGAAACTCACTTGCCGAAACGCATGCCACCGACGAGAATAGAAAATGGCGGTCGCAAAATGGGTGGCAGGGAGCCAACGTCACGGATCGATTTCATTGGGGCGGCAGCGGTGGGTGTAGTGGCCGCGGCGGTCGCTCGCTTTTCGCCCTACCAAAGCGTCACGCTAACTGAGATCGTGCTCTTTGGCGGTGGGGCAGTCGTTGGAGCTTACGCCCGGTCGAGCGTGTGGAGCTTGTGGTTGGCGTGCGCAATTCCATGGGTATCGACCATCGTTCTCGATCTGTTGGACCCAGCGAGCCGCGCACGGGAGAACGCTGGCCTCCTGCCGATCGCCATCTTGTTTCTCGCATTCAGCTGGGCGGTAGCGACATTGTTCTTCGTGGCGGGATTGGTTGCCGCACGCTCGGCCACGGAAGGCAGCTCTGCCGCACCCGTTGTTTTGTCTCAAGTGGGACTCTTCTCCGTCGTCGGCACCGCCGTGCCGCTTGGTATTCTCAACATCGCGAAGGCATTCGGTGGACAGCGTACGATCGACGGTCCGTGGCCGTTGGTGATCGTCGTTGCGTCGTGCGTCGCCCTGGGTGGGACGGTACGACTCGTTGGCCGCCGCACCGAGTCGCTGGCGCGCCTCATCTCTGTTGCGGCGGGTGTGAACATCGGCTTGGCCCTCTGGATGTCGACCCCCGAGCCATCGAATCTCGGTCCTCTCTTTCTGACAGTTCTGGCGTTCGCCACCGTCGCCGGCGTTGGTGTCGGAGCCAAGCTTACCGGCACACGACATAATGGACGACTACGATGGCCCCCCGTATGATCGCGGTCCGCGGTCTTGTCGCTTGCCTGCCTTTCTTTGCGGAGCCCCCATCGTCGCCGCCGGGCCGGCGGCAACTCCTCCGAAGCTCGGCTTTCTCGACGCGCCGCCCCTACAAGCGAAGGACTTCCCTCCCTCCAGGCGACGTCAGGCGACACGGGGGGACGAGTACCGGCAGCTCGCTTGGGAAGCATCTCTCCGTTAGGGCGCGTCCGCACGCCTTCTGCGCAGAAGCGCCTTCTCCGCGGGCAACTGCAGTGAATCCCGGCGCCGGCGGGACCATCGGCGGCGGAATGCGCTACCACGTGAGCTGAGGTCGAACAAGCCATGGTGCTTTTCGGCCCGCTCGATGCGCGATGTTCGGGTCTCCACTGGTTCGACGAAGTGCCAGGGCACCGTTCATGTACAGAGCGCCGTTTTCGCGTGAGATTATGGTCGTGACTCGTATTCCGATGCTCTCCATAGCGGCCGCGACCGACCGTGACTCAACCAGGGGGAGCGGTCGAGCGCTGGTTTCATCCAATATAGGACGACGCGGAGCAATCGATTCGGCCTGCTTCGCGTTCGGCGTTCAACGCTCCACTTACTATCGCCGTCGCGCACCTGTTCTTGGACCTGCCGAGCGCCGACCTGCGCCTCCACGCAAGCTCCGGTCCGGCGGAGCGCAAAGTCGTGCTCGACACCCTTCACGAATTGCGATTCATCGACCTTGCTCCGGGTGAGGTGCATGCGACGCTGCTCGAGGAAAGAAGGTACCTGTGCTCGGTGCGCACGATGCACCGAATCTTGGCGGAGAACGCCGAGATTCGTGAGCGGCAGCTGTGAGGCTGTCCAGCGAAGACCAGACGCCTCGTAGTCCTTCCCTGAACTCCTCGGCCGACTGCCCACTATCCTGCCATTGCTGGATCCGCTCCGCCACTTCGCCGCGTTTGCTCCCTGATGCGCTAAGAGCGTGCACTCTCCGACCCTTACGCGGAAGTCCGCCTTCTCATGCAGCGATTACATTGCTCCATTATTTCGAGGCGCTTTCCATCCGCAGGCAGATCTGCGATGGGAGTCACATGGCGCGCGGTTGGCGAGACGAGCGTATTTCGGAGCAGGAGGCCAACCTGGTCGCGAGGACCGCCGTATCGCAGCGCTCTAAGCTGATGGCGCGGCGAAGGACGCCCGCATCGCCGAACTCGAGCCGCAGGTCTCGATGCTCACGCAGCAAGTCGCGATGCTGATGAAGCAGGTCGCCGAGCACCGAAAAGCTCGGGCCAAACTCTCGTCACTCCCATCTGCCCCCCCATCGAGCGATTCTTGACAATTGAAC
>DATHEQ010000389.1:0-41445 GCA_035318505.1 Polyangiaceae bacterium | reverse complement strand
CTCCGTGGCTATCGTCGAGCCATCGAAAGTATCGTTTCAGCACGCCGCCGTGCTCGACGACTCCGGGCGCGACGCCGGGATCTACTGGATCAGCCTCTGAGCGGGCCGTGTCGGGTCGTGTCGGGAGGGCGCCGTCACATCGACGACGCTTGATCGAGGCTCACGCCCAACACTTTACGGGCGATCGCATCGAGGGCGTCACGCGATCCGCTGAAGTGGAAGGTCTGATGCAGGTGGGTCAGCTTTTCACCGGGGCCCAGCCCGGCTGCCGGCGAGCTCGATTCGATCTCGTAAAAGCCGCCCAGAGACGCTTGCCCCGGCTCGGTGGGGCCGTCGTTGTAGCTGTTGATGACGTCGCCGCCGAACGGGTCCTTCTGCTGTTCCCACATGCTGTTCACGTAACGTGTCGCCCCGGAGGGCTTGGAATAAAGCACGATGGTGAGAAGCCTCGCTTCGTCGCTGTAGCTTCCGAGCACGGGCTTGGCGCGCGCTGGGCCGAGGCCGATCTTGCTGCGGTACTGGCCGTCGCACTTGAAGAGGAGAAAACCGTCGTTGGGGCGCACCGCCAAACGGTCGGCGGGCACCTTGCCGAAGTAGCGATCGTTGACGATCTCGCCCCCGGCGTTCTTCTCGAACGGCACGATGACGCGCGTGCCGGGCAGGGGCGCGAACATCCCGAGAATCCAAACGCTCACCTGCCCCTTCGGCTCGGTCCACGCCACTTTGCCGAGATTCTGGATGGTGTTGGCCGTCGCGAAGCCCACCCATTGGACGGATGACGGCAGGGCGACCCCGAGCCGCTCCTTGGCTTCGTCACCCGAGACGAGCGAAACCTGGCGCTCGACGCCAATCGTGAAAGTCGTCCCAGCGTAGCTTGTCACCTCCATGCGCCGGACGAAGGTGACCCGAGAGATGCTCGCGTCCTTGGTCTCCCATGCCCCCTCTTGCATGGAGTGCGGCGTCTGCCAATTGGCGAAGACGAACGGTTTTCCCGGCGGAAAATAAAGGGCGAACTGCCCCCCTTCCGGCCCGAGCCAAAAGCGATCCTCGCCTCCGTAGTTGTCGAACTGCGTGCCCGTCTTGCGCTCCTCGATGAACTTGCGGTTGATGAAACCGAGGCTCCGTCCTTCCGGCTCGACGGCGCTCGTCATGACGCGACCTTGGTACTCGGCCGAAACTGCGACGCGCCCGCCGCCGGGTGACTCGAGCACCTTCAATGAGCCGAACAACGAGAGAAACGCGACGTCACTGGCAAACGTGTTGAGCGGCATCGGGGAGGGAGCTCTTTCCGGTGTGGCAACGTCGTTCGTTTTGCTGCCCGACTCTTTGCTCGTTGTGGCGACGGGCATCGATGCCCGAGCAGGCTCGTGCGGCGCTGGGCACGACACGACGCCAAGGGCGCAAGCGACGAGACACGCGGCGCGATGTTTCATCATGGCCCTCGTCAGAGCGCTTGGTTGATCATCGCCCGCGTCACGAGCTCTTCGATGCCGTTCTCGTCTTCGAGACCAGAGCGCACTTCGACGATCTTGCCGTCAGCGCTGATCGCGACGAGCGTCGGAAGATTGCTGATGCCGTAGCGCCGGGCCACTTCATCGTCGGTGTCGTAAACAATGGGGTACGAGAGCCCTTTTTTCTTGGCAAAGAGGGGCGCGAGCCCGGGCTGATCGCTGGTGTTCACGCCCACGACGACGAGTCCCTTGTCGCGATGCTTGCGCGAGACGCGATCGAGAATAGGCGCCACGACTTGACACGGCTCACACCAGGTGGCCCAGAAATCGAGCAACACCGCCCGCCCCTTGAGATCGTTCAGGTGAATGCGGTCGCCATCGCTGCTGGTGACGACATCGAGGGAGAAATCCGGCGCAATTTTGCCCACCATGCGCCGATCGGAAAAGAGGCGGGGCAGGATTGCCAAACCGAAGAGCGCGCTCAGCGTCACCAGCGCGACGATCGCGGGATAGAGGATCTTGCCAGAATAGAACTCGCGCTCGGCCATTCGAGCGTAGGGTATAGCTCCCGCTCAGGACAATGGCACGCCCGAACCGGCCAGCGCGGCCGACGCTTCACGTACCGCTCGACCGGCGGGGGTCGTGATGCGAGGGATCCGGATGCGCAATCGCGCCCCTCCGAGGGGGCTCGGGCCGGCGTCGATGGTGCCGCCATGCTCGACGACGATCTTCTTGCCAATGGCCAGCCCGAGACCGGTGCCGTCCGATTTGGTGGTGACGTAGGGGTCGAAGATTGCGTCGCGCATGCTCTCCGCCACGCCGGGACCATCGTCGTCGACGTTGATGACGAAGGCATTGTCCTCGATGACGACGCTCACTTCGACTCGCCCTTCACGACGATGGCTGAGCACCGCCTGAAAGGCGTTGCGCAAGATGTTGGATACGACTTGGCGCAGCATCTGGCGATCGAGGTGCACCGGCATCGGCTCGCGCGGCACGGCGAACGAAATATGCACCTTGCGAGGAGGCTCGCTCGGCGGCCGGCCGCGTTCGGTAGGATGGGCCTCGGCTGCATTCTGCAGCTCGTCGCGCACGAGAATGGCGTGACTCTCCTGGTCGCTGAGAAACTCGCCCAAATCGCCGAGCGCGAGCTCGGCCCGGGGCAGGCGCGCAAAGGAGCTGAACTCACCGACCAAGCGGCGCAGCGTTCCCACCTCTTCCTCGACCACTTCCAGCGTGGTGTCGATCAACTTGCGAAAACTCGGGTCGGTCCCCTCGTATTTGCGATGGCACTCCTCGACGGCCAGTAAGATTGGGGTGAGCGGATTCTTGATTTCGTGCGCCAGACGTCGCGCCATCTCCTGCCAAGTGCTCATTCGCTGCAGGAACTCGACCCGCGCGCGGTTCACCTCCATCTCCGAGAGCATCTGGTTGAACCCACGCGATAGGTCGGTAAGCTCGTCGTTGCCCCGCACGGGCACGCGGACGTCGAGGTTACCGGCGCCGACGGCCTTGGTGGCGCGCGCGAGGGTTTCGATGCGGCGGGTGACGCTGCGCGCGAGCTGCGTCCCGAACGCGACCGCGACGACGATGGTGACCGCGAGGATGACCGCGAAAGCGGAGAGATCGCCGCGCTTCAACTTGACGCGAGCGCGTTCGATCTGATGGTAAGCGCCGACGAATTCGCTGCGCCGCTCGAGCTCGTCGAGGCGCGCGCGGGGAGTGGCGAAGACCGCCACCAAGATGGGGCCACCCTCGTCGGTCAGCTGACGCCTTACCTCGAGCTTGGCTTCGGTCGCGCTGTCGACAGGGCGGCCGCGATCGCGCGTGACGATGGGCGTCCCCTCGCTGGATACGACGCCGAGCGAGACCAGATTGGAATAGAGGGGAAAGACCGCGTCGAGCTCTTGCTGAATCGACGGCGGGTGCTGCAGCAGGGCCGCCGCCCGCAGCGGCTCGCGCGCGGCGATGGCGTCGGCTTGGTAGCGCATTCCTTCTTTGAGGGAACGTGCGAGATCCTGGTAGACGCCGAGCGTGTGATCGAGGTGCTCGCCGAGCTCGGGCGTGAACGCTTGCGAAAACGCGCGGTCGACGAGCGTGTTCGCGAAATAGATGGAAACGATGAGCGGAATGACGGCCACGAGCCCAATGGCGAACGCAAGGCGGCGTTCCGTTCGGCCGAGTAGCGCCATCTACCGAGTTTTAACGCCTTCGCTGCCACTGTGACAACAAGAGGCCGAGCGATTCCCACCGCTTGCCGAGCGAGTTGGCTGCCGCGGCGGCCCAGATGGCGGCATCGGCCGCCATGGGCCCCACCAAGGAGCCTTTCATGGGCGTGATGATGACGTCGCGAACGGCGAAGGCGCGCAGCCACGCCCCCCACGACGGCTCTCGCTGCAGCCCCCGAAAAATGTCGAGTGACGTGAAGCAGGCGAAAGCGATGGGCCCCAGCGTGTCTTGGGCGGCGCTGAGGGCGTAGCGATAATCGCGGCGGAAGTCGCCGGACAAGAACGTCATGCGCGGTCGTAGATCGGCCGGTCCCACGATACGGCTGATGCCGCCCTTGCCGCGCTCGAGGGCGATGCTCGTGTAGAGCTCGCCCTCGTGAAAAAGCGCGATCATCGCAAATTGACCGGGCGGATAGATTGCCTCGAAAGTGTGCCCGAAAAAGGGTCCGTTCGGGATCGAGAGCCGCTCGATGCGATTCGGCCAAATCTCGAGGATTCCCGCTTCTGCCAGCTCGCGCACGATGCCGAGCAAGAGGCGCGCCTGGGCGGCCAGGTCGTCTTCCTGGCGGCAGCGCGCGCCAAAACGCTCGGCGATGTTCTCGAGGCCACCCGTGGGGCTGGCGAGCACCCAGCGCGCGCCGTGCTCGGCGGCGAGGGGCGCCAGAGGTGACGGCCAGGTGACGCCTTCTTTCTCGATGCGGCCGCGCGCCGTGTGGAGAATCTTGCGCACGCGCCCCTGCGAATGAATGAGGATGAGACCGCCCCGCGGAGCCGCTCCGGGTTCTCCCGAGCTCTTCCAGAGCGATAAAAGGCGCGACCAGTCTTCGGTGGTCCACCCCTCGAAGCGGACGTCCTTGGTCAGCATTCGCGCTAGTGCTACCACACGCCGCGATGACTGCGGCCGATCTCATGACGCCGGTACGTTTGTTCGAGCGTTATTTTTGGAGTCTTTACCCGGAGGACGTGCGGGCCGACCTCGCACGGGCGCGCGCGACCGACGCAAACCCCGCCCAAAATCCGCATATCCTGCGGTCGCTGCACGAGATCGCCGACACTTTCGTGCAGCTCGCCCCGAGCGCGTTCGGCGGGGAGGATCTCGGTCTCGACGGGTCGGACGCCTCGGTGCATCGCCTGTCGAGGGCGCTCGATCGCAGCAAGCGCGATCGATGGGCGAGCGAGCGCGGTCCGGACGGCGCGCCCCTCCTCACCCACGTCGTGGTCCACGGCGCGGTGTACGTCGGAAGGTGCGCCGTAACGAACCACGAAGGCATTTGGCAAGTGCGCCGCCCGCTCTGGGAGTCGCTGGTGCGCGTCAAATCGGCGGCCGGTGAAGCCGATCTCGCGGTGTTTCAGTGGTGGATCAAATCGCTTTCCGACGGCGAGATCGAGCGCGGCACGCTGTCCGATCGGTACCGCGCTCACGTCGAAGAGCCGCGCCTGCGCGCCGAGACATTGCAGGCCATCGTCGATGGCGAGCGCCGTATCCCGCGGCTCGCCAAGGTACGTTACGACACGCTCTACAAACATCTGCGCGCGCACTTGCCCGAGCTACGCGATTTGGGCGAGCACTTTCCGAGCGCGGAGCGCTTCGCCGAGCTCGGTTTTCGCCATCTCGATTTTCTCTGGCTGGGCGGCTCGCGCATGCTCCTTTTGCACGGACCGGGATCGAACGGCGTGCACCTTTTCTGGCTCGACCGAGCGGGCTTCGCCAAGGCCGCCTACTACCCGGCCGACCCCGGCTCGGCGTACGACGTCGCGCTCGAGGGGGAGAGCCTCCGCGTAACGGTCAATCTGCAGGGCGCGCGGGCGGAGCATGTCACGCTGTGGTGGGGCCCTTGAACCCGCTCTGATCCTCCCCGCCGTGGCCGGCGCCTGAGCGAGCGCTCAGGCCGCCCCGCGCGGAGGCGCTATGCGTCGGATTGAGACGCGCCTATTGCGCGATGCAGTTGCTGACCATCGTGTTCCACACCAAGCCGGCAATGGCTTGCTGGCCGGGATCGGTCGGGTGAATCCCATCGCTGAACCAGTTCTGCCCTTCGAAGGGTGGACGGGTGTCGACGAAATAGCAGTTCATCACACCTTTGTATTGATCGCACCCCGCCTTCACGACCGGGAACGCATAATCGACATTGGCCGCCGATTGAAAGAGGGCCGTGTGCGGGTAGAAGTAATAGATGACGTTCTTCACGCCATCGGCCTGCATCTGGGCGAACATCGCATCGGCAGCCGCGACCGCCTTGGCCACTGTATCGACGCAGGATTGATTCGCCGGAGGGGGGTTATTGAGGCAAGTCGTATTGCCAATGAGAATGTCATTGCCGCCGCCGGTCATGATGACGGTATTGATCTTGGGGTCGGCTTGCTTGGCCTGCGTGTATTGCCCCGGGATCTGGCCATTCGCCATTTGGGTGCCGCCCACGTAGTACTTGCGGTACATCGCCCCGGCTGGGAGCGCGCCCGCCGCTTGTGCGGCTTGCTCCGTGTAGCGTTGGATGCCGCCGTTCCCTGCGGCGGGGTACGAGTCCCCGATCCAAACGACTTCGCTCGCCTTGGTCACACCTTTTTGACAGCCGCCGCTGCCGCCGGTGCCCGCGCTGCCGCCGGTGCCCGCGCTGCCGCCGGTGGTGCCCGCGGCTCCGCCGGTGCCCGATGTGCTCCCGCCGGCGCCGCCGTTACCACCCGTTTCGGGAGGACTTATCCCTTCGTCTCCCCCGCAACCTACGCTGAAGCCAAGCGCCACGATCAACGACGCGCCGAAGTGCACTGATGCAAACCGAAACATGGAACACCTCCAAAGCATGCCCGGCTCGATCCAGTGAGCCCCGCATCGCGGACACTACACCAGCGACTTCATCGTTGAAATCGAAGAAAACGCACGCCCGTTCTTTTTATTTCCGCCCGAAAGTCGCTCGTATCCGATCCTGTGAATACTGATTCAGTTAGGCGTGCGATTCTCAGCGCGCGGCTCGAATCGGGGCGACACCTAGCTTGCGGGCCCGGGTACCGTCGGACCCTCGATGCTGACCCTCAGACCGCGGGGCTCGTGCGGCTCGAATGCAAGCTTCCACCCACAGCGCTTGCAGATCTCACTCGTAATGGCCAGTCCCAGCCCGCTGCCGGATGGGTCGCGCTGGCGCGCTTCGTCGGTGCGAAAGGTCCGTTCTCCGAGGCGAGGCATTTCCGCCGGCGGTACCCCCGGGCCGTCGTCGGTGATGACCAGCGTGAAGCGCGCCCGATCGGCTTCGAGGACGACCGCGACGTGCCCTCCCTGATCCCCGTAGGCAATGGCGTTCTCTACCAGATTGGTGATGGCCTGCTCGACCGCGGTCGCATGGCACGACGCAAAAACGGGCACGTCAGGGCGCGCTGCCTCCAACGCCATCCCTCGGTTTTGCGCGAAATACCGCGCGCGCGCCACGACGCGGTCGATGGTCTCACCGAGGTCGACGCCCGGGCTTCCTTCGGCGGGGTTCCACCCCTCGCGGAGCTGACAGGCGAGGCGCAGGTTCGTCGTCAGCGCATTCAAATAAATGACGTCGCCGAGCGATCCCTTCAACAGATCCGAGAGATCGCGGTTATCGCTTTGCTTCGCGGCCCGCTCGAGCGCGATCTGCAAGGATGCGATGGGCGTCTTCAGATCGTGCGCGATGTCCGCGAGGTACCGTTCGAGCGTGCGCTGTCGCTCTTCGAGCTGATCGGCGTCGGTGCGGATCCTGGCATGCGCCCGATCGAGGCTGGTCGACAAGTCGCCGAGCTCGTCGGAAGCGGGATCGTGCGCCGAGATGTACCCTTCCGGCGAGCCGACCGCGCCGGCGGCGCGTCGCAGCTTGTCGATGCGACGCGTGAGCGGCTGCACCACGACGAACACACCGAGCGCCGCCGCCGCCGCGATGACCACCAGCAGCCCCATCAACATGAAATAGAAGAACCGACGGCGGCCCGACGTGTGCGGCGGCCACGTCACCTGCACGAGAGCGCATGGTCCATCCTCGGCCGCGCGCACCAACATGGCCGTCGCCTCTTCCCCGCCGAGACGAAGAAATTTGATGGGGCTCGGTTCGCCTTTCAAAAGGCGCTGGTAGAGGACCATATCCAAGGGGGGAGAATCGCCGTTCTCCGAGCCGAGCTTTCCTTCGTCGTAGGCATCGAGACGCGCGCTGCGTCCAATGCGCATCGACCAGTGCGCCGGATCGCGCTGGCAGCGGTCGAGCTCCCCGTGATCGAGCGTCCGGTGAATGTAAGGCGCAAACCCCGACTGAATGGCGTCGCGCGCCGTACGCCTTATCATGGCCCACGCCACGACCAGCCCGAGCATACCGCAGAGGATCGAGCCGAGGACGATGCGGGTGCGTAGGCCGCGCCAGATTTTCACTCGTCGACCCGCTCGGGCTCGAACCGGTACCCGATGCCCCACACGGTGACGATGTGAGCGCCGCCTTCGGCTCCCAGTTTCTTGCGAAGACGCGCGATGTGGCTGTCGACCGTGCGCGCGTCCCGCTGCTCGAACGGCGTGAGCGCGAGCTCCGCCAATTGCGCCCGAGAAATGGCGCGCCCCGCGCGCTCGACGAGGTGAACCAGCACGTCGAACTCGTTGCGCGTGAGCCCGGCATCGACGTCGTCGGTCGTCGCTAGGCGGCTATCGAGATCGAGCGCGACGTTGGCCCAGCGCACCACGCGTTTGGGTGCTTCGGAGCTGATGCGCAGCCGTGTGCGGAGGCGCGCCACGAGCTCTTCCATCCAAAACGGCTTGGTGATGAAGTCGGCCGCTCCGAGGCCGAAGCAACGGAGGCGGTCGGCCAGATCGCTGCGCGCGGTCAAGACCAAGACGGGGATCGAGCTTCGACCGCGTAGCTGTTCGAGAACGTTGAAGCCAGTCTGCTCGGGAAGCATGAGGTCGAGCACGATCGCTCGAAAGCCGCCCTCCAATGCCTTCTTCGCGCCGTCGCGGCCATTGGTGGCGAGCTCGACGTCGAATCCCGCGTCGCGCAGGCCGCGCACGATGCCGCCGGCTACGCCGGAGTCATCTTCTACCACCAGCACGCGTTCGGCCACCAAATCACTCTTACTCAATGACTGTTGAGAAACCATTGAGTTTTTTGAGGGCCTCCTTCGTCCGACACTCCATACATTCTCAACGGCAAGCGCCCAAAATCGGGGGGTCGGTGCGAATCACCGCGTGGAGGAGAAGATGAAAGTATCGAAGTGGTTGGCTTCTGGACTTGCGGTCTCTGCATTGGCCTTGTCCGCGTGCAGCGGAGCGGAAGCGGGGCCGGGAGCGGCAGCCGCGCAGACGGCGAACGAAGATTCTGCTGGGTTCGCTCATCTGGGCCTCATCCGCGAAGCGCTCGACAAAGTCGCGCTCCGGCCCGAGCAAAAGGCGGAAGTCGAGCAGATGATGACAGCGGCCCAGGCGCGCCACGAGTCGCTTCGTGCGGCGCACGCTGCCCTCCGCGGTGCCGTGGCCGATCAGATCTTGGCCGGCAAGATCGACCGCACCGCGCTAAAGCCCCAGATCGACGTGCTGCTCGCCGCCATCGACCAGGCGCGGCCCGACGATCGCGCAGCCCTGGTTCGCTTGCACGATCTCCTCGATAAAGGTCAGCGCGAGCAGTTGGTCTCGGCGGTCGAGTCGTCGTTCCGCGCGCGGATGCAGGGTCACAAAGGGCAAGGCCCCCAAAAGTGGGCCGCCGATCTCAATCTCAACGACCAGCAGCGCGATCAGATCCGCGCCGCCATGCGCGATGCATTCCACGCCCAAGGGGACGGCGCGCGCGAGAACTGGCGCGCCGCCCACGAGCAGGGGCGCCGGCTCCTGCAGTCATTCCGCGAGGACAAATTCACGCTCGAGGGCACGGTCGTTTTGGGCCGCGATCGGATCGAGCACGGCATCGACCGCATGATCGATCTTGCCAATGTGGCCGTCCCGATTCTACGGCCGGAACAGCGCGCCATCGCCGCGCAAAAAATTCGGACCGAGGCGATGAGGCATTAAGCTCCGCGGCAGCAGTTTCGTCCCGACGCCTTGGCGACATAGAGGCGCGAGTCTGCGAGCGAGATGAGCTGGTCGACGCTGGCGTCCCTGCAATCGGCGAGGGACGCCACACCGATGCTGACCGTGAGGGACAAGGCCATCGTTTTATGTAAAAACTGCGTCTTCTCCACGAGCGTTCGAATGCGTTCGGCGAAGGCGAACGACTTTTTGGTGTCGATGCCGCGCGCGATGATCGCAAATTCCTCGCCGCCGTAACGCGCGAAGACGTCTTCGACCCGCAGCGTGCTGCGGATGACTGCCGCCAATCGGCGCAGCGCCGTATCGCCGGCTTGATGGCCGTGACGGTCGTTGACCTTTTTGAAATGGTCGACGTCGATGATCATCAGGGACACGTCGGCTCGGTGCCGCTTGGCGAAGGCGAGCTCGCCGATGAGGCGGTCGTCGAAGTGCTTGCGGTTCATGGCACCGGTGAGACCATCGACGATGCTGAACTCGTAACGGCGCTTCAGCGCCAATTCTTCCGTTTCGTCGGCCAGCGCGAAGCGGAAGAACACGGGACCGATGCCGATGCGATCGCCGTCGGTGAGCCGGGCGCGCGTGACCGGTCTGCCACGCACGGTGGTTCCATTGCGCGAGCCGAGGTCCTGCGCGTAGTACTCGGTCTCGCCGCTCTGGGTGATGAGCGCGTGGCGGCGGCTCACCCCGGATTCGTGGATTTTGACCTGGCAATCGAGGGACCTGCCGATGACGGTGGTCGGCCCCAGGCGGTAGACCGACCCGGCTTCGGTGCCGCTGACCATGGTCAGCGTGCCCCGATCGCAAACCGGCATGGCGGAGGGAATGGCATCCTCGGTCCCCGTCTGCTCCTCGTCCGTATTCGGTGCGGGCGGCAGGGTGACATCGAGGGTTTCTTTGAGCGATATCGGCCGGACCGTCCCCGTGATCTCATTCGCCAACTCGATGAAACCCGAGACGTTTTCGCTGTCTCTGTTTTCTTTCTTCTTCATGGGGCTCGTGATCGGAAACGGAGCTTGCAACGGGTGGTCGGCGAAATCTTCGCCCTTCGATCAACGGCATTCGCGGCAAATCATTGAGCGCACGAGACCGCCCATCTGGGTGGCTGCCTGTTCGGCACCTACCCGCCGTCACTTGTCGTCGGGTGTAACTCGGTTGCGCGATGGGCCGCTCGGCCGGATCTCTTCCAGCTCTTCCAGCGTGCGCGGCCAATCTTCGTGCAGCAGCCGCGATAGTGCACGGTCGGCGAGCACTTTGCCGCCGGTCTGACAGCGCGCGCAGTAATTCGTCTCGTTGTCCGCATAGACGATGCGCTGCACCGGCGCGTGGCACACCGGACAAGGCTGACCGTGCTTGCCGTGCACCGCCATTCCCTCGCGGAAGGCGGTCACTTTTTCGGGAAAGCCGTTCTTCGCCTCGTCGCGCAGCGTGTTCGTCCAAAGGGCGAGGGTTCGTTTCGTTGCTTCGAAGAGCTGCTTCACTTCTTCTTCCTTCAGCTGCGACGTGCGCTTCACCGGCGAGAGGCGAGCCGCGTGCAAGATCTCGTCGGAATAGGCATTGCCGATACCGCTGAAGAGTCGAGGATCGGTGAGCGCGCGCTTGACGGTATGGTTTTCGCGCACGAGCGCGTCGCGAAAAGCGTCGAGGGTTGCTCCCTCGACCTCGATGCCGCCCCGTTGAAAATCCCGCAGTGCTTCTTCGCCCTGCACCACGTGCAGAGACGCGCGCTTGCGCGTGCTCGCCTCCGTGAGAAGGAGGGCGCCGTTGGGAAAATCGAACGACGCGAGTCCGAGTTTGCCCGGGATGGGCGCCCCAACTGGTTTCCACCGGAAGCGTCCTGCAATCATCAGATGGATGACCAAGAAGAGGTCACCCTCGAGTCCCATCACGATGCGTTTGCCGAGCCGCCGAACGGCCACCACCTTTTTGCCGAAGGTGCTCGACAGCGGTGGGGCGAACGTACGCACGAGAAACGGCGTTTTCAGCCGAACGCCGCGCAGCTCCTGTCCTACGGTTCGGGCGGCAATTTGCTCGACGTAGACGGTCACGTCGGGGAGCTCGGGCATGGCTCCCGATTCATAGCGCAGCCGCGCAATACGTACCAAAAAGGCCCGTGTGACAAGTCGTCGCAGGCGGGCCTTCCTCGTCGTCAAAGCACGCAGTTTCTGCTAATCAGGCGGGCGCGTCCGACCATGACCAACCCCGACCTCCAAGAGCGTGTGCGTGCCGTTACCCGGCATATCCCGTTTCGCGCCGGCGCGACCCTGTTCAACGCCGTCCTGTCCACGCTCGGTCGCGACGGACACGAGCCCACTTGGCGTGTCTCCGGCGGGGTCAGCGACCATCCGGCCATGGAGCTCAACGTCTCCTCCCCGTTCCAGCGCCGCATGTACTACTTCCCGCGCGCGTACTGGGAACGTCTGATGGGTTTGCCCTTCGGCCGCTTCATGTCGAGCACCCTGCAAGAGGGTCAAGTCTTCCTCGATATCGGCGCCAACATCGGCTTTTATTCGCTCTTTGCCGCGCGGCGCGTGGGACCGACTGGCCGCGTCTATGCCTTCGAGCCCGATCCCATGACGTACGAGTCGTTGACGCGCAGCGTGCGGCGCAATCGATTCGATTGGGCGCGCTGCATCAACGCCGCGCTCTCCGATCGCGAAGGGACGATGCCATTTTTCACGGTATCCGATGGCTCGGCGCACTCCCTCGTGCCCGAGATCGAGCGCCGGGCGAAGCGCTATTCGGGTCAAGTGCCCGTGCGCGTCACGCGCCTCGATGATCTCGACCGCGAGGGGCTATTCGACGTCCCCACCATCGACCTCATCAAGATCGACGTCGAAGGCGAAGAACCGCGCACGGTGGCCGGCATGCTGAAAACCCTGGAGCGCTTCCATTTTCCGTCGGTATGGGCCGAAGTCCGCGGCCCCCAAGGCTCGACGCGCGCCCCCAACACCTATCCGCGCGTGGAACGCGAGCTGCGCGATCTCGGCTACACGCCGCTGCAATGGAAGAACGGCACCCTTCGCGATGTGCGAACGCACGACATTCGCGGGCGCGAAGACGTGCTCTTTCGGTACGTGTGACGGGGTCGCGCCATCGGCGCCCCGTTCCCGAGCTTCAGGGCTCGAAGGGCGCCGGCGGATGGCCGTAGAGCTTGCAGAGATATTCGTAATGGGAAGGGAGATTGTCGACGAGCTCGCGCGTCCGCGTCTTGACGGCGGCGAGGGCCGCATCGCCGAGCTTGGGGTCGAGGTGCTCGACGATGGGATACGGACCTTGGGGAAGGCAATCCATCCCCGCCAAAATCGAGGCGTAGTTCCTCGCCCGGAAAACAGCGTAATCGAAGCCATCGAGCAGCGGGAAATGGGCGCGGAAGGACTCGAGCTTGCGCTTCAACGCCTCGGTGACGAAGGTTTCGTTTTTGACCGCGCGCCAAAACGGCGTGTCCTCGCGTCGGGAGAGGACGTAGTGCATCAGCACGAAGTCACGCGTTTCTTCGAACAGTGTGCGAACGGCGCGATTGAAACCGTCGCGGCGCACCGGATCAAACGATAGATCGGGAAAAAACGTGAGCAGCATCGCCAACTCGAATTCGACGAGGAAAATACCGGTCGATTCGAGCGGCTCGATGAAACAGCTCGAAAGCCCGATGCTCACGCAGTTGTTCACCCAAATACGGCGATTTTGGCCAGTACGAATGGCGATGTGATGGGGCGGCATCCCCTCTGCGCTCGGCCCCAAGAACTGACGGAGCTCGCTCTCGGCCTGTTCTTTCGTCAAGAACTGACTCGAGTACACGTATCCGCAGCCCCGCCGATTGAACAGCGGAATGTCCCAAACCCAACCGGAGCCGAGCGCCGTCGCCATCGTATAGGGCGCAATACCGTCGCGCTCGCCGTTCGAACGCGCCGGCATGGCAACTGCCGAGTCGCATAGGAGAGAGGGTCGATCGCTGACGAACTCCTCCTTCAAGGCTTGGTTGACGAGTAAGCCGCGAAAGCCGCTGCAGTCGAGGAAGAGATCGGCCTCGAGCGCGCCGCTTCGCTTGGTATGAACCCGAGCGATGAAGCCTCGTGCATCGAGCTCGACGTTCTCGACGTCGTCGACGACGTGCTTGACCCCTCGGCCGGTGCCGATCTCGCGCAAGTAGGCGGCCACCCACGCTGCGTCCAGATGGTACGCACTCGGAACCTCGTAACGAGGATTGTCTTGAAAACGAGGCGATTTTCGCAAATCGCAGATCGTCGGCCCGGGCGAAACCGCGTAGGCGAAGGGCTCGACGGTCTCACCGCGCAGCTTCTTGGCGAGCCAGAAGTGCATCAGCGAAAACCCGTCGCCGAGCACGGGGTAGTACGGCGCGCCGTAGGGATTGATGAACGCCTCGGGCCGCTCGTGGAAGGGGTGGTAAAAAGACTCGCCCTTGCCTTGCCAGTTGACGAACTTGACGCCCGTCTTGAACGTGGCTCCGCAGCGGGGCATCCACTCTTCTTCTTTGAGTCCCAGAAAATTCATGGTGAAGCGAAGCGTCGGAATCGTGGCCTCTCCCACGCCGATGCGGCCGATGTCGCTCGATTCGACGAGCGAGATGACGACGCTATCGCCGAGTGCCCGGTTCAGATACGTCGCTGCGAGCCACCCAGCCGTACCGCCTCCGACAATCAAGATGCTGCGAATGCGCTGCTGCACGTAAATCCTCCCGAGACGCGAACGCACCCGTAGCACGACGCGGCGGCGCCGAGAATCCTTGGCGGCGACGCGACTGGCCGGCATGCCTATCGTCGCCGCAATTCAGCCTTGCGCCCTCTCATTATAAAACGATCCCGTCTTGCCTCGACGGCGGAGGCGGTCTAAATCCGCGAAGCGCGCCTCTCGGAATGCTCCTCACGGGCGCATTGCTCCCACCGCGCTCTGGGACAGCGAGATTCTTCTCACATCGAGACAACCAGCGCGTCCGACCGACTCCACCCGCGCAAACCAGGTTCCATCAGAACTGTGCTCGGACGCGAAACGCTGTCGGGAGGCGCCTACCTGGTCAGCATGAAGACGCCGCAATCGATTCAAGTCCAATCGTGGCGAGCGGGCCGCATGGCCGGGCCGTGCGCTGTGGCGCCGAAGTTTCCGCGCCCGCCGCCACCGCCGGCACGAAAACCTGGCTGGACGGCGGCGCAGCCGTGGAGCGCGCGCGAGCATCGGTCGAGGTAATCTGTCGGTCGGTCACCGTCCAACCTTGACCATGCTTAGGAACGCCGTTTCCCGCATTCGGATCTAGGATTTTTGCGCGGCGGCGTTGCATTCTTGGGGCGTGGAGCTCGCCTGAGGTCGTCGGTTCGTTGCGGGGTACGTCGTCATCCCGGCGGTGATTGGGATCTGGGTGGCCACGGTACCCATTCGCAAGGCCTACCGAATGAGGCGAGCCGGTGGTGATCCCGGTAACGGCCCGTAAGCGCCGCCCGAAGAGTCGGGGCTCCGAACGGAAAGCATCCATCGAATGGCGACCGAGGAGAGGCTGGCCTCGGCAGCGCAGGACGTTCGAGAAGCTCATGCGACGCTCATCGCCGCGCAGGCGCTTCTCGACGACGCTGTGTCTCTGTCGCTTTGGGACATCGCCGGGCTCGCCTTCGATCGCGGAGAGCAAAGCAAAGCTCCGCCGAGCTGCGTTGTTCGCGCGGTCGACGATCATCTGCGTGAGCGTCTGCGGAGGCCCGCACCATCAAAGAGCTCGACCTCGGGGAGCGGAAGCCGCTCGACGAACGCATCCCTCAGCTGTATGAAGCAGAAGGGAATCCCGCAGCGATTGCCCGAGAACATCACCAGCACGAGTGGCGGAATGGCAGACGCACCGGATTTAGGTTCCGGCGCCGCAAGGCGTGAGAGTTCAAGTCTCTCCTCGTGCACGAATCAGCTTGAAAACAAGCTCGAAAGCGACGTCGACGAGAGCCGAAAAGAGGGCGTGGACGTTGCAGTTTTCGGCTAACCCCGCCAACCCTCGTTCGGCCGTCGTTCAGAAGCTGAGCGCTCACTTGGGCCGACTCGTGGCAGCGCGCGACGCGATCACGAAGCTGTTGGGAGCAGAGGGCGCGGCCGCGGGCGTGCTCGACATCGGTCTCGAGCGATCGAAGCAACCGAAAATCTTCCCGAGATGACGTCGCGTCGCAAGAGCGGGACGGGGCGACCGCGCGTCGGCGGCGACGACATGCAAGCGCGCGTCGTTGCCAAGACGACCTGCCGTTTCGACTTCGTCGGTCCGATTCGATGAACCTCCGTTGCGCCGCACTCGGCGCGACATAGCTCGGCTCGCGTTCGACGCCTCGATCACACCGTCAAGGCAGATTGCAGTGGACGGTCGGTCCCGGTGTGGCGGGAAAAGTCGTGCCGTCCAAACACCTCGAGGCCACCTGGCACGTCGCGGCGATGTGAGCGAAGACGCAAGAAACAGCGTCCGCCTTCATGCACGCGCAAGTCGAGCAACCGACGGGCAGAGGTCGACAGGTCGGTGCTGCCACGACGCCGCCGTTGAACGTCGCGTAGGCGCAGTACTCGCTACCCAACAAGCAGGCAGGCATCGAGATCTGCGTCGAACACGCAAATGTCCCCGGCGGCGCCGCATCTGGAGGGGCATACGCACCCGCGTCGCGAGCGGGTACGCAAGCCGCGCCGCTATCGCTCGTTGCTCCGGTACCACCACTTCCACCACTTCCACCCGCGCCTGCCGTTCCCCCTTTGCCTCCCACGCCGCCACCGCCTGCCGCGCCACCGCCGCCAATTCCCGCGATGCCGGCGGCGCCGCCCGGTCCCGCGCCGCCTTGTCCACCTTGTCCACCTTGTCCACCTTGTCCTGCATTGCCGGTGCCGCCGTGTCCCGCGTCGCCGCCGCTGCCGCCCTCTCCCGCATTGCCGGCGCTACCCGCATTTCCGGAACTGCCGCCGGTCCCGCCTTGCGCGCTAGCGTCGTCGGTCGCACCGGGGGGGACTCTGCCACCGCAGGCGAACGCGTACCCGAGCGCGACGCACATGCCGGCAATGCGAATCGCCGTCTCCGTCGTTAGATAGCCGTTCATGGGCATCGATCGTCGGCTCGTCAGATGGCGCAAACTCGCGCAAACAGGATGCGCAATCGAACCCGCGCGGTCAACTCCGTCCGCTTAACAGGCGCGCGCGAGGCGAAGGCTCGACGTGCGGCCAACGCTTGGCGTCGTTCACGTCAAGGCAGAAGGCACGAGACGGTCCTGCCCCCAGTGTTGACAGACATCGTGGTGTCTGGCTGGCGCCGATGTCGCGGGCGGCTATGACGCGCCTCGCGTCGTTCGCAAACGACCTTTAAGCTCGCGCGCCTCCCGAGGCCCCATGCCGGTGCGCTCGCATCGCTCGATTCCTACACGTATCCACTCGATCGAGTCATGGCCCTCGAGCGCACGCCGGTAGAGCGCGGCTGCCTCGAAGTGGGCGCCCGCTTCTTCCAAGGCACGGCCGAGGATCTGGGCCGTCGTCGCGAACTGCGCGGCAAGCGCCGCCCGCGCGCGACCCGAAAAGCCGCTCGCCGCTGGGTCGTCGGCGAGGAGCGGACCGCGGTAGATGGCGAGAAGGCGATCCGCCAGCTGGCGCAGCGACGCTGGTGACGGGGCGCCTCTTACCGTCTCTTTGATTTCGGCAATCGCGTCATCGAGCGCCCAAACGTCGATCCAACAGATCCCCTCGTCGAGCGAAACAATTCCGTCGCTCAGGTGGATCATGTCGTTTTCACCGAGCTGACGCCGCAAGCGGTGGAGCGTCGTATCGAAGACGCGCCGCCCGGCGTCGCCTTCGGCATCGGGCCAGAGCGCGTCGATGAGCGCGACGTCGTGCACCCTGCGTCCCCCTTGCGCAACGATTGCTTTGAGCAGCCGCAGCGGCATGCCGCGCAGCGCCGGCGTGCTCGGCACCGTCTTCTGCGGTTCGCCGTCCGGCGCAAGCTCGTGACGAATCAATTCGAATTGGCCCAACGCGCGCACGCGGTAGCGCCAAAACCACGAATCCGGCCCAGGGCGCGCGCCTTTCGGCTCGAGTCGACGTTTCGCAATGAGTCCACGCACGAAATCGGCTTCGATGCCGTTCTCGAGAGCGCGCGCCGCAATTCGGGTCATCGTCGCCGCGCCGAGCCAAAACATGTTGTGGTAAGCGCGCGCTCGCGCGAGGCCGAGGCCGCGCTCGAGACAAGCGATGGCATCGGCGCGAGACTTGTCCCAAAGAAAATCCGACTCCACCAAGTCGCATGCGTGCTGAACGAGACCGCATCCAACCCCCTCGGCGATTTGTCGCCCGGCCCGCAGGGTCTCGATTGCTTCGCTCGGCCGGCCGGAGTGCCATTGGGTTTGCGCCAGACCGAGCCTCACCATGGCTCGGGGAAAGGGATCCCCGAGCGCGTCGGCGCGCTCGCACGCCAGCTCCGCCGAGCTGAGCGCCCGAGCGATGTCGCCGCGCAAGTATGCCTCCCAGCCGAGCTGGTACATGTACGAGCCCACGGAAAACGTGGTTCCGCTCTCTGCCGACTTGGCGAGCACGGCCAGGAATTCCTGGGCGACGTCGAGCCTATCGGTCGCGAGGGCCGCGGCGCTGCCGACGGTGGCGACGTAATCGCTCCACACCGAGACGCCCGATTGGCGCGCCAAATCGAGCGCTTCGCGCGCGAGCGCGATGCATTTCTCGTTGTTGCCCCGCACCCACGTGCAGAGGGCGTCGGACATGAGCAACGTCAGCGCCGGCAACGCCGATGACTCTGCGGCGTGCGCGGACTGGCGAAGCATGCTCACCATGAGCGCCGCCCGAGCGGGCTCGTCGTACACGACGAAATGAAGCGCCAAGAGCCCGCCGGTCATGACGCGGTAATTCACGTCGTCGGAGGTGATGGCATGCTCGTAGGCTTTTTTCACCCAATCTCGGCCGGCAGCGGCGCCGCCCTGTCGAAAAATGTAACCCATGCACATGCCCATCGTCGCCATCGGAAGGATGGAAGCGGGGCAGACCGCTTGGTTTCTTTCGAGTTGTTCGAAGCGCTCGATCCAAGCGTCGAGACGACGGAAATTCATTCCTTCGTGAACGACGGCTTGAATGCCGGCGCCGCAAGCTGCGTAACGACCCGCGGTATCGCCGTCGCGCAGGAAATGCCCGAACGCGAGCTCGAGCAGCTGTCGCGCCTTGGTCGGTGAATGCCCCATCGAGCAGACCGCCTGCCAGTAGGAAAACCACCCGTTCGTTTCGACGATGCTGGTAGGCAATCGCTCGATCCACCGGGCGATGCTGTGCGTCCGACCTTTTGCCGCGTAGGAGGGCGCCGCTTCGAGCACGAGTCTTGACCTCACCAAGACGTCTTGCGCTGCGTCCAGTTGATCTATTGCCTCGTCGATCTGCCCGTCTGCGATGAAGACTTCGACGGCCCGGCGATGCAGATCCTGTAGCGCCGCTGGACCGAGCTCGCTCTCCGCCCTTCGCAAGAGAAAGCTGCGCAAAAGCGGATGGTATCGGTAGGCACCGGACCGACCGAGCCGCTGGGTCAAAAAACTTCGTCGCGCAAGATCGGCGAGAATTCTGCCAGCGTCGGTGGCTCCGGTGAGCCTCGCCGCAAGGGAGCTAGTCAGGCTCGGAACGACCGCTGAGCGCAGCAAGAAGTCGCGCTCCGCCGGTGAGGCTTTGTCGATCACCTCGGCGGCAAAGTACTCGAACAAGCGTTCAGGAGTTTCGCCGGAACCATGCTCATCGATTTGCGCCACGTAGGGGTCCTGTAAGAGCAAGGCGAGAGCGGCTGCCCAGCCATTCGCGAGTTCCATGATGCGAGGGAGCACCGCCTTCAAGCGCGCGCCTCGCAGGTCTGGACGGCGAAGCCGCACGACACCCGTCATTTCACGCGGGGTCAGCAGGAGGTCGCTGGCTGCGAACAGGGCAATGTCCTCCGCGGCGATCTGGCGCGCGA
Organism: Polyangiaceae bacterium; assembly: GCA_035318505.1. Lineage (GTDB taxonomy): Bacteria > Myxococcota_A > Polyangia > Polyangiales > Polyangiaceae > DASWDH01. The sequence goes on along the minus strand of DATHEQ010000389.1, from coordinate 21,816 downwards.
ACACGGAGGACGGCTCGCTCCGGCCGCAAAGAAAGGCGGTCATCCCTTCGGGCAGTGCGCAAAGCCCCTCCCGGACGACAAGATCCCACGCCTCGGAAGATGCCTCGTGATAATCGTCGAAGACGAGCGCGGTCGAAGGAGCGAGCTGGTCGAGCAATGCCTCGAAGAAGCCGCGAGCAAAGGCGGCGACACCCGATTGATTTTGCGGGCCGAACGTTGGGAGGCGGATTTTGCGCCGGGGCAATGCCAACGCCGCTGCCATGGCGAGGTAATGAAAAACGTTGGCGATGTCGGCGTCGCGCGCATCGACGTTGTACCAGAGCGACGGCCTCCGGCGCGCGGCGAGGTAGCTTGCGACGAGGCACGTCTTGCCCGCACCGGCCGGTGCGGGGATCCAAATGGCGCGTCCTTGGCACGCATCCATGGTGCGAAAAAGACGCACGCGCTGGTACGGCTCGACGACGCGCGGCGCCGAAATTTTCGCAGGGATCCTTGTGCGCAATGCTTTCTGTTGCGACCCCGCTGCCACAGGCCGAGCCTCGCACGTCAGAAGCGCCCGGTCACGTTTCGACGACTTTTGGGGACTGTTCCTCGCTGAGAATGAGCGTATCGGCCGGCGTTGAAGACCGGCCGTGTCGGTGTCAGTATCGAAGACAACGGCGCTCCTTTGCAGCTATTCACAGTCAGAATCACTCTACGCGGGGTCCTGTGCCCGATGATGCTGCAATGCGCAGCGTGGCGCCTCGCTTGGGCGATCGGGAGCTCTGTCCTCGTGCTTGCCATCGGATGTGGCGAGACGACACCGATGGAGACGCATCCTGACAAGTTGGTGGACGCTTCTCTGGGAAATGGCGAGGCATCTGTCGGAGATGTCGATCGGGAGGGAGGCTCCGGGCTCATCGTGACCGACGTGATATCGCCGGACCTCAAGCGGGACACGTGCACGGCCCGCGTGGTCGCGTCGGAAAGACCGGACATCGATCTCTTCTTCGTCGTGGCCACCTCCGCAACGATGTCGGCGAACGATGATGATTCCGCGCCGACCTCTCGGTTCGATAGGGTCTCCAATGCCGTTGTCGATTTCGTCGCCCACGCGATGGACGATCACCTAGGAGCCGGCGTGTTCTTCTATCCAGCGCTCGTGCCGGGTGTCGATGGCGGAGTCGTCGAAGCCTGCTCGTCATCGGAGTATCTCGACCCGGCGGTTCCATGGGCACCGCTCGACGCGGCCGGCACCCAGGTAGCGGCTATCGCGACGGCGCTTCGCGCGCGCTCGTTGGCGGGGGGAAACACGCTCGCGGCGGCGCTCGAGGGGGCGCTGCGCCGAGCTGCCCAGGCCAAGGCGCTATCGGGTCGCATGACGCACGTGGTCCTCATCACCGACGCTACGGCCGACCCGTGTGGTGCCGACGCCGCCGTCGCGGCCGGTCTCGCACGCGCCACCTTCGAAAAGAGCTTCGTCGAAACCTACGTGGTCGCCGTCGGCCCAGACGCGCCGCAGCTCGATGCCATCGCCGTAGCCGGCGGGACATTTCACGCTTATCGCGCAGGTAGCCGCGACGAGATCAAGACATCGCTCGACACCATCGGCGTGACGCTGCGCCGCTGCCGCTTCCACATCCCTGCGTTGGCGGCGGACGAGTACCTTCGCTTCCTGATGATGATCGACTACGGCGAACCCGGGGAACAGGTGTTGTTTCAATTGGTCCAGGGCAGCCTCTGCGCCGATCAGCCCGGGTACCTTTTCGACCGGCAGCCCATGCCGCGGCAGGCGACGATCTGCCCCGCGCCGTGTGAGGCCCTCCTGCGCCCGCCCGAACGCAAGCTCGACGCCGTGATAGGTTGCTGGTGAACTCCGAATGCGTCCAGACGCGCTCGTTCATTGTCAATCTCGCGTCGCGCGCTCACGAGTGTTGCTGTCGGAAGGCGCGAGCTCAGACACACCTGCGCCGAGTTGACGCGGCCTGCACCGCGCGACAATGCCGTTGAGCCACGTGGCGCGCGCCTGTAGCATCCGCCGCCATGTCGCGTGTCTCACCTTGGGCGTCGCTTTCGATCCTCGTCGCAACGGCCGTGACGAGTGTGCAATGCGGCGGTTGCGCGCCGTGCTCTACTGTACCCGCGAGCACTGCCAAATCGGCGGGCGACGCCTGTCTCGCGATTGCCGACATCAAACGAGGACAGAGCCCGACTGAACCGGCGACAATTACGGCGCAGCATTTGCTCGTCCAGTACCAAGGCGCGAAAACGGCGAGAGTACACATCGTTCGCTTCCGCGACGAAGCTTGCTTGCGCGCCATGGAGGCGCGCGACGAGCTTCGCGCCGGCCTGGACTTCGCCGAGGTCGTCAAAAAATACAGCGACGAGCCGGGGGCCGACGGAAGCGCGGGATCGCTCGGTACCATCGGGCGCAAGGACGTCGTCCCCCCTTTCGCCGACGCCGCGTTCGAGCTTCGCCCGGGTGAGATCAGCGACGTCGTGGAAACCGAGTTCGGCTTCCACGTCATCAAGCGCAACGAGTAAGCGCGGGCCCAATCATATCCACCATTGGATCGCGTCGAGGTGATCGACGGCCCGGCGTGGCGGCAGATGATGCATCGCTCCTACTCGATCTAAATCGAAATCGCGCCGTCAAATACGACAAATACTTTTTCGCGGCAGGGCTTTCGAGGCGCGCGAGGTTTGTCTTGGCGGGCTGCCTCTTGGGCGGCCGTTTTCTCCGATTCGCGTAACCGCGAAGTGCGCGCCCGCATAGAGGGGATGGGAATGACCGCGCTGAGATAGCTGTCAGTGCCGTGTGCGCTCCCGAGAAAGAGACGGCCATGCTCATGTCACAATCGATTGGTACCCAACACGTCGTCCATGCGGTTCGCACGCTTCGCTCGCGAGCCCGATCAGGTTTCGCGATGACCCTGCCCTTGACCTTGGCCCTCGCCATGGCCGGGTGCGCGGTCAGCGCGGAAGAACAAGCTCAGGCGGACGAAGCTGCGACAGCTTCGTCCGCTCTCGCGCCGACCATCCGCTGGACGGCGGCGAACGCGGGCGGGCCGGTGGCATTTTCCCCGGACGGGACGCGGCTGGCTACCGCGGCCGGCGGCCAGGAGCTGATGAAGCTGCTCGCCATTGGCGACGGGTCGGTTGCACAGACCTTGGCGGTAGAGGGCTCTCCCGACGCGGCTGCCTACTCGCGCGACGGGGCACTCCTGGCGGTGGGGACCAGCGCCTTCAATCAAAATCTGAGCCTCTTTCGCGTCGCCACCGGGCAGCTCGTCTTTCAGACGACGGGTCACAACAACGCCACGACCTCGGTGCAGTTCTCGCCCACCAATCCCAATCAGTTCGCCACCGGAGGGCGCGATCGCAACACCAAGATCTGGAACATCGACGGCACACTCGTTCGTACGATGCGCGATAGCCTTCGCGTGCTGGCCATTGCCTATTCGCCGGACGGTGCGACCATCGCCTCCAACTCCGGGGGCAACGTGCACCTGTGGCGTGTTTCGGACGGGACCCTCCTGCGCACGATCGTCGCCACCAACGTGTTTGCAGTCGCTTACTCGCCCGACGGAACCCTCATCAGCACCGGCACGCAACTCTTCAACGCCGCCACCGGCGCGCTGGTGCGCAATCTCGCCTGGCCGGCGGGGGGCTCGGTGACCACGACGACTTTCACGAAGGATGGGAGGGCGGTCGTCGCTGGAGGCGAGGACTTTCCCAATAACGTCGATGTCCCGACCATTCGATATTTTCGCGTGGCCGATGGGGCAACGCTCGCGACCTTCGACCAACTGGGCGGCGCCAACGCGTACGTGAAGTCGGTCGCCATTTCGCCCGACGGGCGATCACTCGGTTACACGGTGGCAACGGACGAAAAGACGGTGCTGGCGGCGTCGCCGTTCTAAGCTGTGATGGCCGACGTCCGTTGCGAGCGCCAACCACGTCGGATAGCCGAATCGGTTTCGAACATCGTCGACCGCGGGTGGCGCGAGACGACGCTCTGGCGTCGATGTTGCGCCACCCCGCGTTTGATCCTCTCCGACGGCAACCAGCACGCGCTGCCGACGAAATTTATCCTGTCATCCGCCAATGCGCTCGTTCGTCCAGGCGTCGATGGTTCGCGCGACGCTCGATCGGCGGCGCGGTATGGAACTGCAGCCCAATCGACTTTCGTGAGGTCGAACTTCGCCGGCGAAGGCCGTCGACGAGCGCGAGAAAGCGCGCCAACGAGCGGCTTCCTACCTGCTGCTCGGCGGAAATGATCAGACGGCCGCCATCCTCGATCGTCGACAACAGCGACTCCGCTATGTTCGTCCGGGCGCTCCATGACGCGGAATCGTTCTCGGTGCCGCAGCAAAGAACCGCGAAATTCGGCCGGGCGCGCCTATCCTGTTTCATCGCTTTCCGCTCGACGCGCTTTGCGAAGAGGGAAGAGAGCTCGCCCGCCGATTGAACGATGACGGTGACGGCCGTTCGTCCGGGCATCTCGCCGTTGATGGACGCGGACAGATGTCCATTTTTCTCCGTTACGACGACCGCAGCTGCGCTTACCGATTCCATAGTTGCCTCGTGGATGCCTTAAGCACTCCTCGTGCCACCCAGCGTTGCACCCTCGCAAAACTCTGGTCGACTTCGGGCGGCTCGGGCTTGCTCTGCCGCCTACTACGAGCGTGCAGTCGACCGACGCCGTTTCGGTGCGTGACCGAGGAGGGCCGCAGGGGTCGCCGATGCGAGCGCGGTCACAGGCTCCACCTCCACGCGTTCAGAGAGACGATAGGCAACGTTGCCGGGGTAAAGGACGACGATGCGATCGAGCTTGAGATCATCAAGCGCCACGCGCATCGACGGGGTAAGACGAGGAGCGTCGGCGTGCTTTATCTCCACTCCGATCCTTCTGCCATTCTTCAAGAGGAGAAGGTCTAGCTCGGCGCCTTGGTGAGTTCCCCAGAAATAGAATTCATCGGGCTCGACGAGCTGCAGTACTTGCTCGATCGCATGGCCTTCGAATGAGGCGCCCAGCTTGGGATGACCTAACAGATCACCTGCGGTGCGGATTCCGAGCAACTCGTGGAGCAGTCCGCTATCGCGCACGTACATCTTGGGAGACTTCACCTGACGCTTGGAGAGGTTTTCGTGCCATGGCGCGAACTGTCGGATCATGAATAAACCGGTGAGCAAGTCGAGATAGCGGCGTACCGTCGGTTCGCTCACACCCAGCGATCGCGCTGGCTCGGCATTGTTCCAGACGCCACCGTGATAGTGCGCCACGATCGTCCAGAATCTCCGGAGCGCCATGGGCGGAGTTCCGGGACTGCGTTGGGATAGGTCCCGTTCGAGGAAGGTCTGGATCAACTGCCGCCGCCAGTGTTTGGAGAAAGTCCGAACCCCGACCTCGTCGAGGGTGAATCCACCGAGCGAAATGGTTTCGATCCTTCCGGCGAGAGATTCCGACGCTTGCTGGAGCAGGGGCGGTGAAGCACTTCCGAGGACCAGAAATCGCGCAGGCAGTGGCTTGCGATCGACGAGCACGCGAAGAACGGGGAAAAGCTCAGGACGGCGCTGAACCTCGTCGATGACGATGACGCCGCGCAGCCCGGACAAAGCCGTCAGCGGTTCGGCAAGGCGCTCGAGACTCGTCGGATCCTCGAGATCGAAGTAAGATGGCGAGAAAGGACTTACGACTTGCCTTGCAAGCGTGGTCTTGCCGCATTGCCGCGGCCCCAAGAGAGCCACCACGGGATTTCTTCGAAGCCCGGTCCGGATGGCTCGGGCCCAGCGCTGGCGATCGATCACGAATGACCATGCCATGGAATTCTAAAGTCATACTTTGCTTTTCCATGCATATGCGATTGCAACTTGAACGACGGTTTTCGAGGAGGGAGCGTTCGTCGTCACCGCCGGCACCATTCGCGAGTTCGGCTGGTTCACGCCTGCCGAAGTCTGCTCGATGCGCGGGGGTCCGTCAGAAGCAGGTGTGCGTGGCTCCACGCACTGTCTTCCTTGACGTCGAATGCGCCGCGGCGTCTAAATCGCTACAGTGAATTCCTTGTCGGCTGAAGCGCGGCGGTTCGTGCTGCCCCTTGCGGGCGCGCTGGCGATTCATGCCGTCGTCGCGGCTCTCGCGGTTCATGCCGTGCGTGTGTGGTCCCCCCTCGACCGTGAGGGTGACGAGGCCACTCGACCAGAAGTCATCGCGCCGCTCGAAATCGATCTTTTCGATCTTTCGCCAGCTGTGCCCGTCGCCGAGAAAACCGGGGCGCTATTGGTAAAATTCGCAAGCGTCGAAAGAGGAAGCGACTTCGGCCGGGGGGGGCTCCCGGTGGTCATCGAAAATCGCCCGTCGCCGCCCGCATCGTTTTCCGACTCCACACCGAACGGCGAAGACAACGCTCGCGCCGTCGACTCGGCGAAGGGGGCTAGCGGTCACGAATCGGAGCGAAGGATCGATCTCGGAATCGCTCCGGGGTCGTGGGCAAAATGGGGCTCGTTTGCTGCGTCGCCTGCGCCTTTTCCAGACCGCGGGGGATTGCGTCAACCCTCTCCCGTCAGCTCGACGGGTGGTTTGGCGGAAGCGCTCGAAGCGTATGATCAGCGCGCAGGGCTTGGTCTCGCCGGCCTCGTCGTGTCGTACGTACGCGAAGCGGCGGGGTCGGACGTGGCACCGCGCGCCGGATCGGTTCAATTCGGTATTACCGTGACGCGCAGCGGCGTTGTCGATATCGCGGTGGCGTCTGCCAATGGTGAAGTGGCGGCGTGGATTCCGGTGGGAGAACACATCGCCCGATTGCTGCGCCGTAAACCGCCGCGGATTTCCCCGCATCGCAACGGCGTTCACCTCGTGATCGAACTCGTCGCCAAAGAAACTTGGGCCAATGGAAGAGCAGCCCAATCGGAAGGTCCGCGGCCATGGGTGGCTCTGCCCGTGCCCCGGGAGTCCGATCAAGCCAGGGCCGAGCTCGTCGAACAGAACCGCGCTGCACTTCCTCCCCCCGGAGCCCCCGCCGAAAAACGGTCGCATGCGTTGCTCGCCGACGTGCCGGGCGTGTTCGTGCGTGGAAGCGGGCGCCTCGGTGAGGTGGCGGTCGGGGTCGCCCCTTTTGCCGAAGTCGGGCACGGCGATCCTCCGAAAGTGATCGCCCGCGGGTTCGTTGCAAAAGGAAAATTCGATGAGGCGAATCTCGCCAGCGACGTGACGCGCGCCATCGCCACGCGCGTGATCAGCGAAACCTCGTTTTGACACCCGTGCGGTCGCGGCGGCCTCGCAGCGCTGGTCGCTTCCCTCGCGGACAAGCAGCTAGCAAAGAGCGGCGTGGCGCGCCAAGCTAGCCGCCTCGCATGATGCTCGGACACCACAGGGTCGGAACAGGGCCGCGTCCTGTAGTCGTTCTCAATGACTGGATGGGCGACACGTCGACGTGGGACGAAGCCAGCGTGTACCTCGATACGTCGAGGTACACGTGGGTGTTTGCCGATCTTCGCGGGTACGGACGCTCGCGCGGGCGGATGGGCCGATTCACGCTGGACGAGGCAGCCGCCGATGTCGTCGAGCTCGTCGATCATTCCGGATTCGAGCGCTTGGCGATGGTGGGCCATTCCATGAGCGCCCTCGTTGCGCTGCATCTCGGACAGCAGTTGCCGAATCGCGTCGAAGCGGTCGTCGTGATCACGCCGCCGCCTCCGACTGGTTTTGGGGTCGATGACGAGACGCTCGCCGCCCTGCAGGCCGTGGGCCGAGGAGACGACGCTCTCAGGATGAATGGTCTGCGGAGGATGATCGGTGACCGCCTCTCCGAATCCTTTTTGCGACGCAAGGTAGAACGCTGGCGCGCCTCTTCCGATCCGGAAGCGGTGGCGGGATACGTGGCGATGTATGCGCGGCATGGTCTGCCGGAGCCTTCGAAGAAGATCCCGACGCGCGTGCTCGCCGTGACCGGTGAGCAGGACAGGGACGTCATGCGGGGTGACGCGGTCGAGAGATGGCTGGCGCCACTTTGCGATCGCCACATTGTGCAGCGCTTCGTCGATTGTGGTCACTATCCGATGCAGGAGATGCCGCCGCGGCTCGTGGCTGTCGTCGAGCAATTCCTTTCCGGATGAAGGAATAGCGCTCGGCGAGTGAATACGGCTGGAGAAAAACTGTCCTCGCGTGAATGAGGACAACGCCTCCTCGTTTTGGAGCTGTCGCGGAGCCCAGCCATGCCGATTTCGTTCGTCAGGGCGAGCATCTTGCTCGCCCTGATCTTGACGTGGAGTACGTCGATGCTCGCGCAAACGTTGCCGGCGCCAAGTCCGCCCGTCCCACAGGGGAGCACCGACGTCCCCTATCCGCCGGGTGCGGTAGGGGACGCTGCGGTGGTGCTCGAATTGGTCGTCGAGACAGACGGTTCCGTATCGAGCGCGGTGGTCGTCGAGGGCAACGAGCCGTTCGCCGAGCGCGCTCGGAGCGCGGCGCTGACGTGGCGCTTCGTTCCCGCGCAGCGAGGGGACACGCCGGTCGCCGCACGTGTCCGGGCACGCATCGCGTTTCATCGAGACGAGCAGGAGCCGAGCAGCGCGTCCCCGCCCGGCGCAAAACCGTCGCTCGCTCCCGGGGCGGCGCCTTCCGGATCGCCCACTGCGACGACCGCCGCGTCAGAGGCGCCGCTCGAGGTGACCATCGTTGGAACTCGCCGTGACATCGGTCAGACCACGCTCTCGGCCGGTGACGTGCGCGAAATGCCGGGCGCATTCGGTGACGCTTTCCGTGCCATCGAAGCGTTTCCCGGCGTAACGCCGCTCGTCAGCGGAATGCCCTATTTCTATGTGCGCGGCGCCCCGCCGAACAACAGCGGATACTACGTCGACGGCGTTCGAATTCCGCTGCTGTTCCATTTGGGAATCGGCCAGAGCGTGGTTCATCCGGGCATGATTGATCACGTGGATTTTTTCCCGAGCACGGCGCCGGCGCGGTACGGAGGCTCTGCGGGAGGCATCATCGCCGGCCAGACTCGCGAGCCAGCGACTGCGCGGCACGGAGAGGCGAACCTCCGCCTGGTCGACACGGGCGCTCTGCTCGAATCTCCGTTCGCCGATGGCCAGGGCACGGCGCTCATCGCCGGACGCTACGGTTATCCAGGGCCCATCCTCAACGCGGTGAGCTCAGACATTCACCTCGGCTATTGGGATTATCAAGCGCGAGCCACTTGGCAGCTCACCGGCCGCGACACGATCGGCCTTTTTGCGTTCGGCAGCCACGACTACCTGGCGACCCGTTCACCTTCGGGCGATCCAGAAGCCGCGAAAGAGCTCATCGAGCAATTCGTCTCCGATTTTCACCGGCTCGACCTTCGCTACGATCATCGAATGGTCGATGGTCGCATGCGGCTCGCACTGACGGGCGGCTACGACTCGCAAGGAGGAGCGCCGACCTACGTGACCAACACGTCTGCGGCGCTTCGCTTGGAAATCGAGCAGAAGCTATCCGCAGCGGTGCGCGTCCGCGGCGGCGCAACCGGGCGGTTCGACAAGTATCGGATGAGGCTGACAGCGGTGGGGCCTGGGGAGCCCGTCGTACCGACCAGTGCCAATCCTCCGCCCACCAATCTCGGCGCAGGCGCGCACGCCGACGTCGTTTGGCGTGCCAGTCCTCGGGTCGAGATCGTGTCCGGCGTTCGCGCCGAAGTCTTCACGTCTTCCCGTGCCAACGAAGCGCCGAGCACGGCGCGTACGAGAACCACCGCGCCCGCCTTGGATCCTCGCCTTTTCGTGCGCGTCGACATCACACCCCGTGTCGCTTGGCTATCGACATTCGGTGTGTCGCATCAGTACCCGAGTCTACGCGTCGGAAACATCCCTGCGCCGCTCCTCTCCGTTCCAGGCTTTCCCTTCGGGCACGAGCAACTGCAAACGGCCGCCCAAGCGAGCCAAGGATTCGAAGTCGCGCTGCCCACGGAGATCGTCTTGACGCTGACCGGTTTCTACTCGCGCTGGACGGGCCTCACGGACCTCAGCGCGAGTTGCTTTCAAGACGAGCTGGGTGACATGGGTCCTCGGACTCCGGGCCAGCCGGTACCGCCGTACTTGTGCCCGAGCAATCATCCGGTTCAGGGGCACGCCTACGGGGTGGAGGTGCTCCTGCGCAGACCACTTTCGAAGCGCCTGAGCGGCTGGCTTTCGTACACACTTTCGCGAGCGACGCGCCAAGCGTATTTCATCACGCGCTCCGGAGGTGACGCCCTCGCCACGGTGCCGAGTGAATTCGACCGCACCCATGTCCTCAACGCCATCCTCGGTTACGACCTGGGCCGCCGCTGGCGCATGGGTGGAAGATTCCTCTTTTATACCGGGACGCCCTATTCGCTGCTCGATGGCACGGTGCCGCTGCCGCCTTACCATGCGTACCGAAATCCGGCCTTCTTTCGCGTCGATTTCAGGCTCGAGAAGCGCTGGCCGCTCGGCGACACAGGTTCTATCGCATTCGTCGTCGAGGGGCAGAACGTGACCTTGAGCAAAGAGGTGAGCAGCTTGGGGCTGGATTGCAAGGGGACCGCCTCGCCCGAAGTTCAGGCGACCCAATGTAAGCAATCGACGTTTGGTCCGCTCACGATCCCGAGTGTGGGCGTGGAGGCGTTTTTCTGACATCTCTTGGGAAAGCGATGAAGGAATCGGCCTTTCCAAGCGAAGAGGAGTGAGATCTCCCACCATGAGACGGTGCTGCACTGCGAAATTCCCCGCTTGGTTGGGGATCTTGGGCTGTCTGGGCGCCCCCGCCGCCCACGCTGCCGACCTCTCTTGTTCAGCCATCACGGTGGAGGCAGACGCCGCTTTGCGCGCTCGCTGGCCCGGCTTGCTCCAGCGCGTGCGCGACGAATTGACGGGGCGTGAGGACATTGACGTTTGCGCCCGCGTCGAGCTCAGCGGGGGCGATGATCTCACCATCGGGGTAGAAGTCACGCTGCCGGATGGGCGCTCAGCTTCGCGCATTGCAATGCGGCGGGAAGACGTGGTTGCGACGCTCCAAGCGCTGCTCGTCCTGCCAGAGCGCGCAGCCACGCGAGCTGCTCCCGTTGCAAAGGCATCGCCCGTGCCGCGCAACCCTTCGGGCCGTCCGTCGGAAGCGAACGATCGCGTGAATCCGATCGCCAGAGACTCCGCCAATATGGACCATGACGTGCCGGCGCCATCGGCGGCGCATCAACCGCGTCGATTGGGTGCCGAGCTTTCCGTGATCGGCGGCGCACGCATCGGCGATGGGCAGACGAGCTACGGCCTCGGTGCGCTCTCGTTCCTCGATATCGGCGGCTGGCTCGTCGGTTTCCAAGGTCGTGTCGACCGCTACCGATCCATCGCCGGCGATTCGCCGGAAGCCGCGCTCGAGCTCGCGGTATTGGCGGGCAAGCGAATTCAGTTCCGGACCGTGGCGCTCGATCTGACGGTTGGACCCGCCGTCGCAGTGAAAGGAATCGCATTTTCAGAAACCGTCGTAGCGCCGGTGGGCACGACAACCCCCGAAATGCCGATGTCGGAGCCGGGCTCGGGGCCGGTGCCACGCCTGCTCGTCGGGGTGCGTGTTGGCTTCTCTCCGCGTTCGGTCTTCCGCACGTTCATCGGCTTTGACGGAGAACTAGGCCCGCCCCGCGCCACGAGCAGGGCCGACACGGGTTTGACTCGCTTGCCGATTTGGACGCTCGGTCTCGCGCTCGGCGGAACGGTGGGCACCGAATGATCGCTCGTGGTGCCAAGCAGCAACCGGCAGAGCGCGACACTCCGCAGTCCGACGCCGAGCTCATGTTGCGGTTGGCGAGCGGGGAGCTCAGTGCGCTCGGTGAGCTCTACGATCGCCATCAAGTCCCACTGCGCAACTTCATCGCGCGCGCCACACGCGACGCGGAAGACGTCGACGATTTGGTACACGCTACGTTCCTCGCCGCCGCCAAGAGCGCCGCACGCTACGATGGTCGGGCTTCGTGCCGCCCGTGGCTGATGGGGATCGCCGTTCGGCATCTGCGGCGGCGTCGCCAAACCTTTGCCCGTCTTATGGCGATCTTGTCCGCATTGAAAGGCACCGCGGCGTCCTACCGCGACCCGCGACCCATGCTGAACGCGCGCACCGATGTGGCGCGCGCCCTCGCTCAGCTCAGCGAGGCCAAGAGACTCACGGTGCTGATGGCCGAAGTCGAAGGTATGAGTTGCGCCGAGATCGCGACTACCCTCGACGTGCCGATCGGCACGGTGTGGACCCGCCTTCATGCCGCTCGCCGTGAGCTGCGCCAAGCCCTGGGTCAGGCAGGCGAGCCATGAAGCCTGCGTGCCCCCGACTCTTCCAAGCGGAAGCTTGGCGCGACGGGCGCCTGGTAGGCGCCGAGATTGCGAGCTTCGAACGGCATCTCACCGTCTGCCATTTGTGCTCGCGCGAAGTTCAAGCGCTGCAAGCGCTGGGCGAGTCCTTGCGCCGACCTCGTGACGGCGATGCAGATGCGGACGAGCTGCACGTGCGCCGCGAACGCACTCGATTGCTCGCGGCATTCGACGCTGCGCTCGTGCCCCCCGAGCAGACCGGTGGCGCCCGGCGCTGGCTGTTCGGAATGGCCGCCTTTGCGATGCTTTCCGCGGCTCTCTTGCTTTCCTGGCGCGCACGACGTGTCGCCACCGGCGCCGCTGCCACGAGCGCGGTCATCGTCCATGCCGACAGCACGGCATCTTGGTCGACGCGTGTCGAAGGCTCGGTCGAAAAGGTCGTCCTCGAGCGCGGTGTGCTGTCGATCCACGTTGACCACGCGCGGAGCCATCGTCGTTTGCTGGTCGTACTGCCCGACGGTGAGCTGGAGGATATGGGTACGACGTTTACGGTAAGCGCCGACGCCGGGCGCACGACGCGCGTCACGGTCCAAGACGGAAGCGTCGTATTGCGGATTCACGGTCAGGCTGCGTGGGCCCTGAGCGCTGGCGACACTTGGAGTCCCCCGATAAAACCAACGACTTCGGCTTGCGCAAGCTGCGAACCTTCTCCTGTCCAACCGATTGCGCGCGAGCGTCGCGCTCCGCCGCGCAGCGCACCAGCTTCGTCAGCTCGCTCACCTTCACCGATCGCCTCCGCTCTCGAGCCCGATCCGTCAATCGACTTTCGCGCCGCCATGGCAGCGCTCGATCTCGGCGAAAACCGGGCGGCGGCCGCGCGCTTCGCCGGATTCGTCGCCAAACACGCCGGCGACGCACGAGCCGAAGACGCCTCGTACCTGCGTGTCATCGCGCTGCAGCGAGCGGGCGACGCAGACCGCATGAAAGAAGCGGTTTTCGAGTACCTTCGCCGCTATCCCACCGGTTTCCGTCACGCCGAGGTAGAGGCGCTGTCCCGCTGACGCGAAGACAGCGCATCGTCGGCGTGTACCAAGCGCCGCCCCGACGTGGCCCTGGGCACGAGGGATTGCTGACTTACACCCTGAGCTCGGCCATCTCCTTTTCGAGCGCCTCCCATTCGATCATCAGCGTTTCGACCTTCGCAAGAAGGGTCTTTTCTTCTGCTTGTAGCCGGGCGATCTGCTCGGGTGCCGTCTTCTCGAAAAAACCGGGCTCGCACCACATTGCCTGCAGCTCGGCTTTGCGAGCTTCGGCCTTTTCAATGGCGTGCACCGCCGTATCGCGCAGCGAGGGGAGCTGCTTTTTGCGGTTGTTCCTTCGCTTTTGCTCCTCCCATGAAAGTGCCTCGGTCGCGGGCTTGGCGGTAGCGGAAACCGCTTCTGTCTTCTTCGCGCGGAGGACGACGGCGTTGCTGTCGAGATGGTCGTCACCGAGATTGGCCAGGTACTCGTCGTAGGTGCCCGGAAAATCTCGGAACCCTTCCGGTGTCACTTCGAGGATGCGACTGGCGAGAGCGGAGACGAATGCCCGATCGTGGGAGACGAAGAGGACCGTCCCTTCGAAGGTTTGGAGCGATTTGACGAGCGCGTGAATCGACTCCAAATCGAGGTGATTCGTCGGCTCGTCGAGGACCAGCACGTTCGGGCGCGTCACGATGATGCGGCAAAAGACGAGACGTGCTGCCTCGCCGCCGGAGAGGGACGATATCTTCTTGGCGACGGTGTCACCGGAGAAGAGCACCCGCCCGAGTTGTCCGCGAACGTAGCTCGTGCCTTCTGAAGGAACGGCGTTCCACACGAAGTCGAGCGGCGTCGTGTCACCGTCGCCGAGTACCTCGTGATGATCCTGCGGGAAATAGCCGACGTGCGTCTCGTGCCCCCACTCGACGGTGCCTCCGTCAGCGTCGAGCTGACCGGTTGCAATCTTGAGCAGCGTCGACTTTCCGAGGCCGTTGGCCCCTAAAATGGCCACCCTTTCGCCACGACGCACCGTCAGTGACACGTTGCCAAGCACACGCTTGTCGCCATACGCCTTGCTCAGGTGGTCGATTCGGAGAACCTCACGCCCGCTCTGCCGCTGTGGCGTGAACTGGAAGAGGGGCTCCCGTCGAGATGTCGTTTCGAGCTCGCCGATCTCGATCTTCTCGATTTGTTTGAGGCGACTTTGCGCTTGACGCGCTTTGGTCGCTTTTGCCCCGAAACGCTCTACCCACGCTCGCTTCTCGGCGACAATCGCCTCCGCACGGGCAATTTCCGCGGCTTTGCGCTCGTAGACGGCAGCCTTCTCCGTCATGAACGAGCTGAAATTGCCGGGGTACGAAGTGATGGTGCCATAGTCGACATCGAGGATGTGCGTCGCGACGTTGTTGAGAAAACGCTCGTCGTGCGAGATGACGAGTGCGCACCCTTGGTACCCGGCGAGAAACTGCTCGAGCCAGCGGATGGAGAGGATATCGAGATGGTTCGTCGGTTCGTCGAGCAAGAGAACGTCCGGGCCGCCGAGAAGCACCTGCGCCAGAAGAACACGGAGTTTGAAACCGCCCGACAGCGTGGCGAGCGGCCGGCGATGCGACGCGAGCGGAATGCCGAGCCCCTCCAGAATCGCGCTGGCGCGCGCTTCGAGCGTGTAGCCATCGTGCACGGCGATTTGATCTTCGAGCTCGGCGAGACGGGCCGCGTCGGGAGCCTCCCCTGCGACAAGTCGCTGTTGCTCAGCGCGCGCCGCGGTTACCAGCTCGTCACCGGCCATGGCAACGTCGAGAACTGGGTCTTCATCACGAAGAAAGCGATCCTGGCGGAGCACACCGACGCGAGCTCTCTTCGAGATGGCGAACGTGCCTCCGGTGGCCGGCTCGTCCCCCGCGAGGATCTCCAAAAATGTGGTCTTGCCCGATCCATTCGCCCCGACGAGCCCATAGCGAGAGCCGGAGACGAGCTTCAGCGACACGTCGTCGAACAGAGTGCGCGCGCCATACGACTTTTCGAGTTTCGAGACTTCGATCATGCGTCCCCGACAAAAATGGAATCGGCTGCGTGTTGGCGGTCCAGGGTTTTCACTGCTTCTCCACGAAAACCTGCTCGCCCTGCAAGTCGCGCGCGATGAGCACGCGCTTACCATCGCGCTGCTCCGCGGTGAACTCGATGAAATCGGGCATTCCCGGGTCGGCCGCGCGAAATGAGCTCGTTCCGCTTTCGTTCTTGGACGACGCGACGGGGCTTTTCCATTCTCCGAAGTCGAACACGGTGCCTTGCTTGTTCACCATGACGGCGATCTCGCCGAGCTTGGGATGCGTGTAGCGTCGGGCGAGCTCGGCGGAGGCGGCTGAATCGGCAGGGAAGGTCGAGCGGTCGTGATCTTTCAGCAGTCGTGTCCGGCGCTGTTCGATTCGTGAGACGATGCCCTCGTTGGCTTCGTCCTTGCCGTCGAAGAGCTCTTCCAGCATTTTACGGATGATGGATCGGCCGAAGACGCCGCCGCTGTCAGCATTCGTCAGGAGAACGGCGCCTACGCCGTGCTCCGGGAACAGGTAAAAGAATGCGCGATAACCGAAGGTGCCGCCGGCGTGCTGCGCGATTTTCACGCCGTTTTGCGTTTCGAGAGCCAGTCCCATGCCGTAAGCCGTGTCCTCACCGCTCGCAATTTGCGGGGCGTGACGTGCGAGAAGATTTTCTTTCGATACATAGCGGCGTCCGTCGGGAAGCATTCCTCCGGCGAGCTCGACGCGCAGGTAAGCGGCCATGTCGTGAACGCTCGACCAGATACCCCCCGCGGGGCGCTCGGTCGTCACCGCGCGGTTGAGATCGACCGTGACCGGTGAGGTCTTGCCGTCGAAGTTCTCACTATGCGGGTTCGCATGTTCCGACCTGCGGGCTCGATCGATGTCGACGGTCGTTCGCTTCATGCCGAGCGGCTCGAATACCCGGGTGCGGATGGCTTCGTCGTAGGCGAGACCGAGCTCGCGCGTAGGGTAGGCGGCATGTCCGCCGATGAAGCCCGCCACCGCGGCCATGATGTTGCTGTACTGGTAAGCCTCGCCGATCTTCGACGTCGGCTGCATTTGACCGACGATGTCGAGCTTCACCTTCGCCGTCATTTGGCCATATTCGAGCAGCGATTCGAAGCCGTCGCGCGGAAAGCCGGTGCACGCGCAAACCAGATGCTTCATGCGCATCGCGCTCGTCGTGGCGGCGTCGCCGAGCTTGAACGCCGGGTAGACGGAGGTGACCGGCGTTTCCCAGCCGAATTTGCCTTCGTCGACGAGCTTGGCCAAAAGCAACGTCGTCAGCGACTTGCTGCATGATCCGATCATGAAGAGTGTTTCGGGACCCACCTTGGCCGGCTTGCCCAGGTCGCGAACACCGAATCCGCCTTCGAAGACGATCTTGTCTTTTTCGACGAGGGCCAAAGCGAGCCCGGGCACGCCCGCCGCTTCGCGATAGTGCTCGACGAAATCGGTGATGTGACGAACGCGCGCCGGATCGAGCGGGTTCGCGACTTTGCCGGCAAACGATTCCGGTTCGAAACCGCGCGGCCGGATGCTATCGAGCACGACGTTCACCTTCCCTTTGTTCCGCTCGTAAGCCGATAGCTCGGTGTGCACGAGCACCATGGTGAGCACGTCGCCTTTTCGAAACGACTGAGCGAACGCGCGCACCGGCGGGCCGGATCCAACTTCATATTCGTAATTGCGCAAGGCTTCCCACCCATTGCGCCGAGGGCCGTCGTGGGCCAGCTTGAGCGGGTAAGCGAATTGCCCCCGAAAGGTCGACCACGCCGCCAACATGGCGTCGTCCGAGCTATCGCTCGTGGCCTCGATGATCGCGATCGAAATACGATTGTCTGGCCCCTCCAGGATTTGCGCCTGACCGCTTGGCTTGATCGTCCAGCCTGCGGGCGCCGTGAACGTCGCGCCGGACGGCATCGTGCGGCGGGCGTTGGTGTCGAGTTTTTCTGGCAGCGACTCGTTCGCTGAGGCAGGTGGGACCGGTGTCCGCGCGGCCGTCACCTCACTCGCCGGAGCGATCGGCGTCGAAGCAGGCGCAACTTCTGCGCCGCGGCAAGCTGCGATCAAGATGAGGAGCGAAAGGTATCGAGGCGTGCGCATGCGCGGTCCTCTAACACCCTGCCTTCCCAGCGTAAACGCGCGTGCCATCCGTCAGGCGGTTCGAGCTGCCGAGCTCCTAGAACTTGGGCAACTCCGTCGCGCCGGCCCTTAAAGGACGGATAGACAAGACCGACGACCGAGGTGAACCGGATCGCCGCCGAATCCGCCGGCAAAAGCTCGCCTTGACACTTCGGCGCGGAGCCCGATGCATGATCCAAACTGATCGTGCGTCCGTCATGCGGGCGCGTCGCAACACGAGGGTTCCATGCGATCTTGGTACATTGTTTTGCCGATTTGTCTGATGTGTACAGCTGCCTGCGGTGGCGACGATGACGACGACAACACGACCGCAGGCACCGGCGCGACGGGTGCCGGCGGTTCGACCACCGGCAGCGGCGGATCTACGACGGGTACGACCACGGGCGGTACGACGACAGGCGGTACGACAACGGCCGGCACCACCACGGGCGGCGCGACAACAGCCGGGACGACCACCGGCGCCACGACAGGCACAGGGGGAACCTTCGGTGCAGGCGGCGGACTGACGACAGGCACAGGGGGAACCTTTGGTGCAGGCGGCGGACTGACGACAGGCACAGGGGGAACGGGCGCCACCGGTGGCGTCGGAGGCGCTGGCGGGCTGGGAACCGGCGGTGCAGGTCTGTCCGCGTCGCCTTTTGGAGGATGACACGGCAGGGCTAGCGCTCCTTATCTCGGCCCCGGGACGCAACCGTACTTGCCCTGCGACTTATCAAAATGGCATCGGAAGCGCGAGCGAGGTCGGTGAGTACGAGGTCGACCGAAACCTGGTCACCATGGCGCGTACCGACGAGGCCTTCTGCTATTTTACGGAAATGCAGGGTGCATTCGCTGGATACGGAGAGCTTGCGGAAATCGTCCCCGTCACGAACGCGTTCAATGAGGAGGTGTGGGCGCTTCGTACGCGATCCTTGCAGGGTATCCTGAGGGCCAAGGCGCTGCTTCATGTTCGAGCAGACCTGACGCCCGAGGTCGCGTCAGGGTGACGCGCGAGCAGCGATGGCGATAGGACCAACTGCTCGCGCCACCCACCTCGACGCTCGATGTTATGAAAGGCGAATGTTAGCCTCGCGGCATGAACAAAGCATCCGAGTGCTTCGCGATGTCAGCCGTGCTCCTTGGTTTCGCGTGCGGCGGCAGCACGGGACTTCCCGTCGACGGCGTGGACGCCAGTGCCGATGCCAGCCTTGCCGATGCCAGCCCAGATGCGCTCGTGAAATGGCAAAAGCTTGCGGTCGATAACGGCTCCGGTCCTTGTCCGCAGAAGTCGTGCTCGTCGAGCTGGGTCGTGTCGCCCGATGGCCACATCGCGAAGACCCGTGAAGGCGATGCGGGCGCCGGCCAGCTGACGCCCTCGGATTTGATCGAACTCGACTCCATTGTCTCGAGCCGAGCATTTCTCGACGGAATGACGAACGGATTCGTCTGCAACCAACCACCGACCGACGTTTCGGTCAGCCTCCGCCTCGAGCGTGACGGCACTTCTCAGACGCAAGGGGTCACGGGCTGCGTCTTCTCCGGACCTACCGGCAATCTCCCGCGCAGAATAAGCGAGCTGGTGACGAAGTATTGAGGCGCGCGCCCCCCCGCCGTCGCCCCCCCCGACCGTTAGTTACACCCAATGGCGTTCACGAGCTCCGCGAATGCTTTCTGCGCGGCGTCGTCGCCCGCTTTCTCGTCCATGGTGAACGAGGTGACCACGACGGCGAATTGCCGTCGGCCGTCGATGCTGCTGTACGCCACGGTGTCGTAGCCGGGAATGCCGCCGTCATGACCGACGAAGTTGCCGCAAGAAAGAAACTTGTCGTGGTCAAAACGGAAGACGCCCATGCCATATTGGGTGGAGGGTACGAGGGGATCGGTGGCAAACATCGACGGCAGCTGGTCTTTGGCAACGACTTCACCGAGGGCGAGGGATCGATAAAAGACAGCCATGTCGAGGGGCGTCGACACCAGGTTGCCGCAGCTGAACACCGAGCTCGCGCTGATGCCCGTCACGTCGAGCGGATCGCCCATGCCGACCATGTATCCATGCGCAAAGGGAGCGGGAAGTTGCGAGGTCGTCTCCATCGTGCTCGCGCTCATCCCGAGGGGTTCCGTGATGCGCTTCTGCACCACGTTCGCCAGCGGTTCGCCGGCGATGCGCTCGACGATGAGCCCGAGCAGCACGTAGTTCGTATTGGAGTACTCGAAACGTGTGCGCGGAGGGAACGTGGGCGGATGTTCGGCGGACAAACCTACGAGTGCCTGCGGCGACCACGCATATTCGAAATCGCCTTGCAGATAGGGTGCGATGTAACGCTCGTCCGATGCGAAATCGAAGATGCCCGATTCTTGCCTGAGCAACAGCTCGATCGTGACCTCGCCGTGGGCGGGAAGCATCCCCGGCAACCACATGTCCAAGGTGTCGGTCAACTTGAGCGTTCCCTCTTCGACCATTTGTAAAACCACCGACGAGACGAGCGATTTTGCGACACTTGCCGCGCGAAGGCGATGCGCGGGAGAAAGCGGCTCGCCGGTCGCCCGATCGGAGACCCCGCGCGCGATGGTAATCGTTTGCTTGCCTCGCAAAACGGCGAGTGACACGCCGGGAATTCCTGCGGCGACGGCGTTATCCGCCAGCGCTTCGATCGCTGCGATGGCATTCGCGTCGAGCTCTCCTTCGCTCGATGCATCATCAGCGTCGTTGCTCGCGCAACCCGTCATCATGCTGGAAGCAACGAGGATGCTCACGGCGGCAGCTCGGAAGGTCGTCATGGGGGCTCCGTTCTCGTTCTGAATCGAACGACGGTGGCCTCAGCAAGTCTCGGGCCGGCGCGTTGCCTCGCTCATCATGGCTTCAACGGTCGCTGGCGTTGCCGAAAGCTGCGGACAGGTGCCCGACGTCCGATCGTCGCCGGACACCGATGGACGGTTCACGCCGCGGTAAGAGCTCGGCGCAAGGTCGAGGCGTCACCGAACTTGCGTTCGCTTCGGAGGACGGCTGAGTCAAGTCGAGGAAGTAAAGCGCGACGTCCCCGAGGTGACGCGCGTTGGATCCAAATGCGATCGTGCTCGCGCCGATTCTCGAATCGCGCCGCACTCGGGTCGCGTGTCGCGCTCCTCGGCGTCTAGGCGGTGGACGCAAACGCAACAAGGCGAGCCGCCCGATTGACTTTGTTTTGCCTCTCACTGCTACTAGAGGAAGTGATGAAGCACGAGCGTTCGGAAGCCCAGGATGTGGGTGAATGTGCTCCTGGGCCGGCTCCGGCGCATCCGGTTCTGCCGGTTCGCGGCGATCCTCTGCGTCCTTTTTTGCAGGCCGCGCGGCTGGGGGACCCGTCGGCGATTGACCATATCGTGGCTTCGCTGACCGGCCCGCTCATCAAAGCGGCGCGTGCCTTGATGGGTCCAGAGAACCCCGACGTGGAAGACGTCGTTCAGGAAGTCCTCATCGGTGTCGTCGATGCGATTCCGTCGTTTCGCGAAGAGTGCACCATTTTGCACTTCGCCATTCGCATCGCCATCCGCCGGACAACCGCCGCCCGCCGCAGAACGCGCTGGATCATGGACTGGCTGAAACAAATGCGTCGCGGTGAAGAGCCGCTCGCGAGCGACCCGGCCTCACCTTGCGAGGCGACGATTGCCGAGCGCCGCCGCGAGCTCTTGCGCGACCTTTTGCGCGAGATGCCGCCGCCCCAGGCCGAAACGCTGATGCTGCGTCTCGCGCTCGGCCATTCGGTGGAAGAGATCGCCTCCATCACCAACGCTCCGCTCAATACCGTGCGAAGCCGGCTCCGTCTTGCCAAGGAGGCGCTCCGAACCCGCATCGGAAACGACCCTCGGTGGGCCGAGCTCTCGGAGGTGCGATCGTGAGCCGCGTCGACCTGCATCCCGAAGAGCTGCTCGATCGCGCGCGCAGCGGGACCGCCTCGAAAGAAGAACTCACGCGTGCTCATGCCCACATGGCGAACTGCGCCGCGTGCCGCATCGAACAAAACCTCTTGGTCGAAATCGAGCACAGCACTGCCCTGCGCCCCCATGACGATCTCCTCGCGGCGCGCATCCACGCGTTCGTGGCTCGCGCGGTAGAGGAACGCTCGCACGGCGGCACCAAGCGCCGGACCGCGCGAAAGTGGGCCTTTTTCGCATTCGCCGCGACACTTTTGCTGACCACGATCGGCGCTGCGGCGGTGATGCTGCGAGGGCACCGCCAGGCCGCCGTCGAAGGGGAAACGAACGCAGCGGTTGCCGCGACGTTGCCGCCGCCGCTCATCGCGCACGACTTGGAGGGTGCCGCGCCGAACCCGATGACCGAAGAAGCGAAAGACCTGCCCGAGGCGATCGACAAGGCGTACGCC
>DATHEQ010000388.1:0-11261 GCA_035318505.1 Polyangiaceae bacterium | reverse complement strand
CACCGCAGGTGGCGCGTGTGATCCCGGTCTCACCTGTCTGTCGTCCGTCTGCGTCGATACCACTGGCGCCGGTGGAACGACGGGGGGCGCCGGTGGCACGGTCGGCGGCGCCGGTGGAACGACGGGCGGCGGCGCCGGAGGAACGACGGGTGGCGCGAGCGGCGGCTCAGCCGGGAGCGGCGGGGTAGGGGGCATGGCTGGCTCGGGTGGTACGGCTGGGAATGGTGCCGATGCGGGGTCGGGTACCGAGCTCGAACAGGCCTGCGGCAACCTGGCCGACGCTTACTGCCAAAAGCTTTCGCAGTGCGCAGCGTTCGCGTTTCGCGCCGACTACGGCGATCTCGAGACGTGCCGATCGCGTGACGCGCGGGTGTGCACGACCTTTGGTGGACTAGCCGGCACCAGCGAAACCGCTCCCAATCGCCAAGCCTGCGCCGCGGCGTTGACGGCAGCGACGTGCGCGGCGTGGATTGGCGATTTCGAGAGCGCGCTGCCGGCGTGCCTCGAGATGCCCGGGTCTCGTGCCAGCGGCGAGGTGTGCGCAAGCAACAGTCAGTGTCAGACGGCCCAGTGCAAGGCTCCGAGCGGCGCGTCGTGTGGTGTCTGCGCTCCCGCCCACGGTCCCGGCGAGTCGTGTACCTACAGCGGCGATTGTATCAACCAACTGCCGTGCGTCAGCGGTGTTTGCGTCAAGCCCGGCGCGCTCGGCGCCTCGTGCGCGAGCACGAGCACGTGCCGCGGCGAGCTCGTATGCAAGGCAAGCGTGTGCGCGAAGCCGGCGCAAGCAGGAGAAGCGTGCACGGCGGGCATGTGCGACGGCTTCCAAGAGCTGTTCTGCGCTTCGAGCCGCGTGTGCCAGAAGGTCCGCTACGCGGCGCCGGGTGAAAGCTGCGATCTCTCCGCCGGGATCCACTGCGAAAGGAGCGGCATCTGTCGAACGAGCGGAACTGCTTCGCAGGGCACCTGCGTCGCCGCAGCGGCCGACGGATCGGCGTGCAACGCGACGGCGGGCCCGGCGTGTTTGCCGGGAGCGCAGTGCGTCAGCGGGTACTGCCAGGTCCCCGATCCCGCAGCCTGCAGGTGAGGCCGGTGCGCACCGTGCGAAAATTACCTTACGACGGCGCCATGCCCCGCTTCGACGTGTGCGACGCTGAGCTCGGATCCCTGCTGTCGAAACCCGCCGACGAAGGGTTCGGTTTGCATGAACATCGGCGTGTCGAGATCGGCATAAGAAAAACCGCCGAGGCCGGCGGCGAGGTGGACCGAGAAACTCATGGAAAGGGAGCTCTCTACCATGCCGCCGATCATGATGCGTTTACCGGCGGTACGTGCGAGGTTCCAGATGGTCATCGCTTCGACGACACCGCATTTCATCGGCTTGATGTTGACTGCTTCGATCGCGTCGTCGCGGATCAAGCGCAGCACGTCAGCGGCCGAACGCGCCGACTCGTCGGCGCAAATCGGTACGCGGCCCCGCGCGGTGAGACCGCGAAACTCCGCCCAGCGCGCGGGCGCCACCGGTTGCTCGAACAGCTCCAACGAAATCGAGCGCGCGTCGAGCCGCTCGATGAGCTCCACCGCCTGCTCGGGCGTATAGCCACCGTTGGCATCGACGATGAGTGGCGCTTCCGGCGCAACCCGTCGGACCGCGGCGAGTCGCTGCGCGTCCTCTTCCGCCGAAAGCGCGCCCACTTTGACTTTGATCGTCGAAATACCTCGGTCAAGAATGGCCGCGGCGGCGCGCGCGGCATGCTCTGCACTTCCCGCCGTGATCGTCATGTCCGTGTGAATCGTGGCGCCGTGCCCGCCGAAGAAGGCCCAGAGCGGCACGTGCCAATGCCGCGCCAGCGCATCGAAGATCGCCACTTCGAGTGCGCACCGGGCCGCGGCTTCTTGCCCGAGTTGTTCGCCGAGCTCGGCGGAGAGCGGACGATAGCCGCGCGCGTCCCGTCCGACGAGCCATGCGCGCGCCGCTTCGATGCCGCGGAGACAGCTCGCCTGCGTTTCTCCGCTGACCTCCGCGAACGGCGCCGCCTCCCCGAGACCCACCGTCCCGTCGGCCAGATCGACCTGGACGAGTACATTGGCGGCGGCGCTCGGCGCGCCGGTAGCGATGGCGAACGGCTCGGTCAGCGGAAGGTCCAACCTGCTCGCCGCGACGGAGGTGATGGTCGTAGGCGTCATGTCATGCGCTGGCCGTCATCGGCCAACCAGCTGCGAATTTTACGACTCTATACTCGAGCTTGCCGCGCGCGGCGCGGTCTTCTTGCGGACGCGCGCCGGCGTCGTGGGCTCTACGACGTTGCGCAGGAAAAGGCCGGTGAATGACGCCTCGATCCCGGCGACTTCTTCCGGCGTGCCTTCGGCGATGACCCGACCGCCGCCCCCGCCGCCCTCCGGCCCGAGGTCGACGACGTGGTCGGCGCACTTGATGACGTCGAGGTTGTGTTCGATGACGATGACGGTGTTGCCCGTCTCGACGAGGCGCGCCAAGACGCCGAGCAGTTTTTTGATGTCATCGAAATGAAGACCGGTGGTGGGCTCGTCGAGCACGTAGAGCGTGCGCCCCGTCTGGTTTTTGCCGAGCTCGCGGCTGAGCTTCACGCGTTGCGCCTCTCCGCCGCTCATGGTCGGCGCCGTCTGCCCGATTTTCATGTACCCGAGCCCGACCTCGCGCAGCATGGCCAAAATCCGGTGCAGCACGGGATGATTTTTGAAAATTTCGGCGCACTCGTCGACGCTCGTGTCCAGCACCTCGGCGATGTTCTTTCCCTTGAAGCGCACGTTGAGAGTCTGCGCGTTGTACCGTTTACCCACGCAAACCTCACAGGGAACATACACGTCGCTCAAGAAGTGCATCTCGACCTTGACCACGCCGTCGCCGCTGCACGCTTCGCAGCGCCCACCCTTCACGTTGAAACTGAAGCGGCCCGCGGTGTAACCGCGCGCTCGAGCGTCGGGCAGCTGCGCGAAAACCTCGCGAATTTGATCGAACGCCTTGGTGTACGTTCCCGGGTTCGAGCGCGGTGTGCGCCCGATCGGCTTTTGGTCGATGGCAATGACTTTGTCGAGGTGCTGAAGCCCCTCGATGCTCTTGTGCGCCCCGACGCGATCGATGCTTCCGTGCAGCTGGCGCGCGAGTGACGGCAGTAAAATGCCGTTCACGAGCGAGCTCTTTCCGGCCCCGCTCACCCCCGTCACCGCCGTCAGCACACCAAGGGGAAAGCGGACGTCGATGTTCTTGAGGTTGTTCTCGCGCGCGCCGCGAATGACGATGGCGCGCTCGGATTTGCGGCGCTCGTTCGGCCGCGGCGTCGCGATGCTCGCGCGCCCCGAGAGATAGGCGCCGGTGAGACTGCTTGGATGCTGCGCGAGCTCGTCGGGCGTGCCGCTGAAAATGACGCGACCGCCGAGATGCCCTGCGCCAGGCCCGAAATCGACGACATGGTCGGCGGCGCGTATCGTTTCCTCGTCGTGTTCGACGACGAGCACCGTGTTGCCGAGGTCGCGCAAGCGGCGCAAGGTCTCGATGAGGCGCTGGTTGTCGCGCTGATGCAGGCCGATGCTCGGCTCGTCGAGCACGTAGATGACCCCGGAAAGCTCGCTCCCTAGCTGGCTGGCCAGGCGAATGCGCTGCGCTTCGCCGCCGCTCAAGCTCGGTCCCGATCGCTGCAAGGTGAGGTAGTCGAGCCCCACGTTGAGGAGAAAGAAAAGACGGCTCTTGATCTCGCCGAGGGCCCCCTCGGCGATACGCTTTTGGCGCGCGGTCAGCGCGACGGTCGAAAAATGCTCGTAGCATTGACGCACCGTCATCGCCGAAACCTCGGCCACGCTTTTGCCGAAGGTTCGGACGGCGAGGCTCTCCGGCCGAAGCCGTCGCTTTTGGCAGGCGTCGCACGGCTGGTCGCTCATGAACTTGCGGTACTGATCGCGCGCGGCTTCCGAGCTCGTCTGTTGGAAACGGCGCGTCAAATTGGGGATGACGCCCTGAAATCGCATGCCCCAGGTGCCGTGGCTTTCCGAGCCTTCGGTGCCCCATTGCACCGAGATCTTCTTTCCGCCGAGCCCGTAGAGCACCATGCTCTGCTTCTTTTTGCCGAGCTTCTTCCAGGGGGCGTCGAGATCGACCTTGCACGCCTTGGCCACCGCGTCGGCGATGCGGAAAACCCAGCCTTCGCCGCGCGTCATGGCCGCTGCCCACGGCGCGATGGCGCCGCCGCGGATCGAGAGCTGGGGGTCAGGGACGACGAGGTTTTCGTCGACCTCTTGGCGCGCGCCGAGGCCGTTGCACGCCTGGCACATGCCGAGCGGGCTGTTGAACGAGAAGCTCTGCGGCGACAGCTCGGGAAAGGCGTTGCCGCAGCACGCGCGCTTCTCGCTGAAAACCAGCCTTTTGCCGTCGCCGGTTGCGACCTCGAGCTCCCCGCCGCCCTCGCGCAGCGCAAGCTCGATGCCCTCCGTCAAACGGACGCGCTCTGCCGCTTGCAGCTTGATGCGATCGACGACGAGCGAAATGGAATGCTTTCGCTTCTTGTCGAGCGACGGTATCTCGTCGAGCTTGAGCGTCTTATTGTCGATGACGACGCGCAGAAAACCGCGCGACTTCAGCTCCACGAAGAGCTCGCGGTATTCCCCCTTTCTGTGAACGACCAGCGGCGCCATCAGCGTCACCGCCGTGCCCGCGGGAAGGCGTGACACCTCGTCGGCGATCTCCTCGGAGGTCTGCGCCTTTACGGGCTTGCCGCAGAGGTGGCAATGCTGCTCGCCCATCTTCGCATAGAGCACGCGCAGGTAGTCGTAGACCTCGGTGATCGTTCCCACGGTGGAGCGCGGGTTACCGGACGCGCTCTTTTGCTCGATGGCGATGGTGGGGGAGAGTCCGCGCAAGTGGTCGACATGCGGTCGCTCGAGCTGCCCCAAGAATTGGCGGGCGTAGGCGCTCAAGGTCTCGACGTAGCGGCGCTGCCCTTCGGCATACAGCGTGTCGAAGGCGAGGCTCGATTTGCCCGAGC
Source organism: Polyangiaceae bacterium (assembly GCA_035318505.1). Classification (GTDB taxonomy): domain Bacteria; phylum Myxococcota_A; class Polyangia; order Polyangiales; family Polyangiaceae; genus DASWDH01. The sequence continues at coordinate 6,249 of DATHEQ010000388.1, read as the reverse complement.
CGCTGACGCCCGTGAAAACGACCAATTTGCGCTTCGGAACCTCGAGGCGGTCGACGTTGAGGTTGTGCTCCCGCGATCCCAAAACCTCGATGAAATCAGGGTCGCGGGCGGCGCTGTGCAAAGGCGATGAGATGGGCATCCCGGGGCCATGAGGGATACTGCATCACCAGGGTTTCGCAACGGGGAGCGGACGAGCGCGGTCAGGCAACGTCCAATCCTGACATGATGTTGTCAGCTTCTCGCCGTCACTCGACGGCGCATGGCGTCAGCCCGCGGCGATTTGTTCGAGCACCGAGGAAAGGCCTTCGGGCGCAAATGGCTTGGTGAGACACCGGTTCGGCACACTCGCAAGGAAGGCCCGAGTCCGCGCAGTGTGCGCGCCTCCGCTCACGAACACGATGCGCATTTCCATGCCTGGACGCTCGCGCGCGATCTGCTCGTAGACGTCGACCCCGGTGAGCCCATCCATCATCATGTCGCAGACGATGGCGTCGAACGGGGGGTCGGAGAGCGCCAGCTGGACGGCACGCTCGGGGCTCGTTTCGCCGACGACGACGTTGTCCTGCCCCAGCGCGCGCACGATGGTCGACACGATGAGCGGTTCGTCATCGACCACGAGAATTCGCCGCCCGCACAACCGCTTGGTGGAGGCGGGGGGAACCTCGGACACCGCGGTGGACTCGGAGCGTTGCAACGTGACTGTCACTGACGTCCCTCGGCCGACTTCGCTCTCAGCGCGAATGGTTCCGCCCGCACGCAGCAAGATGTCCTTGCAGATGAAGAGCCCGAGGCCCGTGCCGGTGCCGGTGGGCCGCATGGTGAAGAACGGCTCGAAGATCCTGGCGAGGACGTCGGGCGCCATACCCGATCCATTGTCCGACACTTCGACGTCGACGGTATCGTCGGTGACGCTCGCCCGCACCGTGATCGTCCCGTTGTTCTGATCGTCGGGAAAGGCCTGGGCGGCGTTGAGATAGACGTTCACGAACACCTGCTCGAGGCGCCGCGCTACGCCGCGCACGGGTGGGAGGCTGCCCGTCAGGCGTACGAGCCGGATACGCGAGCGAAGCTCGTGCGCGACGATGCGGCCGGCGCCCTGCAAGACGGCTTCGAGATCCACGCCTCCCAGCGGCTCTTCCTCGTAGCGGCCGTAGACGCGCAAGTCACGCACGATGGCGGCGACGCGTTCGACCCCCTCCCCGATGTCTTCGAGCAGGCCGCGGCTGGTGGCGTCGTCGCCGCTCAGACGATGGCGAAGTAGATCGGTAGCAAGGGTGATGAACGTGAGTGGATTGTTGATCTCGTGGGCCACGCCCGCCGCCATCACGCCGAGAGCCGTCAAACGATCGGCTTGTTCGAGCTGGGCTCGCAAACGAACCCGCTCGGTCGCATCACGCGCGAATGCCAGGACGGCCGGCCGCCCGTCCAACTCGATGGGGATCGACGAGATCTCGGCGATCACCGTCGATCCATCGCGGCGCTTGGCCGGGTACTCGCGGGGAGCCATGCGTTCGCCGCTCGCCTGCATGTGGCGTATGCGGCGAATCATCGTTTGAATCGACGCCGCGTCGAGAAAAAGCCCCATCGATTTCCCGAGCAGCTCCTCGGTGCGGTCGTAGCGCAAGAGGGCGAGCGCCGCGCGGTTCACGTACAGAATGATGCCGTCGCGTGAGATGACGACGCCGTCCGGCGCTTCTTCCACGAGCTTGGCGAAGGTGGCAGCGGACACCGGGGGTACAACTTGCCGTTCGAACTCGTCCACCTCTCCTCCGCTGCGCCTTGGATCCCGTCGCTCTTCGCTCTGGGACCAGCCTTTTCAGCTTACCACGACCTGCACCATCGACCGCCTATCGGGCTTTCAGGTCGGGGAGAGGCGCCCACCGCGATTGCTGCACTCAGGTGAGACCGGAGAGCGCGCCGGTGGTGTGCTTGGGGTCGACTTGCGTTCCGAAGCTGTCGATGTTGACGCCGAACGCTTGCGCGATGGCGACGAGCAAATGGTTGTTGGTCAAGCCGCTGAAGCCGGCGGTGGTGGGATCGCACCACGGATTGCTGCTCGGGCAATCTGCCGCCATCCTGAGACGCCGGCCCATGCGAAACTTTCCCGCCGCACCGCCGGCCAGCAGCGTGGGCACGTTCTGCGTGCTGTGCAGCGAGGGATTGCCCATATCGCTGGCGCAATAGATGAGGGTGTTGTCGAGCGCGCCGAGCGCGTCGAGACGCTGCATGAGTTTCGCCACCTTCGAATAGCTGTAGCGATTGAACTTGGCGAGCGGCTCCCAGGTGGCCGGGGTGCCGGCGCCCGGTCGACCGTTGTTTCCAACCGGAGATGGATCGTAGGTGTGCGCCACGTCGGAATGGTTGTCGGCGGGGAGCCCCAGCGGATTGCCGGCGAAGCTGAGGTCGTTCATGAAGAGCGTGGCAAAACGCGTCACGCCGCAGGCAATGGCGTTGGCGATGAGCTCGATTTGAGCGTCGGTGATGGCGTCGAAGTACGGCTCGCCGTCATTGTACTGTTTGAGCTTCGGAAACAGCTTGGCATCCGGTTTGGCGGGGAGCGCGCACTTGCCGGCGGCCCCGGCGTCCGTCGTCGTTTGCAGGCGTTTTTCGATTTCCCGCAGTGATGTCATGTGTTGATCGAGCTTCTGCTGCTCGGACGAGCCGAGCTTGGGGCGAAGGTCGCCGATTTCGCCGCGCACGAAGTCGAGAATGCTCATCCCCACTTTGCGTTTGTGCTCGGCCGCGGCGCGGGCGGCCGGATCATCGGGCAGCGAGAAGTTGGCGAAGAGGACGTTGAAGGCTTGGACGGGGTCGATGATCTTCGGCAGCGCGGCCCCGCCGGGACCGAACGATAGCGAGAAGCCCGATTCGGTGACGTCGATCCCCACGCCCATCGAGATGCTCGTTACGGGCGTCATCGCGCCGAGCCCCTTCTCGACCGCGAGGAACTGATCGAGCGACGAGTTGGCCGGCTTCTTATTGCCGTCGATGCGGCTGCCCGTGAGGATGGTGCCCGCCGAGTCGTGAGCGCTGGCGTTGGACAGATGATCGATCCCTTCGAGAACGAGGATCTTGTCCTTGAAGCTCTTGCCGTAGGTGGCCGCGTCGTCGAACGGCTGGAGCGAGCACTTGTCGTAGGCGATGTCGAAAGACGTCTCGCTGTCGGCGGCTTTCATGGCCCAGAACTCGGCGCTCACGCCATGGGGGTGATAAAGGCAGATGAAATTGAGGGGCTGGTCGGCGGCGGTGGCGACCGCGGCCCGCTCGAAGAGTCGCGGCAACGAGAACGCAGCCCCGCCTGCCGCGGCCGCACCCAAAAGGCCGCGGCGGGTGATCCCTCGTGCGCTCATGGCTGGGTCCTCCGTTGTACGAACGTGTCGCTGCCCAGCCACGCGACCAGGACTTCGAGGATGTTGCTTTGCTTGTCGGGCGCGAGCGCGCTCCACGCGGCGAGGAATGAATCCTCGACCTGGCGGTTTGCCAGCTCGCTGTTGGCGGCCGAGGCACGAAAGAGATGCCGCGCGAAGCAAGCGCGAACGCTCTGGCTCGTGGCCATTTTGGCGACCATCGCCGAGCTGTCCGCGTAGGCGCCGTCGAAATCCATGCCGACCGCGACGCTGGTCGCACTGTTGACGTTTTTCAAGCTGGCCCCCGTTCCCTCGGTGAGCCGCGCCTTACCCATGCCGTCGAAATTTTCGAACGCGAAGCCGAAGCCGTCGATCTTGCCATGACAGGTCGCGCACACCGGATCGGTGGCGTGCACGGAGAAACGCTCGCGCGTCGTTTTGGTCGGATCGGGAACGGGCGGTACGACTTGGATATTGAGCTCGGTCGGCGACGCCATCTCGATGCAAGCGAGACGGCGGACCATGGCCACGCCGCGCAGCACGGGGCCGCTCTCCGTGGCGTGCGCGTACACCGACAGAAAGGCGCCCTGATTGAGCACACCTCGGCGCGGCACCGCGCCAAACGAGTATCGACCGGCGTGGGCTGGGTCGACGGTCGCACCGTACATTTGGGCGAGGTTCACGTCGTTGCCGAGCAGGGTCCAATCGGCCGACAGCAAATCGGCGACGTCGTGCGACGTCTTCCACATCACCTCGTTGACGAACGCGTCGGCCTCTCGCTTCATGGCATCTTTCAGCCCTGCGAACGCGGGATAGGCGTTGGAGTCCTTGGCGGTCTCGGTGATGCGGTCGATGCCGAGCCACTCTTCGACGATGCGCGTGATCTGCGCCGACGCGCCTGCCGACGCGAAGAGTCGTCGTGCCTCTGCTTGGCGCACGTCCGATTTCATGAGCTCGCCGCTGGCAGCGGTTGCGAGGAGCGCGTCGTCGGGTGGCGCCCCTGTGAGCAGATAGGCCATGGCGCTGGCGGCCTCGTGAGCGGTAATGGTCATGGCCGTCGCGCCCGCGGGCGCCACCGCACCGCCAATCTCGGTGGTGTAGAGAAAAGCCGGTGAAACGAGCACGGCGTGAATGACTGCCTCGATGCCATCTGCATAGGCGGACGCTTCGGCGCCGGCGCGGTACACGGCCATGAGCGCGTCGAGCTCGCGTTGCGCGGTCGGACGTCGGTACGCGCGCGTCAGGAACGCGCCGATGAACGTGGCGGCACACGCTTCGCCACCGCTCGTCGGGTTGGCGCACGGAGCCAGCGTGCCGAACTTGCCGCGCGTCTGCGCGGCGAGTTGCGTCGCTGCGTCGTCGATCTGCATCGTAAAGACGGGATCGACGCGCTGCGCGTCGTTGCGGGTGAAGCCGTCTTGACGCGCGTCGGGCGTGAACGTCGCACCGAACTTGGAGTCGATCCCGAGCAGTGCCTTTACCGAGGCGTCGTACTCGGCATTGGTCAAGCGGCGAATCCGTGCCTGCAACGTCGCGCTGGGGCCGATGCCGCCGTCGGCAGGTGCGCCGCCCGTTCCTCCGGGGCCCGTCGTGCCACCCGATGCTGGCGATCCACCGGATCCAGGCGATCCCGCGGATCCACCGGAACCAGGATCACCGCCGCTCGGATTGACATTCGATCCGGGCGAACCGAAGCCGGTCGGTGGTTCGCCGATCACGCCCTGGCACGCGGCGAGGGTGACCAGCGCCGCCGCGGCGAGCGCGGCCGATCGAGCTCTCTCTGGCGTCGCGCGACCGATCAGGCCGGTCATTCCGTTGAAGCGCCTGTCGGACATCGTGACTCCACTTCGCGCTATTCGGCGCCGAGGCACCGAATGCTGATACCGAGACCGGTCGTTCGTAATTTCATGCGAGAGCGCGCGAGCGAAACGCCCGGCCGCCGAGCTTTGCGAATTCGGCAAGTATGATTTGCACTCTCGGTACGCGCCATGACCAGTTGCGCATGGAAACGGTCGCTCGCGTTTGCAACTTGAGCGTCAATGCCGGTGAATTGCTTCGCCCTCGCAGAAACACCGCTATTTTCCAGGCCGAAGAGCCACGAATTCGATCGGCCCGAAATCCCCTACATGGGCGGCCGTGTCGTAAGTGCGACGCTTTTTCGTTGCCCCCGCCGCTCTTTGCGACAAAAACGTGGGCCACCACGGGAGTGTCGAGTCTCGCCACATCGAAGTCACGCCCGGCGCATTTCGGCATTTTTGCCGCGCAAGAGGTCATCCGCATGGAACTGCAAAGCTACATCGAAGGAAAATGGCAACGCGGTAACGGCAACGGCGCGACGCTCGTCAATCCCGCGACGGAGCAGACGCTCGGTACGGCGACCGCCGACGGCATCGATTTTTCCCGCGCTCTCGCGCACGCTCGCAACGAAGGCGGGCCGGCGCTCGCGCAAATGAGTTTTGCGCAGCGTGGAGAAATGTTGCGGACGATTGCGAAAGCCATTCATGCCCAGCGCGACGAGCTGCTCGCGCTCGCGATGGCCAATGGAGGCAATACCCGTTCCGATGCCAAGTTCGACGTCGATGGCGCCATCGCAACGCTCACCGCGTATGCCGATTGGGGCACCGAGCTCGGGCTAGGTCCGCTTCTTGCGGATGGCGACGCGACCCAGCTCGGTCGCAGCGCGCGTCTCTTTGGGCAGCACGTGTTCCTCCCCAAACCAGGGGTCGCCGTGCACATCAACGCCTTCAATTTTCCCGCGTGGGGTCTCGGCGAAAAAGCGGCGGCCGCGCTGCTCGCCGGCATGCCGATCATCAGCAAACCCGCCACGAGCACGGCCCTCGTCGCCTATCGGATCGCGCAGATCATCGTCGACGGCAAGCTCGCACCCACCGGTGTTTTTTCT
>DATHEQ010000387.1:0-17727 GCA_035318505.1 Polyangiaceae bacterium | reverse complement strand
TCGGAATCCACCGTCGAGGCCAGATCGAGCGCGTCGTGCCGGCATTTGCGAATTGCGACCTTGCACTCCTCCCCCACTTTCTTGGCAACTTTCACCATCTCCTTGCGACGCTCTTCGGTAAGGGGGGGGATCGGCAGCCGGATGAGATCGCCATCGATCTGCGGATTCAAGCCGAGATCGCTGTCACGAATGGCCTTCTCGACCAATTTAACCGCACTCCGGTCCCATGGCTTCACGGTGATGAGGCGAGGTTCGGGAACGTTGACCGTCGCCATCTGCGCGATGGGGGTCGACTGGCCGTAGTAGTCGACACGCAGCGTGTCGAGCATCCCCGCATTGGCTCTTCCCGTCCGCACTTTGCCGAGGTCGCGCTTGAGCGCCTCGTGCGCCTTGGAGATCGAAGTTTTGAGGTCGCTCAGTATTTCGTCGAGCATGGCGGCTGTCCCTTGATCCTGAAACCGTGGTTTTACGACCGTACTCGCCGTGCCGCCAGGGTACTTGTGCCTCCGTGGCGTCCGAGCTTAGCACCACGGCGGGTTTTGGTACTACTGTTGGCTGCGCGGCGCCCGCGCCGACACGTTGTACGCCACCATGCTCGAGCTCGACTTCAACCGCTTTCCCGTGCTCGTGGTGGACGACGAGCAGGACAATCTGGACGCGTTCCGGTTCGTCTTCCGCAAGTCTTTTTCCTTGACCTACGCCGAGGGTGGTGAACGAGCGCTCGCGCTCCTCGAGACGCTCGATCCCGCGGTCATCGTCAGCGATCAACGAATGCCCGGAATGAGCGGCATCGATCTTTTACGCCACGCGCAGCGGCTTCGTCCCGATGCTTCCGGCGTCCTTCTCACGGCCTACACCGATTTGCCCGTGTTGCTCGAAGCCATCAACTCGGGAACCGTTTACCGCTACGTGCAGAAGCCTTGGGACTCGAAAGAGCTCAGCGTCGTGCTGCGCCAATCGATCGAACGCTTTCATGCCGTGCGGGAAAACCGCCGGCTGCGCGAAGAGCTGGCACGCTATGCGGGATATTTGGAAGCCGAGCAGCGCAATCCAATGGAGTTCGGCGACCTCGGCGCGGAGAGCCCGGCCATGCGCGAGGCGGTGGCCCAGATGGAGCAGCTCGCGACGGGAGGCGCCGACGTGCTCATCGCCGGCGAGCCCGGCACCGAGAAAGAGCTCTTCGCGCGCGCACTGCACGTCAGCTCGGCGCGCGAGTCGAAGCCGTTCATTCAGGTTCCTTGCCCGACCTTCAGCACCGCGGCGCTCGCGCGCGCCCTCTTCGGTTGGGAGAAAGGCGCCTTTGCCGAAGCGCTGACGCCGCGGGCGGGCATGCTCGAGCTCGCAGATGGCGGCACCTTGGTGCTCGCCGAACTCGGCGCGAGCTCGACTGACGTGGTGAAGCGCTTGGCGCGCTCGCTCGCGGACGGCTCGACCGAGCGCGAAGGCGGCACGAAGAACGCGAGCGACGTACGCCTGCTGGTGACGACCAGCGACGACCCCGCCGTGTTTCTGCGGCATTCCCCGCTCGCGGCGCGGATGGCCGAAACGCCACTCGTGATCCCCGCCTTGCGCGCTCGCATCGACGATCTGCCGGCGATGGCAAGTCGGATGCTCGTCCGCAGCGCGGTGAAGTATGGCCGGCCGGCGCGCGCTTTTAGTGACGAGGCCATCGCCGAGCTAGCGGGCCACGACTGGCCGGGCAACGTCGCCGAGCTCGCCACTGTGGTCGAGCGTGCCGTTCTTCTCTGCCAAGGCGACGTCGTGGGCAGCTCGTACTTGGCTCTCCGCAACGCACCGAGGACGCCGAAGAGCGAGGCGCCGATGACAGCGCAGCACCCCATCGATCTACCGGGCCAGCTCGATGAGCTCGAACGGCGAAAGCTCTGCGCCGCGCTCGATCAATGCAGCGGTAACAAGGCGGAGGTCGCACGCGTGCTCGGAATCCAGCGCACCACGCTTTACTATCGATTGAAGAGGCTCGGCATCGAAGTGTAAGTGCGCAGGACCGCGCCTCGGCGTGTCCCACGTTTTCCCACAATGAAGGGCGGGCTGCGCGGAATGCAGCCAATGGGCGCGCGGTTGCGCGTGGCAACATGCCGCGGAGCCCGAGAAAATGGGCCCGTTTCTGGTATCGTTAGCGGCAATGGGTCTCGACCGAGAGCCGAGCCCCGACGGCCATGCCGTCGTGGGTCGCTATGCCTTGTACGACAAAATTGCGGCGGGCGGGATGGCGACCGTGCATTTCGGGCGGCTGCTCGGACCTATCGGCTTCTCCCGCACGGTGGCCATCAAGCGCATGCTGCCGCAGTTCGTGTCCGATCCGGGATTCGTCTCGATGTTCGTCGATGAGGCGCGGCTCGCCTCGCGCATCCGCCATCCCAACGTGATCCCCACCCTCGACGTCGTCGCCCAGGAGAACGAGCTGTTTCTGGTTCTCGACTACGTGCACGGGGAGACGCTTTCGCAACTCATCAAGACGCTGCATGCCGAACAGAAGAGGATCCCTCCGGCCTACGCAGCCGCCATCGTATGCGGCATGCTGCACGGCCTGCACGCGGCCCATAACGTCAAGAACGCGCGCGGTGAACTGCTCGGCCTCGTCCATCGGGACGTCTCGCCGCAGAACGTGCTGGTGGGCACCGACGGCATGGCGCGCTTGCTCGACTTCGGCGTGGCCAAGGCCGCCGGCCGATTGCAGGTCACCATCAACGGTCAGGTCAAAGGCAAGCTTGCCTATATGGCCCCCGAGCAAGTGCGCGGCGCGGTGACGGCGCAGTCGGACGTGTACGCGGCGGCAGCGGTGCTGTGGGAAGCGCTCACGTGTGAGCGGCTCTTTCAGAATACGACTTGGACCAATGTGGCCCAGGTGATCCTGCAGCGCCAAGTCGAGCCGCCGAGCTCCGTCGTTTCCGACCTGCCGCCCGGACTCGATGCGGTCGTGATGCGCGGTCTCGAGAAGGATCCGAAAAAGCGGTTCGCATCGGCGCGCGAGATGGCGCTCGCCATCGAAGACTGTGTGCAGCTCGCCGCCATGTACGAGGTAGGCGAGTGGGTGGAGCGGACCGCCAAAACCATGCTCGCCGAACGGGCCCAGAAATTGGCCGAAATCGAGGGGCGTGCGTCGGAGTCGCGGCTCGCCGCTGTATCGATGCCCCTCGTCGAGCCTGCCACGCGCGCCACGGCGGTGGAGCCGGCCACGTCCGATCTCGCGACCCGCCCCGATGCAGCCATTCCCGTCAACACGCACTCGTCGCAAGTGACGATGAAGGAAGAGGCGACCGACAACAGTCCCGGCACGCCTCTCACGCAGATCTCGAGCAATGACATCGTCGCGACGGGTTCCAGCAAGGCCCTGGTTCGTTGGATGGGCTTGTCGGCGGGGGTCGCCTGCGCGGCCGTGATCTCGGTGGTCTTGCTGCGGCAAAGGCCGCAGCTCGCTCCCATCGGCAACGAAGCGATCGCGGAGCTCGGCGCGGCCAACCAGCCGGCGCCGGCTCCGACCGTGCCGCCCCCCATTCTGAGCGTGGAGCCGGTCAGCGATATTCCGAGCGCGACGACCACGCCCGTCGTCGAAGCGCCGGCATCTTCCGCACCGAGCGCGTCGAAAAAGGGGGCGAAGCGCGGCGCCGGCGCTTCGAGCAAGAAGCCCGATTGCAATCCGCCCTACGTCGTCGACGAGAATCACGTCCGACGTATGAAGCCGCAGTGCCTTTAGCGTAGCGTTCTTTCGCGACGCACCTCGGCGCCGCTAGTGTTCTGGCTGAGCGGTGAAGTTTCTGAGCGGACGCTCGTCCAACCGAGGTTCGTGGTATGTTCCCCCCCCACCTCGTAGCCCCACGGGATTGCATGTCGCTTCGAACGCCTCTCGTCGCCCTCACACTCGGTTCTTTGGTCTTCAGCTCCGGCTGCGGGCAAAAGGAGTATGTCCGCGGGTCGCAACAGCCCGGCATCGACTCCGCCGCCATGAGCACCGGGCTCGATAAACAGGACATCCAGCAGATGTTGCAGGAGAATCTGAACAACTTGCGGGTGTCGCCCGTCATGGATACGTGGCGAAAAGGCGGTGGAAAAACCATCGTCGCCGTCTTCCCCTTCGCCAACGAGACGACGGAGCATATCGAATCCCAGCTCGGCGCGATCTTGAGCGAAGCCGAGACGTGGCTCGTCGAGTCGAACGCGGTCACCGTCGTCGCCCGCGAGCGCCAGAATCAGATCATCGGAGAGATCGAAGGCAATCGCAGCGCCGTGTTCAATCCGGCACACGTAGCGCAATACGGCAAACAGCTCGGCGCCCAATATTTCTTGACCGGTAAGGTGCAGACGTCCGACGAACGAACCGAGGACGCGCGCCGCGTGCAGTATTTTTTCTTCATGCAAGCCATCGAGATCGAAACGGGAGCCATCCGCTGGCAGCACAAGGCGTACGTGACCAAGATGGTCCGGTGAAACGGCCTCGTCTTCTCCTCGGCGGGGGGCTGTTCTTCGTCGTTGCTCAAACCCTGGCGGGGTGCGGCGGTCACGAGATGCGCACCATCCAGGCGCGCACTGCGCTCGATGCAGGACAACCGCGCCAGGCCATCGAGCACATCAACAAACAGCTCGGCGTGGACAGCGACAAAGATCTGCCCAGCGAACTCGCTGGTGACAACGCTTTGCTCGTGCTCGATCGAGGCACGATCCAACAGTCGCTTACGCAGTTCGAGCTGAGCGAGCGCGATTTGCAGGCCTCGGACAAAGCGATCGACATGCTCGATCTCGCCCACAACGCCGGCGATTCGATCGGCGAATACGTGTTCTCCGGGTCATCCGGCCGTTACGTCGCTCCTCCTTACGAGAAGCTTCTCATCAACACGCTCAACATGATCAACTACCTCGAGACCCGCGATTTGAGCGGCGCCAAGGTCGAAGCGCGGCGGCTCGGCGTGGTGCAGCGGTACATTCGCGACGAGCTGAAAGAGGCGAACAACTCCATTCTGGGGCTCGGCGGATTCTTGGCTGGTTTCGTGTACGAGAAGAGCGGCGACGCCGACGAGGCCCTTCGCTGGTACGACGACGCCTTGTCATTTGCGGGCTATGGCGCCCTTTCTGCGGCGGTGCGGGAGCTCGCCCCGCGCGCCAGCTACAAGAGCCCGCGTATCGCCAAAGCTTTGGCCCAATCGGAGCCGGGCGCCGAGAGCGCGCCCTCCGACGAAGGTGGCGACGTGATCTGCGTCGTCGGGTACGGCCGCGTTCCGCACAAAATCCCGAAGCGCATTCCCATCGGGCTCGCCCTAACCATGGTCTCGGACATCATCGAACCTACCAATGCCCGCGCCGCCAATCGCTTGGCCGCAAAAGGGCTCGTCACCTGGATCAACTATCCGACGCTGGCGCCCGAGCAAGGCGGGTACAGCGTTCCGACGTGCACCGTCGACGGCAAAGCCATCCCCATGACCGAAGCGGTCAACGTGTCGGCCGAAGTCACGACGCAGTGGCGCAAGATCGAGGGCAAGATCATCCTCAGCGCCATCACGCGGCTCGTGGCGCGCTATGCCGTCGGGGAAGGCATCGAAAAAGCGGCGGGAAAGGGCCCGCTCGCTCTTTTGGCATCGCTCGGCACCCAAGCGACGCTGACCGCGCTCGATACGCCGGATACGCGCAGCTGGGAGACCTTGCCGGCGCGCATCGCCGTCGGACGCGCGCGCGTCGCAGTGGGAAGGCATACCGTCACCGCCACCGCGCGCAGTGCAACGCGCACCCAGCCCGTCGAGGTCACGCGCGGCGGGTGGGCCGCCGTTTCTTTACAGGCCCTGCGCTGAACGGGGCCGCACGCGATCGGACCGGAGACGAAAGGGTCACTGCTCGCGCGTCGTCGTCGTCGTGAGTCCCGCCTCGAATGCCACGGGCAGCTGCGATCTCAGCTCGGCCACATCGGCCAGCGCGGGCCCGGTCTTCGGGTGACCGGCGCCGCGATAACATTCCGCGCGCCAATCGAGGACGTCGCGCTGCCAGGGAACGTAGGGCTCGAAAAGCTCGAGGGTGCGGGCGCACGGCACGTCGATTTTGGCATGCATCGCGATTTTCAGCATGGTGCCGAGGCGCCGGTCTTCGTGAAGAAAGACGGGCAGTGGTTGTGCGAGCGCCGCGTAGACGCGATTAGCCATGCTGGGGTCGACGCGGGTGATCTCTTCCGCGGTGTCGAAGGCGTGCCTGCCGATGACTGCCCACGGCCACGCATCGCGACGGTGTCGCTCGAACGCCGCCTCGATGGCGGCGGTGGCCTCGCGCGGTTTGCCTTGCCGTAGGTAAAGGCGGGCTTCGATGGCGTCGGCCTCGGTGGGCTGATAGACGCGCAGCCGCTCGACATAGGTGCGTGCGCGCTCGTCGCCGCCGCTGGCCAGCGATTCGGCCAATGCGGCAAGCTCGGTTGGAGTCCGCGGATCGCTTCGTTGGGAAAACCAAAACGCCACCGCTTTCGCGGGGTCGCCGGCCAAGAACTGCGCTTGCGCGTGCAGCCGTGCCTTGGGCTCTTGCCCGAGAAAGTCGGGAGGATCGTCGGTTTCTTCCTCGCCAATGAGAAAGCTCGCCCACTCTTCCTCGGACCGATTCCAATCTACGACCCCTTGGAAACCGCCCGGTCGGTGCTCGCTCCTCGAACGAGCGAGCTTGCGAATGTCCTTGCCGCTCAGCGCCAGATTGTCGGCCGACATTCGAGCGAAGCCGAACTCGACCAAGGTCTGATCGTCGATGTTGAGGCGCCCCTGCTCGGCGTCAGCCACGTGCCGTGCGAACGACGCGCTGGCGACGAAGTGACCGAGCACCGCCTCGAGGTCCACCGCGCGCCAAGCGAGGGCAAGGGCGCTGCGGTAGGGTTCCTCGGCGATGCGAGCGCGCAGCTTGGCGGCGTCGTAGGCCGTCGGCTCGCGCGATGCGATCAGCAAGAGATCGTTGGCGGCAAGCTCCCACGTATCGATGACGGGAAACGTCGACGCGAGCGTGGCGTATATCGTCCGCACCGCTTGGCCATCGACGTTGTAAGCCTGCAGCCATTGCAAAAAGAGCCCCTCGGGAGCAAGCCTCGATGCGATCGCTTCGTAGTATTCTCGAGTAAATAAGCTGGCGATTCCAGCGCGGTAGGGATTCGACGGCTCCGAGAAAATGATGTCGTAGGTTTGCCGCGAGGTGAGAAGGACTTCGCGTGCGTCGCCGATGATGATGTGCACCTTGGGGTTCTGAAGCACGTCGCGGTTGACGCTGCGACATGCCCCCGCGACGGCGCGGATCACCGGCTCGAGCTCGACCACGTCCACCCGCTCGATCCCCGGGACGGAACCCAGCCAACCGGCGGTGCTGCCCGTGCCGAGTCCAATCACGAGCGCGCTCTTCGGGCTCGGATGCAAGATGCCCCCGACGAGCCCTCCCATGACCTGCGTCGCCGCGTCGCCGCGCGCGCTGCCGTCGATCTTGCCATTGACGATGAACGCCCAGCCTTCGGAGTTGCTGAGCGCGACGCTGCTCTCGACGCCATCCGCTTCCCAGCGCACACCGCGGCGCTCGTTGTTCATCCAGGCGCGCAGCGCAGAGGCGGAGGAAGTGGATTCAGCTTCGACGCGCCCCACGCCGATGGGGCTGTGGCGCCACACGGCGGTCGGACCCAGCGCGCGAACCATGAGCCACACGCCGAGACAGCCTGCGACGATCGGAATCACGCGCCGCTCTCGCTCCCGGGTGGAGAACGAGAGAAGAAGCGCCGTCGCGCCGAGGCCGAGCAGAATCCACACCACCGCGCGCCAGCAACCGGGCGCGGTCAACATGGGGATGAGCCCAAAACCTCCCGACAAGGAACCGACGATGGCGCCAAAGGTATTGACGGCGTAAGCCACGCCGATTTGACGGCCCACGTGCTCGCGTCCACCGCCGAGCAGCGCGATGAGGAGCGGAAACTGGACCCCTGCCACGACCGCGGCGGGAAGAACGACGAGCACGGTCACCGCCGTCCAACCGAGCAGCATTCCCGAAAAGCCGAATACGCCGAGAGGTCGCAAGAGCAGCGTCAGCACGGCCACGCGATCGCCGAGCGCGTAAGGAATCGCGAGAAACATCGCTTCGAGAAGACACGTCGACGCAAACGCCGTCAGCGTGGCCCGCCGGCTACGACCGAAGGCGGAATAGAGCGCGCCGCCGAGACCGATGCCGAGCAAGGCCACGGCGAGGATGAGCCCGAACGTGAACACCGTCCCGCCCAGGATGGGCCCGAGCATGCGGTACCAGATGAGCTCCATGAGAAAAAAGGCGAACCCCGAGAGCCCGGCGGCAGCCAGCGTAAACCACGTGGGCGGCCGGCGACCGGCGTCCGTCGGGCGATCGGCGAGCGCATCGAGAGCGCTCTCGACCTCGGCACCCGACGGCGCGTCCGCCGTGCTTTTCGTTCCGATCCAGGTTGCGACGAGCCCCACGGCAAGGTTGACGGCGCATGCAATCCAAAGCGTGGCCCGCGTTCCGAATATCTCCAGCATATAGAACGTCGATGCCGAGCATCCGACGACAGCGCCCAGCGTGTTGACGCCATAGAGCAGGCCCGTGCTGCGCCGGCTCAGATCGTCGTCGACTTCCACGCCCCGAGCCGCGGCCGGCAGCGTGCCTCCCATGAGGAACGTTGGCGCCGCGAGAACCAGCGCCGTCAGCGCGAGGCGAAGTATCGTTCCTCGCAGGAGCCCGAGCTCGGTCGTGCCGCCGAGGGCGATGTAGATCCAGCGGGCGACGCGCATCAGGCCCGGCGTCGTGGCCGCGAACGCCGCGATGAGTAGCTCGAGCTGGCCGTAAAGGCGGATGGGCCGCGGGTGCCGATCGACGCGCGCTCCGAGCACGAGCCCGCCCGCGCCGAGCCCCCCCGTGAAGATCGCGAGCACGGCCGCAGTGGCCGCCGTGGAGGCCCCGAAGATCATGCGAAACTCGCGAAACCAAGCGATCTGGTAGACGAGCGCGCACATGCCGGAACCGAACAGCAGAGGCAGAAGCTTGCGCACGGAACGTGTCATGCGGGGCACGGCATACACCTGCCCGGCCCGGAAAGGAAAGGCGCGCCAGCCCTACGCCGGCGAGGGGGAGTCCCCGCCGAAATCGGAGTCTGCTAGAGACTCTGCGCCATGCCGCCCACCTCCCCCCCTGATCCCTGCGCCGCCCGCTGCGGCTCTTGGAAGTCGCCCATTACTTCCGAGCTCATCGTCCGCGGGCTCGTCGGCCTCGGCCAGCTCGCCCTCGATGGAGACGATCTCTATTTCACCGAAATGCGCCCGGCCGAAAAAGGGCGGAGCGTGCTCGTTCGACGAGCGAAAGATGCGACGGTCAATACCGACGTCACGCCGGCCGATTTCAACGTGCGGACGCGGGTGCACGAATATGGGGGCGGCGACTATCTGGTTCGCCAAGGGGTCATTTACTTTTCGAACTTCGCCGACCAGCGCGTGTATCGCCAAAATCCGGGCCGTGTCCCCTTCCCCCTCACCCCCGAGGAAAACTTTCGTTTCGCCGATTACCACCTCGACGGCCGCCGAGGGAGGCTCCTTTGCGTGCGCGAAGACAAGCGCGTCATCGAGAGTACGGAAGACGTCAACACGCTCGTCGCGCTCGATCTCGACGGAGACGCCAGTGGTGGGCGCGTACTCGTCCAAGGGCGAGACTTCTACGCGTCGCCTCGGCTGAGCCCCGATGGTTCGAAGCTCGCCTGGCTCTGTTGGGACCATCCCAACATGCCGTGGGACGCCGCTGAGCTCTGGGTAGCTGCGGTGCGCGATGACGGCTCCCTCGGCGACCCCGTCCACGTCGCGGGGGGCCCCGGCGAGTCGATCTTCCAGCCCGAATGGGAGAGCGACGCCACGCTCTACTTCGTTTCGGACCGCACCGATTTCTGGAACCTCTATCGCTGGGATGGCAGCCGAACCGAGGCCATTGCTCCGCGCGCCGCCGAGTTCGGCGTGCCGCAGTGGGCTTTCGGCCTTTCGACGTACGCCTTCGTCGGCGAACATCGGCTGCTCTGCACCTTGATCGAAAAGGGAATTTCGCGACTCGCGCTCCTCGATACCAAGAGCGGCCAGCTCGACCCGGTAGACGCACCCTTCACCTGGTTTGCGAGCGTGCGCGCGGCGGGAGGACGCGCCGCATTCGTGGCGGGCTCGCCGACCGAGCCTCCGTCGGTGATCGCGTTCGACCTTTCCACGCGAAAGCTCGAAGTGTTGCGCAAGAGCTCCGATCTCCGGTTCGACCCCGGTTACGTGTCGACACCCGAGGCCATCGAATTTCCCACCACCGGCGGCGCCACCGCCCATGCCTTCTATTACCCGCCCCAAAATCGGGATTTTGCGCCCTGTCCCGGCGAAAAGCCGCCCCTCTTGGTGAAGGTGCACGGCGGGCCGACCTCCGCGGCGAGCAACGTGTTTGCATTCGGTGCGCAGTACTGGACGAGCCGCGGGTTCGCCGTTCTCGACGTCAACTACGGCGGCAGCACAGGCTATGGCCGAAAATACCGCGAACGACTGCGCGGCCAGTGGGGCATCGTCGACGTCGATGATTGTGTGAATGGCGCGCGTTACCTCATGGCGCGAGGCGATGTCGACCCCGATCGCCTGGCGATCACCGGGGGGAGCGCGGGCGGGTACACGACGCTCTCGGCCCTCACCTTCCGCGAAGTATTCAAGGCCGGGGCAAGCCATTACGGCATCGGCGATCTCGAGCGGCTCGCACACGACGCACGCACCGGCAACCACCACAAATTCGAGTCCCGCTACGAGGACGGCTTGATCGCGCCTTATCCCGACCGCGTGGATGTGTACCGCGCGCGCTCGCCGATTCATCACACCGATCGGCTCTCCTGCCCGATCATCTTCTTTCAGGGAATGAACGACAAAGTGGTGCTGCCCAATCAGGCCGAGCGCATGGTCGAGGCGCTGCGCCGCAAACACCTGCCCGTCGCGTACTTGCCGTTCGAAGGCGAGGGTCACGGATTTCGCCAAGCGGAGAACATCCGGCGCGCCCTCGATGCAGAGCTCTATTTCTATTCGCGCGTCTTCCGTTTCGAAACCGCCGACACCATCGAGCCGGTGCCTATCGAAAACCTATGAGGAGCGAGAAGAATGGTTCGCATCTGCTTCGTGTGCATGGGAAACATCTGCCGGTCGCCGACGGCTGAAGCAGTGATGCGGCGACTGGTGGAAGAACGCGGGTGGACAGAGCGCTTCGACATCGAGAGCGCGGGAACGGGCGATTGGCACGTCGGCGAATCCGCCGATACGCGTTCGCGGGCTGCGGGTCTCGAGCGGGGGTACCGGCTCGATCGCCGCGCCCGGCATTTCACGGCGAGCGGGTTCGCTCAATTCGACTACGTGATCGCCGCGGATCGGGACAACTTCCGCCATCTCATGCGCATCGCGCCCGACGACACCGCGAAAAGCAAGATTCATCTCTTGCGCGACTTCGACCCGGCGTCACCGAAAGGGTCGGACGTGCCCGATCCTTACTACGGAGGAGCGGAAGGTTTCGAGCATGTGCTCGACGTCTGTGAGGCGGCCTGCCGCGCTCTGCTCGCGCATTTGGCCGCGGCATGGGAGAAGAAATGACGCCGGAGCTCCGCCGTGCCGTCGCCACGCAGCTCGGGCGCGAGGTCATCTCGGCACGCGATCTTCACGGCGGCGATATTCACGCCGCTTTTCGCGTCGAGCTTCGCGGTGGCGACGTCCTGTTCGTCAAGAGCAGCTCCGGCGCGCCCCGCGGCATGTTCACCGAAGAAGCCCGGGGGCTCGCATGGCTGCGCTCCGCCGACGCGCTGCGCATTCCGTCGGTGCTCGCGATCGCCGATGGCGCCGAAGGTCCGCGCTTTCTCGCGCTCGAGTACCTCGACCCGGGCCCACGCGACTCTGCCTTCGACGAGAAACTGGGGCGCGGTTTGGTGGGCCTGCATCGCGTTGGCGCCCCCGGGTTCGGCTTCGATCACGACAATTACATCGGCTCGCTTCCGCAATCGAACCGCGCTCACATGAGCTGGGCTGCCTTCTACCGTGAAGAGCGGCTCCAACCGCTCGTGCGACGCGCCATCGATCGGCGCGTCCTCGACGCCAGTGCCACCGCTAGGTTCGAACCCCTCTTCGCTCGCTTGGAATCTTTGGTAGGCCCCGCCGAGCCGCCGGCGCGGCTGCATGGCGATCTCTGGGGCGGCAACCTGCACGCCGACGAGCGCGGTCAGCCTTGTCTCATCGACCCCGCCGTTTACGGCGGGCATCGCGAGATCGATCTTGCCATGATGCGCCTGTTCGGCGGCTTCGGGCCGCGCGTATTCGCGGCGTACAATGAGGCCTGGCCGCTCGCGCACGGTCATGAAGCGCGCGTCGCGCTTTACCAGCTCTACCCGCTCCTCGTACACGTGAACCTGTTTGGCGGAGCGTACGCGGCTTCCGCGCTCCGCGCCCTCGACGACGCGATGTCGGCGTGAGTCCTTTTCAGGGCCGGCAGCCGGGGCCCGCTGCACTGAGCAGGCCGGCGCCGCCGCCGCGCACCCGCTGCTTGGCAAGGCGCACTTCGGTTGCATACTGCGGGCGTGCTCCCGCTTTGGTGAGAAACGTGTCGAAGAGCGAGCGCGCGCGGCGCAGGACGGACATCGCCCGATCGCGCGGGACGCCGGGCGCCTTGAAGTGCTCGTTGAACACAGCGTCGTCGTAGTACGCGTCGGGCCGGTCGGGGTCGAGCTGCTTGGCGCGCTCGAGGTCGGATTCGACGCTTTCGACCTGAGATCCGAAGTTGGACGTCGTGATTTGTCCCCGGCGCGCGACCGCTCGACCGAGGTAAGCCTCATAGTCGTCGCTGCGCAGGCCGAGGGCGCGATCGTAGCTTCGCTCGGCGGCTTCGAACTGTCCCGTCGACAGCAGCGCCGCAGCGAGGTTGGCCTGGGCGTCGAGATTCTGCGGGTCGAGATCGGCGGCGGCCGCAAAGTGATCGATCGCTGCCGAGGTGTCGCGCAGCTCGTAGGCAAGCAGCCCGGCGGTATTGCGAATGGGCGCGTACGTGGGCTCTTCCCGGATGGTCTGCACGCAGATCCCCATGGCTAGCTCGAGCTCGTCCCGATGGGGCGCGGCGGGTCTTTCCGCGAGCCGCGCCTGCGCGCGCTCGTCATTGCAACCGTCGGTCGGGACGGGCGCTTGTCGTGCGACGGCGCCCGACTTGGCTCGCGTCAGGTGCAACATCGCCACCTGGTTTTTCGCGGCGGCGGACTGCTCGTCCATAGTGAGGACGCGAGAAAGGTTTCGCGCTGCATCGGCGAGATCGTGAGCGGCGTCGCCTCCTTCCATGAGCGCGCCTCGCTCGATCTCACGCGCGGCCAACTCGACCAGCACGTTCACGTCGGTAAAGGCGCTGCCCAGCGCGAGGTCGGAAAGCTCTTCGATGACTTGATCGAGGTCCTGCCGGTCGCGGTACGACTCCAGCATGGTCAGCCGCGCCTGGCCTCGGTAGAGACGGGGGCTCGTCTCGAGCGAGGCGACGAAATTTCTTCGCGCCTCGCTGACGTGATGACATCGCAAATGCGCTACCCCAGCGTCGTAGAGCCCTTCGCGTAAGGTGTTGTCGGCCTTCCATGCGCCGACGAAGGCGCTCGCAACCTCGTTGCACCCCGCGTCGGTCCAGTCGTCGGCGGCATCGTGCTCGGACATGGCGCGAAAAGCGCGGTCGAACTGGTGGTACGCGTCGCCCGGGCCCGCAAAACTCGTGAGAGCCGCACCCTGTGTGGCCCCTCTGCCGACGTTGGCGCTCCCACTGCAACCAATGGCGCAAACGACAACGGCTAGCGCGCGATTGGAAATTCCTCGCGTCACCGCAGCGCGCACTATTTTCAACGTAGCCCCTCCTCCGTTACGCATGTTGCGGTTCGCCCAGTTTCATGGACCGCGATGCATCCCCACAATGTGGGGCGCGGGTTTTCTCCTCCAACGCGTGTCGCTCAGTTGCCGACAACGTGGCGCCGCATGTCGTCGCGTTTTCCGCTAGCACCATCCGACGAGCGCAATCATCCGCGTTGCCACCGATCATTGAGATCGAATACGGCACATCCCCGACGAGATTGAATCGACAGAGACCCGATTCTCGACAGAGGCAAACGGAACCGCGTCGCGCCCCAGCATCGCCCCGCAGCGGCAGGGGTCGAGCAGCCGACGAGCCGAGATCGCCTTCCAATGTAGGTCCCTCGGCCCTCGGCCGAGCGAGATCGCGCGCCGCGGGGGCGGGGCAGAATTGTCCCTTACCGCCTAGCGAGAAGGCTCGCTGTGCTTTTCTTTTGAATTGCGAGAAGGCCGTTCGGGAGTATCTTGAAACCTGGTGGTTTCTGGCTGTGCGCCGGAATTGAGAACGCGGTCTTGGAGGAAGATTGGTAGACGACCCGGCCCGAAGGCCGCATGCATCGCAAAGATATCCGTCGTCGGCTCCTTCTCCTAAAGCGAGCCCTGCCGACGACTCGCTCCGCCAGTCGTACATCGCGATGCACAAGATCGTGCAGCGGGAAGATCTGAGCTGCGTCTTCCAGCCGATCATCGACATCCATACGGGCGTGGCCTTCGCCACCGAGGCACTGGTCCGCTGTCGCATGCCCGAATTTCAAGACCCGCTCGCCCTGTTTCGCCATGCCGTGGCCGCCAAATGTTGCGGACGGCTCGGGCGCATGATTCGCGAAATCGCGATACCGCTTTGCGCGGGCGCGCCCATCTTCGTCAACATCCATCCCAACGAGCTGAGCGAACGCTGGTTGGTTCGACCTGACGATCCCATCTTCAGCCACGACGGTCAGGTCTTTCTCGAGATCACCGAATCGGTTCCGTTCACGCATTTCCAGCTCTGCCTCGATGTCTTGAAAGAGGTGCGATCACGCGGCGGGGTCCACTTGGTGGTCGACGATCTCGGCGCCGGCTATTCCAACCTGGGGCGCATCGCCGACCTCGAGCCCAAGTTCGTGAAGCTCGATCGCGATCTCGTGACCAAGCTCGATCGCCATCCGCGCCGGCGGCAGCTGGTGACCAGCATCGTGCGCCTGTGCGTCGAACTCGGCGCGTCAGTGGTAGCGGAAGGTATCGAAACGCGTGACGAGTACAGCGCCATCCGCGACACCGGC
Source organism: Polyangiaceae bacterium (assembly GCA_035318505.1). Lineage (GTDB taxonomy): Bacteria > Myxococcota_A > Polyangia > Polyangiales > Polyangiaceae > DASWDH01. The sequence goes on along the minus strand of DATHEQ010000387.1, from coordinate 2,606 downwards.
GCGCAGTACGGTCAAGGGTACCTCTTCGCGCGTCCCGCCTTCCCGATGCCGGCGGTTACATGGCCTCCCCCCTTGCTCGCCGCGCCGGCCGCTCCGCCCAAGGGGAGCCTTCTTTACCGCTGAGCGCTTCGCCGCGCGGCGACGTGACGCACGCAAATTGTACTAAGCTGCGCTGACCACCTTGGATCCGCTGCAGGGCCGAATACAGAACTACGCTTGGGGATCGCGCACCGCGATCGCCGAGCTTCTTGCCCAACCCGCGCCAGCGGCCCGCCCAGAAGCCGAGCTCTGGATGGGCGCTCACCCGAGCGCTCCTTCGCTCGTCTTTCGTGACGGCCAATGGAGATCGCTGCTCGACGTCATTGCCCATGAGCCGGAGCGCGAGCTCGGTGCAGCCGTCCTCGCGCGTTTCGGCGCGAGACTGCCCTTTTTGCTCAAGGTACTCGCCGCCGAAACGCCTCTCTCGTTGCAAGCACATCCGGATATGGGGCAAGCGCGTGCGGGCTTCGAAGCTGAAGAAGCGGCCCGTGTCCCGCTCGACGCCCCGCATCGAAACTACAAGGATCCGAACCACAAACCGGAGCTATTGTGCGCGCTCCAGCGGTTCGAAGCGTTCTCGGGGTTCCGCCGCGCGAACGACACGCTTCGACTGCTGAAGGCGGTCGCCGCAAAGGGGCTGCTTGCCCATGCCGCAGCGCTCGAACGTAGGCCGGACGTCGAGGGGCTCCGCTCGTTTTACGCCACGCTCGCTTCGATGAGCGAAGCGGCGCGCCGCGACACGGTAACTTCCACACTCGAAGCATGCGCAAGGCATCGCGATGGCGGCGAGTTCGCGCGGGAGTGCGGCTGGGTTGTGCAGCTCGGCGGCCTCTATCCGGGCGATATCGGCGTGGTGCTCGCCCTTTTGCTGAACTTGGTCGAGCTCGCGCCCGGTCAAGCGATCTACCTGCCCGCTGGCAACCTCCACGCCTATCTTCGGGGCGTCGGCGTCGAGATCATGGCCAACTCGGACAATGTGCTGCGGGGAGGCCTCACGCCAAAGCACGTCGACCCGCCCGAACTCTTGCGGGTGCTCACCTTCGCGAATGAGCCGATCCCCGTTTTGCAGCCGCGCAGTGGAGCGATCGAGCAAACGTACGAGACGCCTGCCCCCGAGTTTCGGCTTTCCCGGCTCGAGCTGCGCGGTAGCGGCTCATTTCGCGCGGAGCGTCGGCACGGACCCGAAATTCTTCTCTGCATCGCGGGGCGCGCCCTCGCCCTTTCTTCACAAGGCGACACGCACGACCTCGCACAGGGTGCTGCCGTCTTCGTTCCGGCCTCCGATCGCGACTACGAGCTCCGCGGCGACGGCACGATTTTTCGCGCCGCCGTTGGCAGCGATGACGCCCGCGGTTAAGGGCAATCTCCCTGCGAGGTCGGTGGGGTGCAACTCTTGGAGTTGCCGGGGCCGCTGCTGGTGCAGCACTTGAGGCCGAGTCGGCAGTCATTGTCGTTTTTGCAATCGGTGCCGGGGCCGGCATCTAGCGGCTTGCAGGAGTTGCTCTCCGTATCGTCGATGCCCGCGTGATGCGCTTCGCACGCGTTGCAATAGACCTTGCCGTCGCAAGCGCAGATCTCGGGACAGTCCGCCGTGCACGACGTCGGACGCGGTCGGCACACGCCCTGCGCCCCTGCGCCCAGCCCGCAATAATCCAGCGGATCGAAATCGCAGTACGAATCTTTGTCGCACGGCGGAAGGAGCGCGCCGCAACGTGGAAGACCCGCATCGGGGATCCCGCCCGTCCCGCCGAAACCACCGGCGCCCGCGTTCCCACCTCTTCCCGTGGTGCCTCCGCTTCCAAACGTGCCCGCGCTGCCTCCAGTTCCGGCGGCGCCGCCCCAGCCGGCGCTTCCGCCCGTACCTGCGGCTCCGCCGGTGCCGGCTGCCCCCGACACGCCTGCGGATCCCCCTGTTCCTGAGGCGCCCGCGCTGCCCGAGGTGCCGCCGGTACCGCTACCGCCCGTTCCCGCTCCGGAAAAGCCGCCGCTACCGGCACTTGCGCCGCTACCGGCCGAGCCACCGGTCGCGCTGCCACCCGTGCCCGCGCCCCCCGTGCCAACGCCGCCCGCCCCCGCCGTGCCGCTGCCGGCGCTTCCGCCCGTTGCCGTTCCCGCTCCGCCATCGGTTGCAACGCCGCCCGCCCCCGCTGCGCCCCCTTTTCCCGTCGATCCAGCGCTGCCAGCATCGCCCGCCGCGCCGCCCGTCCCACCGGCCCCTCCGGTCGAGGCGCCTCCGGATCCCGAGGTGACACTGCCGCCGGACCCGCCGACACCGGTGCCGCCCACGGTCGTTGCGGTGGATGTCCCCTTGCCGCCGGTCAAACCCGAATCGAAGTCGATCTTGCCCGTTCCCGTGAAGTCAGCTCCGCAGCCGACGGGTCCCGTGACCCCGGCCGCGAGGGCCACCCAAAGTACGACTCTATCTTTAAGGATGCGCATGCGGACCCTTCTGCGCGTGCCAAAGCCTCACGCGCGGTTGGCTCCGGTACGGCCCGGTGCGTCGTTGCCGACGCCCCGCCGTACCGATCACTTGCAAAAATCTGGAAGTACATGGTCGTCCCCCACCC
>DATHEQ010000386.1:0-4948 GCA_035318505.1 Polyangiaceae bacterium | reverse complement strand
TACGGGTGAGGTTGCTCGTACAGGTCTTCTCGATGCAAACGAGCCCGGCCGCGCACTCCTCCGCCCGAAAGCACTCCGCGCCTTCCCCCCCCGCCTCCGCCGGACCGCCGCAGTGCATCGCGGCGAGCACTGCCGTCAATGTTGCCGCCCCCACGGCCGCTTTTCTCCCCATTCTGCTCAGATTACCACGAAACGAAATTTCGCTTCGGCGGAGCGGCGCTTGGGTGGTAGGGTCCCTGCCGCGATGGCCACCAACGTACAGGCGCACATCACGGGAACCGTTTGGAAAATCGAAGTGAAACCGGGCGAATCGGTCGACGAGGGCCAGACGCTCGTCATCATCGAATCGATGAAAATGGAGATGCCTGTCGAATCGCCCGTCAAGGGCACAGTCGACCAGATCGCGGTGACCGAAGGGCAGGCAGTGGATGAAGGCGCCGTCCTCCTCACGATCGCCTGACGCTTCCTCCCTCGGCGCAGATGCGCGGGTGAAGGGAGCTTTTTGGAAGCGAAGTGTTCTGCTATGGCGAAGACCTAACGCAATAGTGCTAGGGCTTTGCTCCGTGCCTCTGGCAGGCTAGGCTACATCCGCGTTCGTTTCCCCGGCCGAGCGCACCGATTCCAGCACCCGACAAATTCGAAGGAGCCTCGATTCATGGCTGAACAGAAGGAAAGCTCGGTTCTCTTTTCCCTCAAGGAGCTCATGAACCTTGAGGAGGATCGAATCAAGCAAGAGGACGACGACAAGAAGCGCCGGGCCGACGCCGATGCGCGTGCCCGAACCGAGGCCGAACGTCGCGCGCGTGACCAGGAACAAGCCCGGTTGACGGCCGAAGAAGAGCGACGTCGGGGCGACGAGCAGCGCAAAAAGGAAGAGGCAGTGCGCCTCGAAGCCATCCGCCACGGCGAGATCGAACGCGCACGCGTCGAGGCCGAGCAGCGCGCTCGCATGGAAGCGCTGAGCAAGCAGCAGGAGCACGAGCGGCACATCACGTCGCTCAAGCACGACGAGCACAAAAAGAAACTGCAGCGCAATTTGATGCTCGCCGTCGGCGGCGGCGCCATCATCGTCTTCGGCGGTCTTGGCCTCTATTTCGGTAAAATCCGCCCGGAAGCCGAAGCACGCGAGACCGCGACGCGCGCCGCGCTGTTTCAGCAATCGGAAGAGACGAAGCGCGCGCAGCAGCAGCTTGCCGAGACCACGGCCAAGGTCAACGATCTTGTCACCCAACTGAGCTCTGCGCAGGACGACAAGACGCGAGCCGAACTGAAAGCGAAGCTCGACGAAGCGCAACGCGTGCAAGCCGGTGCGGCGCGCCGCGCGAGCGGCACGGCGACCAAGGGCGGCGACGACAAGCCCGACAAGCCCAAGCCGAAAAAACCGTGCGACTGCCAGCCGGGCGACCCGCTCTGCAATTGTCTCTGAGCTCGTGATGCCCGCCGCGACCGCAGGGGCGGTCGAATCGCCTGAAAGTCGTCTCATCTTTGCACTCGATTTTCCGAGCCTCAGCGCGGCCCGCGCGGGGGCGGAGAAGGTGCGCGGGGCAGTCGGTGTGCTCAAAGTCGGCCTCGAGCTCTTCGTCAAAGAGGGGCCCGCGGCGTTCGCGCTCGCGCGCGAGGCTGATGCGGCGCTCTTTGCCGATCTCAAGCTGCACGACATTCCAGAGACGGTGGAGCGCGCGGTGGGATCGCTCGCCCCGGTGGGGGCGCGTTTCGTGACGGTGCACGCCGCGGGAGGCGCGGCGATGCTGGCGCGCGCCGTCGAGCGCGCGGCAAAGGAAACGAACGGCAAGCTGATGATCCTCGCCGTCACCGTGCTCACTTCACTCGACGATGAGGACATGCAGGCACAAGGCGTTTCTGGCCGCTCGCGCGATCACGCGCTGCGTCTCGCCCGCGTAGCGTGGTCGGCCGGCGTACGCGGATTCGTTTGCTCGCCGGCCGAAGTAGCCGCTCTGCGCGCCGAGCTCGGTCCCGAAGCGACATTGGTGACGCCCGGTGTACGCCCGGCCGGCACCGCGGCACACGATCAAAAGCGCGTGGCGACGCCCGAAGAAGCCATCGCTGAAGGAGCGGACTACGTCGTGCTGGGTCGCCCGATCCGCGACGCCAAGGACCCGGCCGCGGCGGCACGCGCCGCCGCCAAGGAGATCGCGGCCGGGCTGGCGCGGCGAGCGCCGGGAGCCGTTGCCTCGCCAGCGACGCGCGGCTAGCGCGATGCGCAACCCCGACATCACGATCGCCGATCGCGGTCCCCCCGCCGGGCGGCTCGTCTTCGGAATTCAACCGGTGCGCGAAGCCGTGCGCGCGCACGGTGCGCGCCTCGCGCAGGTCACCATCGAAGCGGGCGATCACCCGCAACTGCAAGCGCTCGCGCGCTTTGCACGCGACCAGGGCATCGAGGTGACGAGCGTTTCGCGCGCCGAGCTCGATCGACGCGCCAAAGGCGCGCGTCACCAGGGCGCGATGGCGGTCGCACCGGCGCTGCCCATTTTGAAGCTGGCGCAAATGGCCGTGACCAAAGACGCGCTCTTTCTCGCGCTCGACGGCATCGAAGATCCGCAGAACTTCGGGGCCACTTTGCGCAGCGCCGTCGCGCTCGGGGCCAGCGGCGTACTCTGGGCGGAGCACGCGTCGGCGCCGCTCTCGCCGGCCACGTTCCGAGCGTCGGCCGGAGCGGTGGAACATGCCGTTCTCGTGCGCGTCTCCTCGCTACCAAGCGCCCTTACGCACCTCGCGGGCGAGGGCGCCTCCGTCGTCGGGCTCGAGGCGAACGGCGACGTCGAGCTCGCCGGGATCGACCTCACCGGGCCCGTGGTGCTCGTCATCGGATCGGAAGGCAAAGGGCTCATGAAATCGGTGCGGCGCGCCTGTACCCAATTGGCACGCTTGCCGATGGGCGGCGCCATCGACTCGCTCAACGCCAGCGTCGCTGCCGCCATCGCGCTCTACGAAGCGCGACGCCAGCGCGCGGGCGCCCGATAAAAAGCCATCCCCACGATGGCCGCGGCCGCGAGCCACCACGGCGCGTCGCCCACGATCTCGTAGATCGTCTTCGGTCCGCGCATCCAGTGGGCGACGGCGTCGACCGTCTCCTCGCGGTACGTACCGCTGTTCGCTACGACGCGCCCGATGGGATCGATGACAGCGCTGACGCCGCTGTTCGTCGAGCGCAAGAGATAACGGCGATGCTCGATGGCGCGCATCTTGGCGAGAGCAAGGTGGATCCAGGGCTCGGTCGTGTCGCCGAACCAGGCGTCGTTGGTGACGTTGACGATCATCTCCGGTTGGCCGTGGTTGACGGCGTTGTTGACGAAGCTAGGGAGGATGTCTTCGTAACAGACGAGTGCGGAAACTGGATGACCGGCGAGCATCACCGGTTCGATGGACTTGCCCGGCGTGAGATGTCCGGAGTTGGGCGACCATTGATAGAGAATGGGAAACGTCTCCCCGAACGGGATGTATTCGCCGAAGGCGAGGAGGTAATGCTTGTCATAGCGGCCGACCACGCGCCCTTCTGCGTCGGTCGCGAGCGCGACGTTGTACGCGCGGCGCGACTCGGAGTTGCGCGCGACGAGGAGAGCACCGAAGAGCGCCGGGATCCCGAGCCTCTTGGTGAAAAGGAACTGGAGGTACCTGTCGTAGTCGTCCTCCGGGATATTCCACATCACGGCCGACTCGCTCCACACGGCAAAGTCCGCGCCTTTGGTGCGAAGCTCCTCGGTCATGCGCAAATGGCGGCGAAGGCTCTCGAGGTGATCATCCCGTTTTTGCAGAAGGGGCATGTTCCCCTGCACGATCCCCACGTGGACTTTTTCCGACGTGAGCATGCGCGCCTCGACTTGGGCGATGCGAACCCATCCCACCAATGAGGCCAGCGCCGGCGTCGCCAACCCGACCGCGACGAGACCACGCGACAACGGCCGTTTCAACCGCCACGCCCAATAAAGCTCGGCGAGGGCGAGGCTCGGCGCCGCGAGCACCAACCCGACGATGTAAGGCCCCCCTGCCTCGCCGAGCTGGGATAGCGCCGGCACTTGGTGAACGGAGGCGGCGAAGTACCAGGGGAAGAGGAGCGGATACAGAAGCTCGCTCGCAGCAAAGGCGAGTACGAGCGAAAGGGTGCCCGGCCAACCGCGCTCCTTGGCGCGCCCGGCGAGCCAACCGAAGAGGCCAATACGCCCCCCCTGGTAAGCGCAGAGGAGCGACATGAAAAGAACGCAGATGGGCCCGGGAAATCCGCTGAAAGTCTTCAGCATTCCATAGAGCCAATAGAAGCCCATCATGTTCATCGTAAAACCGGCGATGGCGCCGATTTCGAGACAGCGGCGCGGCGTTTGGCCCTCCATCGCCACCACCATCGGCGCGAGGGCGATGAGCGCGCACGGCCAAATGTCCGTGCCGGCAAAGCCGAGGAAGTACAAAACGCCCGTCGCGAATGCGAGCGCGTATGCTGTACGGCGACCGACGGCGTGAGCGCGCCCTTCGACGACGATGGCCGCGATGGGGCGAGCACGCTCGGCGGGGCCCTCGCCTTCTGCGTTCACGGTGGGGTCGTTCGCGGCGGCGTGCTCGCTCTTCGCGGGCGGCGTCGCGTTGTCGGCGGGCTTGTCGTTGTCGGAAACGGGGTCGGACACGCGTCTACGTCGCGCTCACTGCGTTCGCTTGATGACGTGAAAGCCGAACTCGGATTCGATGATCTCCGACACGTCACCCGGCTTGAGAGCAAAGGCCGCATCGGAGAAAGGTTTCACCATTTGCCCCCGATTGAATTGCCCAAGCTCACCACCTTTGGGTCCCGACCCGGGATCGTCGGAGTACTTCTTGGCCAGAGCGGCAAAATCCGACGCCTGCGGACCTCTGGATTTCTTGAGAACCTCTTGCGCTCGCTTCTTGGCTTGATCTTTGGTGCGAACGACCGCCGGGGCTGCGCCGCGAGAACCCTTGT
>DATHEQ010000385.1:0-7282 GCA_035318505.1 Polyangiaceae bacterium | reverse complement strand
CCATACCGCCCTTCATCACGAAGGGGATCCGTTCGAGTAGGCTAACATTTTGCGTGGGATCGCCGTCCACCGCGACGAGGTCAGCGAAATGGCCGGACGCGACAATCCCTACTCGGTCGCTCCAGCCGAGGAGCTCGGCGGCGTTCCACGTCGCGCTCTGAATGGCCTGCGCCGGCGTCATCCCGATCCTCACCAGCACGGCAAATTGACGGCCGTTGAAGCCGTGCGGATAGACGGCAGCATCGGTCCCATAGGCGATCTTGACCCCGGCTTTCACGGCGCGGGCAATGGCTTTTTCGGCAGCAGGCATGACCTGGCGCGCTTTTTCCATGATGTACGGCGGTACGTGCAAACGTTCGGCGTTGGCGAGGAACCATTCGGCCAGATAGAGGGTCGGTACCAAGTACGTCCCTTTGGCTTTCATCGCCGCGATCGCCGGGTCGTCGATGTACGACCCGTGCTCGATGGAATCGACGCCTGCTTCCACCGCCCAGCGGACCCCTTCTCCGCCATGCGCATGCGCCGCGACGCGCCGCCCGAGCCGGTGCGCGTCGACGACGAGCGCGCGCATTTCTTCCTGCGTGTATTGCGAGGCTTTGGGGTCATCGCCTTTGGACAGCACGCCGCCCGTCGCACAGAACTTGATGACGTCGGCGCCGTATTTGACGACCTCCCGCACACGCCGCTGTACGCCCTCGACGCCGTCGGCAACGCCCTCCGCGGTCTGGTGGTACGCGAACGGCAGCAGGTTCTCATCGCAATGACCTCCCGTGATTCCGAGAGGCGGTCCGCTCGCCAGCAAACGCGGGCCCGGCAAATCCCCGGCCTCGATCGCCTCGCGCAGCGCGACGTCGCTGTAGCCGCTGGCACCCACATTGCGCACCGTCGTAAAACCCGCCTCGAGGGTGATCCTCGCGTTCTTGGCGCCGATCAGCGCCTCGCGCGGCAGGCTGACGCCGAGCGCGGCGTAGCCAATCAGCTCGGGATTGCTGGTGAGATGGGTGTGCACGTCGATGAGGCCCGGAAGCACGGTGGCGCCCGACAGGTCGATGCGTTTCTCGTCTGCGACGGGTTTTACGCCGGCGGCGGCCTCCACCGAGACGATGCGATCGCCTTCGATGACGATGGCGTGCGGGCCGGCGATCACTTTGGCGGTTTTGGCGTCGAAAAGGCGGCCCGCAATGACCACGACGCGCTTCTTGGCCGTGGCAGCTACCGGCGAAGATTCCGCGGCGGCCGTACCCGAAGCGGCCATGGTCGGCGCGGGAGCAGCCAGCGGCGTCGCGCCGGGCGACTCGGGGTGCGAGCCACGCGCACACGCGGAAAAGATCGAAACACCCAAGAAAGTGAGGACGAGACGCCCGAGGATCATGCGCCGACTTCTAGAGCGGCGAACGGATGAATGGAATCGTTTCGTGGGGACGCGTCTCGATCGCGCCATGCTGGAGAAAATTCGTGTCGCCAGCCCCGCATTGTCGATTCCGGTCTCGACCGCCGGGGCATCCCCTCGCATAATCGACCCTGATGCTTTCGTCGGATGTGCGAGGTTTATTGTTGCGCGGGCTGGGCGCCGTCGTACTGGGGGCCGCCGCGATCGTCGGCGGCATCTACCCTGGTGAGGTCGGATCGGAAGATGCGCGCCCGGTCGCCGAAGAGAGCGCCGTCGCGCCCGCCCGTCAGCCCCCGACGCTGTCGCCGTCACCTTCGTCCCATCCTCTGGCGGCGCGGGATCTCGCAAGCCCCAGCGCGTCGGTGCGAGACGTCGGCGTCGTCGTGTCCTTCGAGGGATCGCCCGTTTTACGTTATGACCTCACCGTCGATCGACGAAAACGCTCTTCCACGGAAATGGTCCTCCGCACCGAGGTCGACGAGAGCCGAGGCCGTCGCCCCGTGATGACCCTTCGCCCGGGCCAATATACGCTGCATGTCGCGGCCGAAGTCGGCGGGGCAGCGCTCGCCTTCGAAGTCGACGAGGGTGCAACCGATCCGATTCAAGTGAGCCTGACGCGCTTCGGAGCGGTGCACGGCTTCCTGGTCGACGCGCGATCGCTCCGCCCCATTCGGGCGGAGCTCGAGTTCAGGGTGATACCTAACGACGCCCGCACGGGACGCCCGCTCACGTCGTCTTATTTGCGCGCGATCACGCACAAGATCAGCACCGATGACGATGGCGTCTTCACCTTGAGCAAAATGGAGTCGGGCAACGTGGGGGTCGAGCTGCGCGATCCCGTGACCGAGCGGCCCATTTGGATCATGGTGCGCGACGAAAGCGGCGCGTTGCGGCGCGGATCCAACTATCTAGGCGAGCTACTCCCCGGCCAGGACTTGGACCTCGGCGTCGTGCGCAGCAAGCGCGGATACGACTTTTATCGCTGATGGCACGGCGCCATCGTCAATCGGTCTCTTTGCTCTTCGCGTAGTGCCGTCGCGCCTTGGCACGGTTGCCGCAATCTTTCATGCTGCACCACCGGCGCGTCGCATTGCGCGTTTCGTCGTAGAAAAGCCAGCCGCAGCCATCCGGCGCTTCGCACCTACGAACGCGCGCGGGATCGTCCTTCATCAGAACGTCGGCGGCGGAGCGGGTCACCGGCCAGAGCACGCTCACCAGTGATTCGTCGTCCGAAAACGACCACGCGAAGCCATCAGGGCTCTCCGCGAGCCGAAGATGTGAAAACGCCTCCGTCAGCTCGCGATTCAAAAGCTCGAGATCGGCACTGCTCGCGGGCTCGTGGGCCGCGACGGCGGAGAAGATGCGAAAAAGCGATTCGCGCAATTCTTTGGCGCGAGCCAAGGCGGCTTCGGCTTGGCGCGGATGCTCGCGCGCGATGCGCCGCAACGCCTTGGTGCGCGCGGCGCTCGCAATTCCAATTTGCTCGGCCCAAGAGAGCACGTCCCCGTAGTCGTTCAGACGTTCTATCGGGGCGAGCTGGCGCTTGCCGCTCACCGTATTGACGAAGTCGATGGCCAGACGACCTGCCAAGAAGTCGAAAACATGCCGGTGCTCGTGCCGCGACCCAACCATCGTACTAACCATCAAATAGGCGTTGACAGGTTAGTTGGCAAGGGCCACATTCTAACCCGTGAAAGTCATGTTGAAGGTTATAGAGACAGCAGAACGGACCACCCGGGCGCCTTGCGTGCGGCCGAGGCAGTCGAGGACAGCGGGCGGGCGGGTGCGAGGGGAGGGCCCCGGCTTGGCATTGGTAGGGCGTGCGACGCCCATTGCGGAGGAAACGAACATGTCCACGAGAACAGACGCCGTATCGCACTGGCATTGGGGAACCACATCGACCGACGCTTCGCACGAGCACAAGCCGGGCCGCCAGGAACTGTGGGCGGGGGCAGTCTATTTGATGGTGTGGAGCGTGCTCTGGCTCGCGGTGATCGTGACCGTTCTTGCGCCGCTCGACGCGTTCGTCGGCGGTCCGCGATGACCGTCGTCCGCCTTTACACGGCGCGGCAAACGCGCGGCGCGCGGCCGCGCTGGGTGCTGGAGGAGCTCGGAATACCGTACGAGCTGGTCGAGCTCGACGACGCGACCGAAGAGCAAAAACGTCGTCATCGAGAGCTGCACCCGCTCGGCCGCGTGCCCGCGCTCGAGCACGGGGATCGCGCGCTGTTCGAATCGGCTGCGCTCTGCCTCTACATCGCCGATCTCGATCCCGAGCACCGGCTCTTGCCGGAGGCGGGCACGGCCGCGCGCGGCGAAGTAACGAAATGGCTCTTTTTTTTGATGACGGAGCTCGAGTCGGCGCTCGATCTCATCGCCTTCCACGTAGCCGACCTTCCGCAAGAGCAACGCGTCAGTGCCATTGTCCCGTGGGCGCGCGCGCGCTTTGACGCCGCGGCCGCGGTGGTCGAGAAGGAGCTCGCGCGCACGCCATTCTTGGCGGACGGCCAGCTGTCCATTGCCGATATCGTCCTCGCCTCGATGATGAGCTGGGCGACGCGCCGGAAGCTGCTCGACGCCTACCCCCAGATCCGCGCGCACATGCAGCGCATGCTGGACCGGCCCACCGCGCGGCGGCTGTTCGCCACTTCGCCCCCCTCCTGAGCCGAGGCGCACGGGCGCGAGAGCTCAAGGAACGAAGCGGTAGCCGACGCCGCGAACGGTGACGAGGTGCTTCGGCTCGCCGGGGTCGACCTCGAGCTTGGCGCGCAGCTGCAGCAGGAAGTTGTCGACGGTGCGCGTCGTTCCGTGGTGGTCGGGTCCCCACACGTGCGCCTGGATTTGCTCGCGCGAGAGCACGCGCCCCTTGGCCTCGACAAGGCAGAGCAAGACGTCGAACTCCGTCGCCGTGAGCTCGACTTCCTTGCCATCGCGCGAAACCTGCCGAGTGCCGGCGTTGATCTCGAGAACGCCGGAGCGAAAAATCGAGCTTCGCGCGCCCTTTCCCTTGCCGTCGCGACGAAGAATGGCGCGCACGCGCGCGAGGAGCTCGGCTAACCCAAACGGTTTGGTGACATAGTCCTCGGCGCCGAGCTCGAGCCCCATCACCTTGTCCATCTCCGCGCCGCGCGCCGAAAGCATCAGCACCGGGATCTCGCTCCCCTCCCCGCGCAAAATGCGCAGCACCTCGAACCCGTTGAGGCGCGGGAGCATGACGTCCAAGATGAGCAGGTCGACGTCTTCCTGACGCGCCCTGGCGAGCCCTTCCTCGCCGTCGTGGGCAAGGATGACCTTGTACCCTTCGGCGCGCAGGTTGAGCTCGAGACCCATGGTGATGCTGGGATCGTCCTCAATGACGAGTATGGTTCGGGTCATTCCGTTGTTATCAGCCGGGCTCACCACATTCCCGTCTCCATCAGCTTTCGCGCGGGGGAGGTCCTATCACGATCGCCCGCGCGGCCGTGCCGGTATCGGGCGAAGCGGTGAGGGCCGCGACGATCAGCGTGAAGGTCGATCCTTGGCCGGGCGCGCTGTCGAGCTCGATGCGACCGCCGTGCGCGCGCATGATGTGCTCGACGATGGCGAGCCCGAGACCGGACCCCTCCTTTTGTCGGGCCAAACGATCGTCGACGCGATAAAACTTTTGGAAGATGCGCTTGTGCTCGGCGTGGGCAATGCCGCCCCCGTTGTCTTTGACCGCGATGCGCACCCGCCCCTCGGCGGCGCTGGCGCTGATGCTGATGCGCCGCGGCTCGCCTCCATACTTATAGGCATTGGAAAGGAGGTTGATCACTGCGTCGACGAGCGCGTCGTGATCGGCCACGATGACCGGAAGGCTCGGAGCGATATCGATGTCGAGCTCGACGTCGCGCCTCTCGCGCACCGGCTCGAAGGCGTGAACGGCGGCTTCGACGACCTTGCCGGCGTCGGTCTCGCGCTTGACGAAGCTGCGGCGACCGCTTTCCATGCGGCCCCACTCGAGGAGGCGGTCGATGAGCGTCTGCAAGCGCAGGCTCTCTTTGCCGAGCGCTTCCACGCAGCGGTTCTCGAGCTCGGTGTCCCCCCGGCGCAGCTGCAGCGTCTCGGTGAACATGCGGATCGACGTAAGAGGGGTACGAAGCTCGTGGGACACTTTGGAGACGAAATCGCTCTGGAGCTTGGAGAGATTCGCTTCGCGCCGGACGAAGACCCAGACGAGCACGCTGCCGGTGACGACGGCGCCGGTGAAACAAAGAATCAAGATCCCCATGACCAGGTTGACGCGCGCCTCGCCGAGAAACATGAGCAGCGTGCCCACCGCAGTGATGAGACCGGTGGGCACGATGACCAGCGCGACGAGCAGCAGAACGATGCGCCGGTAGCGGAGCGTCGTGACGTCGGGCGTAGGCAGGGGCTTGTCGGTGAGCCGCGTCAAGCTGTCAGTTTGGGTCACGCGCTTGGCTCAGGCAAGATCCCAGAAGAGAGCACGCGACAGCTCGGCGACGCTGCAGGCCTGAGACACCGCCCCGCCCGGATAATGCGGTGCATCGCCGTCGGCCAGCTGCGGCACTTGCCCGAGCGCGAGCGCGTTGCCGACTGCTGATTCCAAAAGCTTCTCCAGGGCTTCGCGCGCCGCGGGGTCACGCTGTTTGTGGCGCGCCGCTGCGCGTACATAAAAGCCGAGCAGGAACGGCCAGACGGTGCCCTGGTGATAGGCGGAGTGGCGGTCGGCCACGGCGCCGCGATAGCGCCCCCGGTAGGCGCTCTCGCGAGGGGAGAGCGAGCGAAGGCCATACGGGGTGAGCAGCTCGCGTTCGGCGACGGCCAGGATCGAGGCCGCTTGATGCGAATCGAAAAGTCGCGGCTCCACCGCCAGCGCTACGACCGCATTGGGGCGGATCGACGGGTCGGCGTGGGCATGGTCGTGGGGCGATTCAGGGACGACGTCGTAAGGATACCCGGTGCTCTCGCACCAAAAGCGCCTCCGGAAAGAAAAGAGCGCGCGCGCGTGGGCATCTTTGGCGTGGATGGCGAGCTTGGTATTGCCATACGCCGCCGCCAGCATCGCCAGCGTATCGCAGGCGCGCGTCCAGAGTGCCTGGAGCTCGATGGGAAGACCGGGGCGGGGGGTGATGGCGCGTCCGCCGGTCTTGGCGTCCATCCAAGTCAGCGCAAAACCGGGGTCGTCGGCTGCGAAAAGGCCCTCCGCCGTGAGATGGATGTTGTGCCGGGTGCCCTTCTCGATCGCAGCAAACGCGCCGACGAGGGCGACGAAGAGCTGCTCGCGTAAAAACGTGTCGTTCATGCCGACCTGGTCGGCATAGAGTCGCGCCGCTTCGAACAGCCAAAGGGTCGCGTCGGCAGCGTGGTAGTCGAACGCCTTGCCTTCGTCGGGAATGCGGTTCGGGACGAGGCCGTCTTCCATGTGGGAAATGAGCGTTGCTAGCACCTTGGCCGCGGTCTCGGTTTCGTGGTGGACGAGCAAGAGACCGGGCAAAGCAATGAGCGTGTCGCGCCCCCATGACTCGAACCAGGGGTAGCCGGCGATGATGACGGGCTCGCGCACGTCCTCGATGATGAAGTGCGAACGCGCGACCGAGAGCGCGCGCCGCGTGCGGGAAAAGGACGGCCCCGGGTCCTTCTCCACCAAAGCGTGCGCGGCTTGCGCCAAAAGGTCGCCCGGGTGGCCCGACGGCAAATGGTCGGTGGCGACCACCAAGAAGCTCGCGGTGTTAGGCAAAAGGCTTACCGAGAAAACGCCCGGCGTCCAGAGGTCCTCGTGAAAATCGAGGCCCCGCTCCTGCTCGACCAGGTATTCGAAGAGGCGCCACCAATCGGGCGACCCCACGAACGTGGCATCGTGACCGAACACGACGCGCGGCAGCGACGGCACGGGACGCACCCGAACTTCGC